>NZ_JBYSYC010000041.1:0-80595 GCF_058782875.1 Cupriavidus sp. FW305-F7 | reverse complement strand
TTGTCATCTATCTTTTTTCCTCGTCGATTCCGGATTGTCCTCCTATCGACCTGTCCGAGGAAATTAGACCACCACACACAGCGCGCCGAAACTACAAATCGTATGGTCAGCGCGCTACAAGCTTATGCGGTCCGCCAAGGGGGACGCAAAGCTTCATTCACGAGCTGCCGCCTCGCAGTTAACGTTCGGGCCGATTCCCTGAAGTAAGGTCCTTTCTGACGTTCAACCTAAGGTCCACTGCCCATGTGCTCGCTAGAGGCACTGCTGGCGACCGCGTGGCAACGCACCTTGAACCTTTTGAAAAGGCCTGCAATTGCCTGGGGGGATACCTGAGCCACTGTCGTCTGACATCAGAGAGGTGAGCAATAGGACCCTCCAGCGGCCCCAACTTCCTCTGCTGAGTGGGAAGGCGGTTCGGTGGATGCTCTGAGAAGCGAGCGCCTTTGGAACCCAAGTTAGTGAGAGCGTCATTAGTGAATCGAGGCCTCGCGGATTACAGCTTGGAGCATGCTTGTCTGGTGATTACCCTTGCCGTGACGGAACTCGCTAGGTAAGTAAAGCACCATGTATGCCGTAACCCGCAACGAAGGCCGCCCCATCGCTATTGGGGGAAGCTACTGGCTCGCTGTCCACACGAACATTTCCTTGGCTGCGCACCAATCGAACCTGAAGCTGCCTCGCCGAAGCTCTCTGGACGATATTTTGGGTGGGCGTAGCAAGGTAGTGGAGCACTGCGACGCGATGGAACTACCCAGTGGCGACGTCATTAAGTGGGAGAGTCGCCCATGTATCCAGCGTGAGGGTTGGGTGAAGAAGTGGCCTGACCGTGACTAGGACGCCAGGCGGCTGTCCAATTACCGACTATGGGGAGCGCTCGCTATGCAAATCTCAATTCAATCGCTTTCTCACGTCAAACTTCAGCGTTTGTTGCCTGCTTTCTCATTGGTGATTGACGCTGTTGATGGCCGTGCGAGGGTCAGGCGTCGGGGATTCGAGCGCGTGCTCGCAGCGGGCGAACGCCTCACGCTCGAACCGTTTGAAACCATCGACCTTGTTCTCGACGGTACTCCGACGAAGCCTGCGGCATGCACGCTGGCCTTCCGGAGCAGCGCCTGCGGAGCGGGCGAGGATGCGCTGCACCAGTACATCGCACAGCGCGTTTTCCTACAACCTCAGCATCCGTGGGATGCAACATTTCTGTCGAACCTGCTCGACATGCCAGCAATGAAAGTGCGACGTAGACTTTTCTCGCAAGGCTGCGCCCTGAGTGACCTTTGTCGCACACAACGTCTGATGCGCGCGTTGGTCGAGCTAATGCAAGGCAACGTTCCCTCCGATGCGCTGAAGCGTCAGGTCGGCTGGCCGGACCACGGGGACCTTGAGGCGGCGTTCTATGACAGGTTCGGGGTGCCATTGCCCTCGGTCAGGCGGCTGTCCAACAGAGCAATTTCTACAGAACACAGACTTGTCGCGTGAAGCGATACCTATAGCGCCGCACATGGGACAGCACCTGGCGGCGCAACAACATGCACACGAACCACAAAATACGGGAGATGAAAGTTGGGACCTCTTGAAGGAGTACGCATCGTCGAGCTGGCAGGCATAGGGCCAGCACCATTCTGCGCCATGTTACTGGCCGACCTAGGGGCAACGGTCATTCGCGTGGACCGCAAGGAAGCATCCGGATTAGGACTATCCCGACCGCTTGAGTTCGACTTTGTGCTCCGCAACCGCAGGTCAATCAAAGTCGACCTAAAGGACCAGGCAGACCGGAATCTCGTTCTGGCACTGGTCGACAAGGCGGACGCGTTAATCGAGGGATTTCGCCCTGGCGTCACAGAGCGACTGGGCTTGGGCCCAGAGGACTGTTGGGCCAGAAATCCCAAGCTGGTCTATGGTAGGTTGACGGGGTGGGGTCAAGACGGTCCACTGGCCCAAACCGCCGGCCACGATATCAACTACATCGCCATCACCGGCCTGCTTAGTGCGATTGGTCGGGCCGGTGAACCGCCAACGGTGCCGCTGAATGTCGTGGGCGACTATGCGGGCGGGTCAGCCTATGCCGCCCTTGGTATCGTCAGTGCGATTCTAGAGGCGCACTCGTCCGGTAAGGGGCAAGTTGTTGACTCTGCTATCGTCGATGGCGTTGCCTCACTCCTGACCGTTCATGCGGGCTTGCGCGCGGCGGGACTGACCGGGCCAGAGCGAGGCACGAATCTGCTTGATTCCGGGGCCCCATTCTATGACGTATATGAATGTGCGGACGGAAAGTACGTGTCAATCGGCCCCATCGAGCCGAAGTTCTTCCGCCAGCTTGTTGATAAGCTGGGCCTTGAGGCTACAAGGCTAGGCGACCCCGCTGAACGCGCCGATTGGGGCACCGCGCGCGAGATTTTTGGAGCGCATTTCCGGAGCCGCACTCGTGCAGATTGGACTGCGCTACTTGAAGGCAGCGACGTATGTTTTGCCCCGGTTCTCGATTTGGATGAAGCTCCTGACCATCCACATCTGAAGGCAAGGGGCACTTTTGTTGAAGTAGCGGGCGTCGTACAGCCCGCGCCCGCCCCGCGCTTTTCAAAAACACCAGCAGCTGTACCGCGTCCTCCAACCAAATCTACGCCGGAAAACGCTGCGCTCGCACTCGCGGAGTGGCTTTCGGAAGAGGAACTCCTTGCGCTCGGGATGCCGTCGGCGCCTTAAGACACGGACAGTGAACCAAGCACCCTATGGGACGCTCTTTTTCGGCAAGCAGCGGTGCGTACTCACAACGATTAGTTGCCGAGTGCGTCGCGGACGCGCTGCGCCACTTCAGTTCCTACGTTCGCGGAGACCACGTCAGCGGCACAAAGCAATTGCTCCACCGTCAACCCAATGTTGAGGCAAATCCTCACGTGCGCCCGCAGCTGGGAAGCAACACCGTCCATTGCGGTGCCAAGGCTGAAATTGTCGCCAACTCACGACTCTGCCAGTCGAAGTTGTCACGGGCGAAAATGCTACCAAGAAAATGGGCTTTTAGGTATTGGTCTATTGCAGGCGCGAACTCGAATAGCGCCCCCTGGACAGGGGCACCAACAAGTTGCGACTGGATTCGAGTGCCTAATGACAGAGGCGAATCGCCTCCGGCCGCGGAGCGTGGCTCGACGCCTGCTTGGTCCTCAATGCCACCTCCCTGGCGCTCATCCAGTACGCTCATCAACTGTGCCAGCGCATGGAGACTACGAGGGAAACCCGCATAAGCGTACATCTGGATAAGCATTTCCTTGCAATCGTTAATAGTTAGACCGATGTCCAGCCCAGCATGGAGAGGGGAAGTATCGCTTGTTGTTTCGCCGACAGCGTGTGGTGGTCAGATTTCATCTTCTATCCCTTTACCCATTACAGTCCGTGGCCGTGGTAGTCCGTGTCGCTCACTTTCTCCAGCCAGTTCGCCGACGTGCTGTTAATCGCCTCTTGTGTGGCTATATGGCTTATCGCAGTCTGAGCACAAGCACCGTGCCAATGTTTCTCGCGGGGAGCATCCAGACTACGTACGTAACGATTAGCACTTGGCCACACCGGTGGGTTTGCCATGCCGTGTGCGCCCCAGGCTCAAAAGTGACAACGGCACCGCTTGCTCGCGTCGGGGCTTGAGCGTCAAACAACATGTCAACGCGGACTTGGCCGCCGAAGAAATACTGTTCAGGACCTATTTGAGACGCGCGGGTGCCGTTACGTTGAATATTCATTTTGAGTACTCCTAAGATTTCGTTTTGTTAGAAGCACGGTAACAACAGACCAGTCGTATCTCTCCTCACGGTCGCGCCCCCGCGAATCCCCGCGATTTGGTGCATCACTCATGCATCAACCTATATTTGCCGACGTATGGTGGATTATATGCGTGGGAATTTGAAAAGGATGCGCAATCCGTCACAGTACGTGTCAGAGGGCAGTCCGTCTTCAGTAATACCTTTTTGATACGCGATGCTGCCATTGACGGCATGGGCATCGCGTATGTACCCTTGGACGTAGCGCAATCCAATATTGACGCTGGCAAGCATTGTGTCAATGCTGGACGAGTGGTGCCCGATTTTCTCTGGCTATCATCTTTTTTATTATGCGAGCCGCCGGCAGCTATCGCCGGCCCTCTCTCTGGTTATTGATGCATTACGGTACCGCGACCCGGAAGGTGCATCGTATCTGCATGTGACCCGAGATTCGTAGCGGTTAGCGGGTTAGCGTTGCCGAACTATGGCGCGTCATTGGTCACATACCCGGAGGCTCCGTGAGTTGCCGAATAAGCGCTCGGGTAGCCATGGTTCTTGTTTTGCCAGACCGCGTCCCTATGCGAACACTGCGAAGTGCCCATGGTTCGGCCAGTTCCAGCGTTGCCACCCGCTCGCTGGCTTGCCACGAATGCATGCACTCAGGCAATATTGTTACTCCGAGACCCGCCTCCACCAAGCTGCGAGCGACCTCGACTGTTTCCACGGTGAATCTTGGCTCGAGAGTGCGTCCGAGCGCTCGAGCAGCCCCGTGAACGCTGGCCATCAAAAGCGTGTTCGCGTCGATGCCGATGAACGGTTCCTCGAGTAAGTCAGCTAACACGACAGACGATTGCTGGCTAAGCAAATGGCCGCGCGGCACCAACGCTACCAGACGGTCCGTGCGATAAGGCATGCTATCCAAGGCGTCTGCTGTGGAGGCATCGTTGGCGAGATAAATGGCAACATCTGCCTCGCCACAGGCTACCGCTTGGACCACGGCAGAGTTTCTACCTTGCTTGATGGACAATTCTACCTGCGGAAAATTGCGGGAGAACTCTCCAATCTCGTGCGCGAGATACTGGAGAATTATCGTGCCGGGAGCAGCAACCGTAATGTGTCCCCTCACGCCTTCAGAGTATTCCCCCAGCTCTTCCCTTAATTCTTCCAAGTTGTCAAAAAGTTGACGCAAATGTCGCGCCAGGACTTCGCCCGCGGCGCTCGGTGCAACGCCTCCAGGCTGCCTGTCGAATAGGTCAAGGCCTGCGACCTCTTCCAAGTCTCGAATGCGCTTCGTCGCTGCGGACGGAGCGATGTTTTCCCGCATCGCAGCCCGGCGTATCTGGCGCTCTTCAACTACGGTCAGGTACAACCGAAGAGTAAAGAGGTCCACCTTGCGCGTTAGCGCATGCACATTCAATGACATAAGTCTCTCTCCTCTTTAGGCTGCTGGCTCTCGGTCCGTTCGGCGGGCCCGTTAATGCATGTGCATATTGATGCACAATGGCAATGCGGCCCTTTCTTTTGGACAGCGAAACCGAGACCAAATCCCTTCGGAAGCGCACCCAGTGAACATGTAGCCCTGCAAGGCAGGGTGCGGATTGTTCGTGTGCTGCCTTGGTCACACATCAGGTCACGCCCGCGTCAGGCGACGTTATGTTGACCATCATCCTCCAAGACTCGAATTCGCATATCACGAAGGGGCCCTTCGGACCGGCAAAACACGACGCGTCCACTGTGACGCGCCGCGCGCTCAACTGCTGTTCCGTTGGCGCTGCTAGGAAGCCAGGGAGCTTGCTCTCTGTGCGCCCAGTGCACGCCATCCAGGCTGGCTCGCAAACCGCGAGCCCCCCCCCTCGCGGATGACAGCTTGGATTTTGTAATGAGGCTGCTTAATCTTGCCTCCTAGCAGGTTGCTGAAATACTGCTTTTCGAACCTCGATGCAAAACAGTTGGCCTTATAGGACGGCCCACAATCGATTTTTTCAACATGGTCGAGGGGTCAGGTACCCTTTGCGAGGTCTCAATCGGGGTGTCGCGAAGGTATTTCAGCATCTGCTAGTGAAGCTGTTCTGCTCTAACCCAAATATTGCCACGTCCAAGAGGGGCCGTTTTGCACTGCCAAACTCCTCGGGAGCATGTTATGTCGGACCGAATGACTGACCTCCATCGTGAAGAGGTGATTATCGGTGACGTATATGAGCACCCCATCACAAAAACCGTTAGCGAAATCGAAGCGGTTATATATGGCGCACTGAGCTTCAATGTTCCGTCTAGATACGATCATGGAGATAATCAACTGTGCGGCATCGATATGGCTGCCTTTGCGGTTATTTTCATGTTCAGCACAGGTATCGACCGAATGACGTATGGTTTGGCCCCGCACGACATTTGCATCAGAGACGTCAGACTCATACGAGCTATCCAAATCGGAGACACGCTCCGTGCAGAAAGTGAGGTGTTGGAAATTAAAGAAACGGCTGCCGCAGGTGCACAGGATTTCGAGCTTGAAATCCGGGCCTATAACCAGCGTAACGAGGTCGTCGCAAAGCTTCGGTATTTGGGGATGATGCGAAAGCCGGCGCCCAAATTAACGTTGCAATAGAAAAAGCGGACGAGTGACTGGGTGCAGGCTACCCGCCCAGTTCATCAGTTCCGGCAGTCCGCTGCGATAATCCAAAAGCTTCAATAAGGAGGAGACATGCATACATCAACTCAAGGCTCAATTTCGAAGAAGGGCTTCCCAGATAAAGCACTAACCGAGACAACCGTCGGTGCCCATGAGCAGGACAAACCGTATTCGTGGTACGTCTTAGTCCTACTCACACTGTCGTACTCCCTGGCCTATATCGACCGTCAGCTCCTCAATCTGTTGGTGGACCCTGTCAAACGTTCACTACTGATTTCCGATACACAACTAAGCTTCATCCAGGGCGCGGCATTTATCTGTGCCTACCTTCTGGCAGCCCCTTTATTTGGCCGCCTGGTTGACCTCAGAAACCGTCGAAATATCCTCGTGTTTGGGGTCTGCGCATGGAGCATCTTTACCATACTGTGCGGTCTGGTCGATTCGTATGCAGGGCTTTTTGTCGCCCGATTTGGTGTTGGCGCTAGTGAGGCTTGCGTGTTACCGCTTGGATGGTCACTGATTTCCGATTATTTTTCTGCGAAACGCGCCCCGCGCGCCCTTAGCGTCTTCATGCTGGGGCCTCCGCTTGGAAGTGGATTTTCCTTGGTTGCGGGCAGCATGGTGGTAGGCTTTGCGGACGACCTTCGGTTGCATCTCGCCATGTTTGAACATCTCCCAACGTGGCAGCTCGCATTCGTCATGGTGGGCATTCCCGGCTTTCTGCTCGCTGCGGTACTTCTCACTATACGGGAACCCGTCCGCACCCAAATGCTTCGCGCGGGCAGCGATACCCGTCACTTTACGTTGAGAGAGGCAGCGGCCTTTTTGTGGGGCAGGCGAGGCTTTTATGGAAACATCTACGCTGGTGCTTCCATGCTGGCCATTGTTGTCCTCGGCATGCCCGCATGGCTGCCCGCCTTTCTCATCCGGCACCACGGCCTTTCACCGGCAATGCTCGGGTACCGTTTTGGTCTGCTCGTCATCATTTTCGGTGCAGCCGGCGTTCTGGTCGGCCCATGGGTAGCTCAGTGCTTACGCAATAAAGGCTATAAGGACGCCTCCCTCCGTGCCTCAGCCGCATCAATTTTCTGTCTCTCGAGTTGCTGCGCTGCGATACCGCTGGTGCCCACGTCTTCCGCGGCTCTGGGCGCTATAGCTGGCGCCTTCTTTTTCAGCATGTTGCCCACCGGCATTCTCGCCGCTGCGCTTCAGATTGGCACACCGAGTCGGCTGCGTGGTGTTGTCGCCTCTTTGTATACGTTTTTTGCTCAGCTCATTGGCTATGGGATTGGCCCCACCGCCATCGCCGTGCTTACAGACAAGGGTTTCGGTGACCCCGGGATGGTGGGCCATTCGATTGGTATCGTGGGATTCTTTGCTGCTCTGCTGTCGGCATGCCTGATGGTTGCCGCTCTGCGACCATACCGTAAGTTGCTGCAAGAAGAGGCAGATGCAGGTGGTCGCTGAGGGCCTGTGCTCGATGCTTTAGGAGACACCGGCCACTCAGGGGCCTGGAGGATTCAACATCCGGGCCCATTAAGCACGCCCCCCGCAAAGCGGCGGGGTCTTGCTGGCCGCCCGCTGGTCATAGAATGCCAGCGGTTGCCGAGCAGTATGGAGCGCACATTTGCGCGTGGTGCTGTGAGCGTTAATCACGAGGCCGACCCTCGTGGATTACCACTTGGTCGCACCGGTTCCGGTGCATATCCTAGCAGGGTCGTATTTCAATACGAATTTCCATCCGGCGCACGTCATACCCGCTGCGCCAGTTCGAGACTTCTCATATATAGCGACGCCCAAATCGACGGAGACATCGTTCGTTTTGCGTCGGCGTCACTACGTGGAAGTCTTTGCGCAGTCAGTTCAGGGAAGCAAAAAGTCAGATGTCAAAGGTTCTTGATGGTATCCGCGTCCTCGATTTCGGTCGGTTCATCGCCGGCCCTTTCTGCGCAGCGTTGCTGGCAGATTACGGTGCCGATGTAATTCGCATCGACCGCGTTGGCGGTAGTGAAGACCGGTTCGTGGTTCCGGTCACGGCGTCTGGAGAGGGCGCATTGTTCCTCCAGGCGAATCGGAACAAGCGTTCCATAACGCTGGACATCGATAGCGAACAGGGCCGAGAAGTCGTGCGCCGTCTAATCAGGACGGCTGATGTAGTAGTGGCGAATATGCCGCCCAAGACGCTTGCGAATCTCGGGCTTGATTATGCGACCTTGAGCGCGCTGAATCCGCGAATCATCGTGACGGCATCGACGGCGTTTGGCTCGCATGAGGCTGCCGCAAACAGGGTCGGCTTTGACGGCATGGGTCAGGCCATCAGCGGCGCAGTGCATATGTCAGGTACCGCCGATGCACCCACCAAGCTGATGGCACCGGTCGTAGATTTCTCTACCGGCCTATCTTGCGCGCTCGGTACGATTATGGCCTTGTACGAGCGGGAGTGCAGTGGTCGCGGCCAATGCGTCGAGGCCTCGTTACTCCAAACCGCATTGAATCTTTCCAGCGGAGCCCTGATTGAAGAGGCGGCCCTTGCCTTGAACCGTGCACCGACGGGCAATCGAAGTCCTTCTTACGGGCCGTCAGATATTTTCAAGGTCTCCGATGGATGGATTATCGCGCAGGCTATCGGACAGCCATTGTTCAAGCGCTGGACACGACTCGTGGGCGCGCCCGAGCTCTTCGACGACCCGCGCTTCCTGGACGACACGAAGCGGGGCGAAAACGGAGAAGTTCTCAGCGATCTCATGGCGAAGTGGTGCGCCAGCCGTACGAGGGCGGAGGCATTACGCGAACTGGAAGCTGCAAAGATTCCAGCCGGCCCCGTCAATTCCCCTCGTGAAGCCCTGGATGACCCGGCAATCCGTGAGTCGGGCGCCTATGTGTGGCTCAATTATCCCGGCTTGGCAAATCCGGTGCCCATCATCGCACCGCCTGCCGTCTTGTCGCGTACTCCTCCCGAGGTCACTCGTCGCCCACCGACTATCGGCGAGCACACCGACGAAGTACTGGCTGAGCTCGGATTTGAATCCGCGCAAATTCAGGCCTTCCGGGACGCCGGCATTGTCTGATGGCACGCGTGGGGCGTTCGCATATTGCGAGCCCCCCCTCTCGCAATTCACCGCTTGAGGCTCGCGTACGCCTCTACTAGCATCGAATCAATAGCAATATAAAAATCTCGGAGACATTAATGGAAGCGACCTGGCATGCGTACGATGTCGTATGGCAACCGAAGCCGGATGCCGCACAGGCGAGTGCGCTCGCGGGTTTCATGCGTAGCCTCGGTATCGGGCGCGCCGACCCTACTGGCTATCAGGAGTTGCTGGACCTGGCGACGAAGCAACCGAAGGAATTTTGGAGCGCTCTCATCAGCCACATGGACCTTCGCTTCTATCAGCCGTATCGAGACGTCTTCGATAGTAGCGAGGGAATCGAGTGGGTGAAGTGGTGCACGGAGGGCACGACTAATGCCGTGCTGAACTGCCTGGACCGCTACCGTGGGACGGAAAGGGACACGCAAGAAGCAGTCGTCTGGGAGGGTGAAGACGGCAACGTGCGGCGCTGGACCTATGCCGAACTCAATGCGCAGACATGCCGGCTTGCGGCTGGGCTGCGTGAGATTGGCTGTCGTCCGGGGGACGTCATCGGCGTCTACATGCCGATGGTTCCCGAAGCAGCTGCCGCGCTCCTCGCTATCGCGAAAATCGGCGGCGTGGTACTGCCGCTCTTCTCGGGATTCGGCGCACATGCTGTCGCAGCACGTCTGCGCGACGGCGGCGCGGTAGCTGTGCTGACCGCTGACGCAAGCACCCGGCGCGGCAAGCCGACACCGATGAAGCACACCATTGACGCCGCGCGCGCCGATGTTCCCACATTGAAGCATGTGGTTGTGCTACGCAACCGAAACGTTGACGTCGCGTGGGAAGCGGGCATTGACCACTGGTGGCACGAATTGACTGAAGGGCAACCTGATGACACGTCCACCACCGAAATGCCGGCCGAAGCTCCCGTGATGCTGATGTACACCTCGGGCACTACTGGCAAGCCTAAGGGAACGGTGCATTCGCACTGCGGCTTCATGGCAAAGCTGGCATTGGACATGGGCTTGTGCGCCGACTACCGCGCGAAAGACAGGCTGATGTGGTTGAGCGACATGGGCTGGCTTGTTGGGCCGATGCTGATTTTCGGCTCGACCCAGCTCAGCGGGACTATCGTCATGGCAGAAGGTGCGCATGACTATCCGGACCGCGGCCGGTTCTGGCGCCTGATGGAGCAGCATCAAGTTAGCGTGCTGGGCATCGCCCCGACCATTGTTCGAAGCTTCATGCAGGCCGGTGGCGCCGATGTCGATAACCACGACTTGTCCGCATTGCGCCACGCGTTGTCTACCGGGGAGGCTTGGACAGTAGATGCATGGCGCTGGATGTTCGAGCACGTATGTGGAAGCGGCAAGCCCATCATCAATTTCTCGGGCGGCACCGAAGTCGGCGGCGGAATTGTCACCGGTACCGTCATTCATCCCCTGAAGCCTTGCGCATTTGCGGGCCCGGTACCCGGCATGGGCGCCGACATCGTGGATGAGAAAGGTGATTCCATCGGCCCCGGGGGCGTTGGTGAACTCGTCCTTCGCGCACCGTCAATTGGTCTGACCCGTGGCCTGTGGAACGACCGCGAGCGCTACCTGAGCAGTTACTGGAGTCGCTTGCCAGGCGTGTGGGTCCATGGTGACAGAGCGGCAATTGACGAGGACGGCTTCTGGTATGTGCTTGGGCGCTCCGACGACACGCTCAAGGTGGCTGGAAAGCGCACTGGACCATCGGAAATCGAGACGCTGGTTATGGCAACCGGGCAGGTCGCGGAAGTGGCTGCAATTGGTATTCCGGATACGGTCAAGGGAGAAACAGTGGGTCTTGTCGCGACTCTTATGCCCAATGTGCCCGCGGCTCCCGAAACGGAGAAGGCGTTGTCTGCTGCTGTTGTCTCAGGCCTCGGCACCGCTTTTCGGCCGACCGCGGTGCTATTTGTCGATGACCTTCCCAAGACTCGCAACATGAAGATTATGCGACGCGCCGTACGTGCCGCATGCCTGGGTCTGGACGCCGGAGACCTGTCGTCCTTGGCGAATCCGGAGACCCTCAAGGCGATTGCTGCGGCGGCCGACGCCCGTGGGCTCGTGAAACCCGTGGAGAAGCAATGAAAACGACCTACGAAGACATCATTTACGAAGCCACCAATCGTGTGGCCACCATCACCATCAACCGCCCTAAGGTGATGAACGCGATGCGGGCGCAAACCGTCGATGAGCTGGTTGATGCCATCAGTACTGCGGGCTGGGACCGCGACGTAGGCGTGATTGTGCTGACGGGTGCGGGCGACAAGGCATTCTGCACGGGAGGCGACCAGAGCGCGCATACTGGACAGTACGGCGGTCGCGGCTCGATTGGCATGCAAATCGAGGCGCTACAGTCGTCGATTCGTGACGTCCCAAAGCCGGTGATTGCGCGCGTCCGCGGTTACGCAATCGGCGGCGGAAACGTGCTGGCGACAATCTGCGACCTGACGATTGCAAGCGAGTCGTCGACCTTTGGCCAGGTGGGGCCGCGAGTTGGGTCCGTCGACCCCGGCTTCGGTACTGCATATCTCGCGCGTATCGTCGGTGAAAAGAAGGCGCGCGAGATTTGGTACCTCTGCAAGCGCTACCCCGCGCGGGAGGCGCAGGCGATGGGACTTGTCAACGCCGTGGTGCCCGACGCCGAACTGGACGCTGAGGTGGAGGACTGGTGCAAACGGATTCTCGAGCACAGCCCTTCGGCCATCGCCATCGCCAAGAGGTCGTTTAACGCGGACACGGAAAGCATCCGCGGGATTAGCTGGATGGGAATGCAGACCTTGTCCTACATGTACGACACCGAAGAGTCTCGCGAAGGTGTGCGTGCGTTCCTGGAAAAGCGTACACCGGATTTTCAACGGTACATGAAGTAGTAAAGCTCGGCGTCGTTCTTCCCCAGAACTTGCTGTAGTCGCGGATTTACAGCCGCGGGAGAGCACTCGTCCATAAAGTGCGCGCCGCATAGTGAACCGCTTCCTCATACCCAACACGTCGGATTTCATACAGGAGACACTCGATGACACCCATGAAGCCAATCAGGTCAATGCTTTTCGTGCCGGGCAATAAGCCCGACTGGATTCAGAAGTCGGTTTCGGCCAAGGCCGATGCATTGATTCTCGATTTGGAAGACAGCGTTCCTGTCAATCTGAAGGTAGAAGCGCGCGAAATCGTTCGCTCCAAGCTGGCTTGGCTGGCTGAGCAAGGCCAGCGCGTGTTTGTGCGCATCAATCGCAGCCCGTACCTGTATGACTTCGAGGACATCGTCGCCGTCGTGGGCCCACATCTCGAAGGGATTGTCATCTCGAAGCCCGGTGGCCCGGAAGACGTCGACTGCGTGTCGATGATGCTGTCCGAAGCCGAGTTCCGCAACGGCGTACCTCTGGGCTCAACTCGAGTGATTCCCCTGCTCGAAACGGCACGCTCGCTCGAACTCGCCTACGAAATTGCCACGCGCGAGCGCGTCGCCGCCATTGTCGGCGCCACGGCAAAGAACGCGGATGTGGCCCGTGCCCTCGGCTATGTCTGGACACCGGACGGCCGTGAAACGCTCTACCTTAAGTCGCGTGCCGTTATGGCGGCGCGCGCTGCGGGCAAGCAACCCATCGGGGGCCTGTGGCAGCAGGTGCATGACCTCGACGGGCTGAAAAAGGCTTCCTTGCACGACCGTGGTCTCGGCATGGTTGGTGAGCTTGTCCTTCATCCCTCCAACGTGGCAATCGTCAATGAAGTCTACAGCCCTTCTGCCGAAGAAGTCGCGTACTACGAGGGCATGATTTCCGCGCTCGAGCAAGCGCAGGCAGGCGGGCGTGCTTCCACTATCTACGACGGCGAGCATATCGACATCGCACACGTCAAGACGGCCCGCGAAATCGTCGCGCTCGCCAAATCGTTCAACGGCTGATTCATCTAGGAGACAAAAAAACATGGCTGGACTCTATTTCGAAGACTGTCGCGAAGGCCTCGTGGTCGAGCACGCTATCCGCCGTACCGTCACGGAAACGGACAACGTGCTGTTCTCCGCCCTGACGTACAACTGCGCTCCCCTGCACATCGACGCGGAGTACTGCAAGGACTCCATCTACGGCCAGCGTCTGGTCAACAGCATGTTCCTGCTGGCATTGGTTGCAGGTGTCACGGTCTACGAGACGACGCTGGGCACGACGCTTGGCAACCTGGGCTTTCAGGAAATCAAGTTCCCCAAGCCGACCTTTCACGGCGACACCATTCGCGTGCGGACCGAAATCGTCAGTGCGCGACTGTCGAAGAGCCGCACCGACTCTGGCATCGTCACCTTCCGCCATGTCGGGCTGAACCAGCGCGACGAGGAAGTATGCGTTGCGGTGCGCACCGGACTGATGATGCTGCGCCCGAAGCAGTAAAGCACGATTAAGGAGAAGCAACATGGCAGAAATTATCTCGGCCTCTTACGCAGCCAAGCTGCAGCGCGAACAAGAACTCGGCGAGGTCCGCGAGGCCGCCCGCACGCTGTCCAACAAGTATCCGCTTTCGTATTGGCGCGAGTGCGACAAGGAAGAGAAGTACCCGTGGGACTTTGTCAAAGCCTTCGCCGCAGCAGGTTGGATGGGCATCATGATGCCGGAAGAGTATGGTGGCATGGGCCTGGGACTGACCGAAGCAGCAGTCATGCTCCAGGAAGTCGGAGCGTCTGGTGCAGGCATGAGCGGAGCCTCAGCGGTTCACTTCTACATCTTCCCTCCGGCTCCGATTCTGCGTCACGGCTCCGAGGACCTGAAGGCGCGCAGTCTCCCTGGCCTTGCCAAGGGCGAGACGCTGATGGCCTTTGGCGTAACGGAGCCGACCTCCGGGGTGGATACGTCCCGCATTCGCACTCGCGCTGAAAAGAAGGGCGACCGATGGGTCATCAACGGGCAGAAGGTGTGGAGTACGAACGCGCAAAACGCTACCAAGTACCTCATCCTGGCACGCACTTCGCCGCGCGATGAAAAGCGTCCGCTGGACGGCATGACGCTGTTCTTTGCCGACATGGACCGCAAGCACTGTGACGTGCGAGTGATTGACAAGCTTGGCCGCGCCTCGGTCGACTCCAACGAAGTCTTCATCGATGGCCTGGAAGTGCCCGAGGAGAACGTGGTTGGGGAAGTCGGCAAAGGCTTCTACTACCTGCTTGACGGCCTGAACCCTGAGCGTGTGGTGGTGGCGATGGAGGGTGTCGGTATCGGCCGCGCCGCACTGAATCTGGCCGTGGATTACGCCAACTCGCGCGTCGTCTTCGACCGCCCGATTGGCAAGAACCAGGCGGTAGCCCACCCGCTCGCCGAGTGCTGGATGCGCCTGACCGCCGCTGAGACGCTTGCGCTGAAGGCCGCCGAACTTTACGACAACCATCAACCGTGCGGCGCGGAAGCCAACACCGCCAAGTATCTGGGCGCTGAGGCTGGCTTCCTTGCTTGCGACCAGGCCATGCAGACGCATGGCGGTTATGCGTACGCCAAGGAGTACCACGTCGAGCGTCTGTGGCGCGAAGTGCGGCTGCTTCGTCTGGCCCCGATTTCCCAGGAGATGGTCTGCAACTACATCTCGAACAAGGTGCTGGGGCTTCCGAAGTCCTACTGAAGCGCTTCTCGAGGTAACACCAGCGTCCAGGTCGTTGTACGGCCTGGACAGCAATAGTGGAGACAAAAAAGTGGTAGCAAGTCAAGCGCGTCCGCTTCAAGGAATCCGGGTACTAGACCTGACGGTGGCTCTGGCCGGGCCATATGGGTCGCTGATGTTGGGCGGCATGGGTGCGGAGGTGATTCGCGTGGAAGCGCCCGGGGGCGGAGACATTGCACGTACGAATCCTCCCTTCGTTAATAGCGACGGTATTCACTTTGGCGAGCGGGGTGACGGCGAGGTTTCGCTCACCATCCTGAATCGGGGCCGAAACAAGAAGAGCATTACGCTCGACCTCAAGTCGGAACAGGGTCGCGAACTGTTCATGAAGTTGGTAGAGCAATCCGACGTAGTACTGGAAAACTTCAGCGAAGGCACTACTGCGAAGCTGGGCGTTGACTATGAGAAAGTCCGGCGCCGCAATCCTAGCATCGTCTACGCGTCGGTAAAGGCGATGGGTGAGCCGAGTGCATTCCCGGGTCTGAAAGGCATGGACATCATTGTTCAAGCCCTCAGCGGTTTGATGGAAGTGACCGGCTATGCGGACGGCCCCCCGACTCGATGCGGTTTGCCCATCGCCGACATGGTCGCGCCAATGTATGTGGTCAACGGCATTCTGGCGGCGTTAATTCACCGTGGCCGTACCGGCGAAGGCCAGCATGTGCAGGTGTCGATGTTGGACTGCTTGGCTTCCTGGGTCGCCGAGGAACATTTCGACGTCATGGGGCGCGAAGGCTACCCCACGCGTACCGGCAACTACCATGACCGACTTGCACCTTTTGGCGTGTATCCGACTCAGGACGGGAATGTCGCCATTGTCGCGTTTCAGCCCGACTGGATGCGGGCACTTCTGGAAACTGTCGGCCGGCCGGAGCTGCTGGACGACCCGCGCTTCAGCACACGCGGTCCACGCATGCGTAACGCAGGGGAACTGAACCAGGTTATCCAAGCATGGACGTCGGCGAATAGCACCAAAGACGTGGTTCGGGAATTGCTGGACCGGCGCGGAGTACCGTGTGCCCCTGTGCGGACGCCCGACGAAGTTCTGCAGGACCGCCGTCTTCACGAAAGCGGCGCGTTGATGGACTTGGTGCACCCCGCGTTCGGCCCCATCGGGGCTGTGGGGATGGGCCTGCCAATCCGTTTCTCGGCTACGCCGTCGCAATTTGACCAGCCAACCATGGCGCTGGGCGGTTCCAACGAAGAAATCTATGGCGGGCTGCTCAAGCTTAGCGAGCAGGAGATTAAGGACTTGCGGGAATCGGGCGTCGTCTGACTGATGGCGCCCGTTTGAAGAAAATATGGACCCGCTTTCAGACGGGCCAATAGGAGACAACGAAAATGCCGTCGCGCCGTACGATTCTGCAGTTGCTTCCGCTGCTGGCAGCAAATCCACTGTCCGCACTTGCGCAGACCTATCCCGCGCGGCCTGTTCGTGTGGTCGTTCCCGTCAGCCCGGGCTCCGGGACAGACGGCGTAGCGCGTTACATGAGCGCGGAGCTGTCGAAGGTGCTGGGCGGTTCGTTCGTCGTTGAAAACCGAGTTGGTGCAAGCGGCAATATTGCCACTGACTTCGTTGCCAAAGCGCCGGCGGATGGATACACGCTCTTATGTACATTCGCATCGCACTATTCGAATCCTTGGGTTGAAAAGACATCATATGACGCAGTGAAGGACTTTGACCCTATTGCTCGCCTAGCGATGTCTGCACTGGTTCTGGTCACATCGGCCAGTTCGCCGTATTCCACGGTGGAAGAAGTTATCGCAGCGGCGAAACGCAAGCCGGGTGGCGTGAATTATGGCTCGTCCGGGAACGGCACCACGTCGCATATGGCGGGTGCCCTGATGACCAGCATGGCGAAAATCGAGATGAACCATGTCCCGTATAAGACGCCGGCCCAGGTGGCGCTGGACGCGGCGAGTGGGCAAGTCGATATTGGATTTTGCGGAGTGTCGACGGCGTTGCCATTAGTGAAAGCAGGACGCCTGCGGGTTCTGGCGGTGACCAGTTTGAACCGCTCCAGCCACTTTCCCGGCGTGCCGACGCTGAATGACGCCGGGCTCAAGGGTTATGAGCTTGTGTCGCCGATTTGGATGATGGTCCGCAGTGGGACACCTGCAGCCATTGTCACGCGTCTATCCCGTGTGTCGACCCAGGCAGCAAAGACGCCGGCCTTCAAGACCTTCTGTCATGGACAGGGTTCCGAAGTCGACGTCCAGGATGCAGAAACTGTCCGCGCGAACGCGACCGCGGAGTCCGAGAAATGGAAGAAGCTTGTTGCCCTGGCCGTGCCTAAGGCCACATAGCTTGCGTATCTCATGCGCTGAAGCGCATCAAACAACGTTATTCCTTTAGACGATGAATGAGGTCTGTATGAGAGAAGCAGTCATCTGTGAACCGTTGCGCACGCCAGTCGGCCGATATGGCGGAGTGTTCAAGGATATTCCGGCCGCTACATTGGCGGAGACGGTCCTGCGAGAGCTGGTCCGTCGCACGGAACTCGACCCGAAGGAGATTGACGACGTCATCTTCGGGCAATGCTATCCCAACGGAGAGGCGCCGGCCATCGGCCGAGTGGCAAGCCTCGACGCTGAGCTTGGCATTCGGGTTCCCGGTCTGCAGCTCGACCGCCGCTGCGGTTCCGGCTTGCAAGCGGTAATTGACGCCGCAATGCGTGTTCAAACCGGCGCAGCTGACCTGGTCATCGCTGGCGGCGCGGAAAGCATGAGCCAAGCAGAGCACTATGTGCTCGGCGCTCGCTCGGGCGGACTACGTGGTGACTCATCCCCACTGTGGGACCGCATTGCACGAGGACGTATTACCTCTGGCGGCCGCCACTATCCGGTGGAGGGCGGAATGCTGGAGACCGCAGAGAACCTGCGCCGCGAGTACGGCATCACGCGTGAAGCGCAAGACTGGCTGGCATTCCAGTCACATACGCGTGCTGTCGCTGCTCAGCAATCCGGTCGGTTTCAAGAAGAAATCGTTCCTGTTGCCGCAAAGGTGAAGAGCGGTACGAAGATGGTGGACCAGGACGAGCATCCCCGGACTGACGTCACCATGGAGAGTCTTGCCTCACTGCGGGCCGTTCGGCTGAAGCAGGATGCGGAGTCAACTGTGACTGCGGGTAATGCGAGTGGCCAGAACGATGGTGCTGCGGCATGTATCGTCACCACGCCCGAGAAAGCTGCGGCGCTCGGCCTGCGCCCGTTCGGCCGACTCGTGAGCTGGGGCGTAGCCGGCGTGGAGCCAAATCGCATGGGCATCGGACCGGTTCCTGCCACAGAAGTGGCGCTGCGCCGGGCCGGCCTCTCCCTCAAGGACATGGACCTGGTCGAACTCAACGAGGCTTTTGCAGCGCAGGTCCTCGCTTGCACGACCGCCTGGGGATTCGCAAACTCGGATTTCGAACGCTTCAACGTGAACGGGTCTGGCATTTCGCTGGGTCACCCTGTCGGGGCCACTGGCGTGCGCATTCTCACGACGATGCTGCGCGAACTGAAGCGACGAGATGCACGCTATGGCCTTGAAACCATGTGCATCGGTGGCGGTCAAGGGCTGGCCGCAGTGTTCGAGCGCGTGAACTGAAGCAACGGAGTCCGGACTATGTACCAAATCCTCAGTGGCATGCGCGTGGTGGAGTGTGCGTCCTTCATCGCCGCACCCTCCTGCGCGCTGCACCTGCTGCAACTCGGTGCTGATGTGCTCCGCATTGACCCCATAGGAGGCGGTCCGGACTTCCATCGATGGCCCGTGTCAGACCGGGGCCACAGCTACTACTGGGAAGGACTGAACAAGGGAAAGAAGTCAATCGCGCTCGACCTCGCGCGACCCGAGGGGAGGAGCCTGGCTGTCGACATCATTACAGCGAGTGGACCGCAAGGTGGGCTCTTCGTAACGAACTTCCCAAAGGACGGCTTCCTCTCGCATGAGACGCTACGTGTTCGGCGTCCGGACTTGATTACAGTGCGCATCATGGGCTGGAACGACGGCGCGCAGGCTCTCGACTACACAATCAACGCCGCAATCGGCCTGCCCTATATGACGGGCTCAGCAAAGAATGGCGATGAGCCCGTCAATCATGTACTGCCGGCATGGGACCTATTGACCGGTTCGTATGCTGCATTCGCGCTACTAGCCGCGGAACGGTATCGGCGTGACACAGGGCACGGCCAGGAAGTTACGGTGCCACTGTCCGATGTCGCTCTGGCCTCCGTCGGCCACATGGGACAGATTGCCGAGGTTCTGACTGGCGAAGACCGCCCTCGGCAAGGGAACGACCTGTTCGGTGCCTTCGGGCGAGACTTTACGACGGCTGACGGCCATCGCGTGATGGTTGTCGCCATTACAGCCAGGCAGTGGTCGGGACTGGTGAAGGCGCTACAGCTCGGTGCAGCCATCTCAACATTGGAAGCATCGCTCGAGACCTCCTTCGAGCGCGATGAAGGAATGCGGTTTCGCTACCGCGACGCCTTGTTCCCACTGTTCGAGGGTGCACTCGCACGCCGCACCTTGGGCGAAGTCGGGGAGATTTTCAACGCAAACGCGGTCTGTTGGGCGCCGTACCGGACACTGCGCCATGCCTTGGAAGAAGAGCCACGCTTCTCGACCGAGCAAGACCTCTTCACCGCTATCGAGCATCCGAGTGGCGACCGATATCCGGCACCGGGCGCTATGGCGAAATTCCATGCGGCGACGCGTAAGCCTGTTACCCGTGCGCCCCACCTGGGCGAACACACTGATGAAGTGCTTGACGGCGTGCTCGGTCTCTCGCCCACGCAAATCGGCAAGCTTCACGACGCCGGCATTATCGCCGGTCCCGAACAACGGTAATCATTTAGCGGCATCCCTGCAGCCGGGAGCCTAAGCACCATGTCAAGACACGAAACCTTCATTGAGCACGCAAACGCCATCGTCCCGTTGGTGCACGAATACGCGGAAGCCGCCTCCACCGCCGTAGCAAAGCTTTGCATCGCCAATGACCGGGTTGATTCCCGTCTGGTTGAACAGAATCAGCGTGCGGTCCATGGTCTGGCTTGGGTGACTACAACCGTCGAAGCAGTGGTTCAGACCGTAAATTGGGCCACCCGGCTCTCTGAGCAGGGACGCCTTAAGAAGGTCGATGAATTGGCGCTGCGCGTGGGTGTGGCCGAATACCTCAATCAGGTCGCGAGCGGCATCCCGATGTCGCAGAGTGAAATTTTCCGCCCCCATGAACTGGGCCTTGGCGACGGCGCGGCGAAATTGTGGAGCGACGCGAGCGTTGCATGGTTCATTGGGAACGGCGCGAGCCCGGACGCGCGTGCAGCGCTGGTGTCCGAGTATCTTCAGGGCGCAGAAGTGTCGGACACGGTGTTCGATGAAGACCTTGACGTGATTCGTGAGCAATTCCGACGCTTCACCGAACACGAAATCGTGCCTCATGCGCACGCATGGCATCTTGCCGATGAGCTGATTCCGGATGCGCTGGTTGCCCAACTCGGGGACCTTGGCGCCTTCGGCGTCTGCATCGACCCTGAGTTCGGCGGCATGGGCTTGGGGAAACTCGCCATGTGTATCGTCACCGAGGAGCTGAGCAGGGGCTGGATTGCAGCGGGGTCCCTGGGTACGCGGTCGGAAATCGCAGGTGAGCTGATTTCCAGTGCTGGCACACCGGAACAAAAGTCGGAATGGCTGCCCCGCATTGCGTCAGGCGAAGTATTACCAACGGCGGTCTTCACGGAGCCAGACGCTGGCTCGGACCTGGCCTCCCTGCGGACGCGCGCAACGAAGTCCGATGATGGCTGGCGCATCAATGGTAGCAAGACCTGGATTACTCATGCGGCGCGCAGTGACCTGATGACAGTGCTGGCACGCACCGAGCCTGACGTCGCGGGCCATGCCGGTCTTAGCATGCTTCTGGCAGCGAAGCCGCGGGGCAATGACCGCGAGCCGTTTCCGGCGGAGGGCATGACAGGAAGCGAGATTGGTGTCCTCGGGTATCGCGGTATGAAAGAGTACGCCATTGGCTTTGACGACTTCCGTGTATCTGAGAACGGGATTCTCGGTGGAAAGCGCGGCCAGGGATTCCGTCAACTGATGCAAACGTTCGAGGGCGCCCGCATCCAAACTGCAGCACGGGCCGTTGGTGTAGCGACTCGTGCCTTCGAACTGGCATGGCGCTACGCCAACGACCGCAAGCAATTTGCTAAGCCCATCGTTGAGTTCCCTCGGGTTAGCGACAAGCTCGCCATGATGATTGCCGAAACCACGATGGCGCGGCAAATCACGTACTTTGCCGCATCCGAGAAGGACAAGGGCCACCGCTGTGACATTGAAGCCGGCATGGCGAAGCTGCTGGCAGCACGCGTGGCCTGGAGCAACGCAGATGCTGGGGTGCAGATTCACGGTGGCAATGGTTACGCACTCGAATTCGAAATGAGCCGAGTCCTGTGTGACGCACGCATCCTGAACGTTTTCGAAGGTGCCGCGGAGATTCAAGCACAGGTCATAGGGCGTGGTCTTTTGGGGAAACGCTAGGCGCCCCGTGAGGGAAGGCGTCAAAGGGATGCGAGTGTTCAGTCAGAGGCTGATTAAACAGGCTGCCATGAAGAATGGCCCGAATACTCGTAAGTCGGCATGCAAATATAACTATGATTAGCAAGGAGACATGATGATTGCAAGACGCGAATTCCTGAAGATTGCAGGCGCTCTGGGAGCCTCTGCTTGGGGCGGCTCCGCCTTTTCTGAACAGTATCCTTCGAAGCCTATCCGAATGGTCGTGCCCGCGTCACCAGGCGCAACTATCGACCTCACTTCTAGATTCATGGCCGAGGCGCTGACGAAGAGCCTTAAGTCGCCGGTGATTATTGACAATCGGGCCGGTGCGGGAGGCCTGATTGGGTCCGATGTCGTCGCGAAATCCCAGCCAGATGGGTATACCGTGTTAATGATAGGCGTTCCCCACTTTACCGCCCGGCTGTATATCGATGGACCGAGCCCCTTCGACTCCGTAAAGGATTTCTCCCCACTCACGAAGATTTGCAACTCAGCGCTTTGCTTTGTCGTAAGGGCGGACTCACCTTATAAGACACTGAATGACCTCATTGCAGCAATGCGGAAAAGGCCTAGTGAGATTACCTTTGGGTCCGGAGGCGCAGGCAGCACCTCGCACCTTTGTACCGTCGTGTTGAACAGTATGACGAAGACCCATGCCAAGCATATCCCTTACAAGGGAAATACCCCCGCGGTGACGGACGTGGTCGCAGGCCAAGTAGACCTTACATGCCAAGGGGCACCAGGCGTCCTTCCAATGGTCAAAGCCGGTAAGCTACGCCCCTTGGCCGTCACGGGTCTGGAGCGCTGGGCTGCGATTCCCGATGTGCCGACGGTCGCGCAAACGGGAGTGCAAGGCTATAACGTTTCGTCGTTGATTGGCGCGGTGGCGCCAGCGAAGGTGCCAGCTGCGATAGTCGAAAAGCTGTCCGCAGAAATGGTACGCATCGCCCGCACACAGGCTTTCAAGGACTTCTGCACGGAGCAGTCGATGTCCGTAGATATCGCCGACCACCAGAAATTCCTGGCCGAGATGTCGCTCGAGGACGCCCAATGGAAGCGAATTGTGCAGCTGGCCAAATCGTCGTGAATATCTCCGAAAGGTAGCTTACTTGCGGACGGGTTACACGCACGCTGTCATTCAAACAATTAGAGGCAATGATGAGCACGATTATCGAGCAACTGGCGAGCTTCGGAAGCAATACCAGGTTTTGTGATATTCCGAGCGCGGTCACGGAAGAGGCGAAACGCCTCATTCTCGACTCCCTTGGCTGTGCCCTGGCCGGGATTGACAATCCTAAGGGTCGCATCGGCATTGAATACGGACGACTGATGGGCGTGTCCGGAGACGCAACCATTATCGGCACGCCACACCGGGTCTCCATCTTCGGTGCGGCGTTTGCCAACGGTGAACTGATTAACGCACTTGACATGGACGCTGTGGTGCCTCCCGGCCATGTCACACCGTACGTCCTACCCGGCTCTCTCGCAC
This sequence comes from Cupriavidus sp. FW305-F7, assembly GCF_058782875.1. Classification (NCBI taxonomy): domain Bacteria; kingdom Pseudomonadati; phylum Pseudomonadota; class Betaproteobacteria; order Burkholderiales; family Burkholderiaceae; genus Cupriavidus; species Cupriavidus sp. FW305-F7. Next base: position 57,459 of record NZ_JBYSYC010000041.1, on the reverse strand, counting down.
TTGGTGAAACACTCGGAAGCTCCGGGGAAGACGTCATCCGCTCTGTCGCCGTGGCGCACGAAATGTCGTGGCGCATGGGAAAGGCGATGGACTACTTGCGGGACACCAAGGACGGCAAAGTCTCTCCTCCGCCGGTCTTCGGCTACAGCAGTACGATTTTCGGCGCAACAGCCGCAATCGGCATGCTGCAAGGTCAATCGGTCGAATGCTTAGCTCATTCGCTAGGGATTGCCGGAAGTATTCCACCGGCGCAATCCATGATGTCCTACTTCCGCCATGCGCCTAGTACTACCATCAAGTACCTGATGGCGGGTACGCTGGTCCAGTCAGCGATGACTGCGGCGCATATGGGACAGCTGGGGCATCGCGGCGACTTGGAAATCCTGGACGACAGTGAAGTCGGGTTCGCCAAGTTTATCGGCACTCGCAAGTGGGAGCCAGAGAAAATCACCGCTGAACTAGGAACGCGCTGGGGATTCATCAACGAGCAAATCTACAAGCCCTATCCCCACTGCCGAATTCTCCACGGCCCGTTGGATTGTGTCAGGGAAATTGTAGAGAATAACGATATCCGTCCCGAAGAGATTGAGGGTATCAAGGTATTCGTTGAAGGTTTCGTTGAACAGCCAGTATGGCTTACACGAGACATTCAACATGTGCACGACGCGCAATTCAGCATCGCCCACGGCATTGCAATGGGTGCTCATCGATTGCCGCTGGGGCGTGCATGGCAAGAACCGGAGAACGTATTCAGCCATTCGGTTATGGAGTTGATGGAGAAGGTCACGCACGAAGTGCACCCTGATTACGTCAAGGAACTGATTGCACATGGTTCCGCTCGACCGTCAAAGGTCGAAGTACGCGCACGTGGGAAGACTTTTGTTGCCGAACGACTTTATCCGAAGGGCAGCCCCTCTCCCGACCCGGTGAGTCGGATGACCACGGAGGAACTGGTTCAGAAATTCCGCCACAACGCCAGTGGAGTGATTACTGAAGGGGCCGCCGATGGCGTTGTAAATGAAGTACTGGCACTGGAGAGGGTGTCGAGCTTCACGAACGTCATGAAGCTTGTTGCACGGACTTGACCGTAAGTAGAACGGTGTGACGGTGACGGTGTCGAGCGCGATATGTGTCTTATAGCGCCCGACGTCGCCATTGGTTACAGAAGTCCGGTCTCGCCATGCTTTTCTTTAGCAAGTCGTTCCTCGGCGCCAGTTGACACCCGCATGTCGCTGTTGCGTCGTTGTAGGCGTTGCCTGTGAGCGTTGCACGAGGTAAGCCTCTTTTCGGATTCCGCCATGCCATCGAAACCCTACAGAGCTACCTCACTCGAGCGCGGATTGGCAGTGCTGAAAACGTTGGGCACCGCCGGTCGCCCCCCTGCGCAACCAAGATGTCGTCGCAAGCACTGGATTGCCTAAGGCAACTGTCTCGCGACTGACGAATACGCTCGAGGCGATGGGTTATCTGAGCCGCACGGACAATGGCAGTTACGTGCCAGCATTTTCGAGTGCAGGCCCGGGTCGAGCTATGTTAGCAGGGCTGGGCCTAAACCGGCACACACCGCTCTTCCAGAAATTCTTCGCCGAAACGGACGGTGAGGCCGTGCTCGAAGCGAAAATCGGAAGCAGAATGGCCTCAGTTCTTCGTTGGTCCACCGCCGGCAGCGCCGCCCCGATGCACGGAACCGAAGACACCGTTCATCCTGGATTGTCTCCATCAAATGCTTGCTTTGAGTTCGCTCACGGTAATGGGACGCCCGTTGACGACACATGGCACAGGCAATTGGTTACGGCAGGTTGGTGCTATCGTTGGAGAGAATCTGCCCACCAATTGTCGGCATCCATGAGTGTACGGTTCGAACACGTTGGGGACTTTGTGCTCACGTTGAAGGTGCCCAAAACGAGTCCACCGAATATGGACGAGTTGCATAGCCTAGGAGCACACCTAGTCCGGTTAGCGGCTGCCCTTCCAAACCACTAGCTATCAGGAGGGCAGGCGTCATGGATGCCAAGCCGCTTCAAAGCATTTGGAAAATATCAGGTCCCTCGGTAGCCGACTCACGCCTCTCGGGAATTGTTTCGCGCCGCTCAGCTGCAGGGGCAACGGAACTTAATACCGGTTCCGTGCGCAAATCGGCTCCCGCGCGCCAGCAGCCCGGCTCGGATTTCGTTGATGCCTTTGCTCATGGCCTCACGTTGCCGGAATGTTGGAGGACTACCGACACATGGCTGACTAATGCTGAACTATCAGAGCGGTCCGGACTGACTCGCCAAAATGTCACCAGGCTCTCCGCTGTGCTCCTCGAGCGCGGCTATCTCGTGCGCGAGCGTCATCGGGGAAGACTGCGACTTACCGCGCTGACGATGAACTTGGGAGTTGCGAGCGCATTTGCCAGGGTTCCAGTTCGCGCGGCAAAGCCACAATTGGCTCGACTTGCGAGCGAGTTAGATGTCTACGCGGCTCTCAGTGTTCGGGCCGGCGATAGGCTTCAAATCGTTCAGAACGTCATCAGTCCGTACCATCCTAACGCAGTTCATATGGACGTCGGCGGACAACTTCCAATCTGCAGGTCTGCCTCCGGTCTTGCCCTCGTTTGCGCACTCAGCGCGAGCGAGGCATCGCCACTGATGCAACGACTGCAATTGCACTACGGAGTCCGATGGTCTTCGTTTGAGCGGCACCTGCAAAAGACCAGGCTCGAATACTTGAGCAAGGGATACTGCGCCTCAGTGTGTATCTTGGCGCGTGATGTGGGTGCAGTCGCCGTGCCCGTTGTCACACCAGGAAGCGAGGAAATTTTCGTTTTGGCTTGTGGTATGCCGGCACGGGAGTTTTACCCTGAGCGTGTCGACGTGGTCGTCGTTGGAGTGGTCGGAATGACAAGTTGCGGTAACTTCGGTACGAGAAGCTTCGGACTATCCATTTCGCCAGCGTCATTCCGCTGCGTACAAAGGGCTCTCGCCGGTTGCTGTTCCGCCATCAGGATGCTCGCGGCTCTAGCCGTTACTATGGCGGAGCCGTCCTCCGACGGCGATAACGGCGTCAGCGTCGACGCGCGAAATCTCCAGCGCAGCTTCCTCCACAGCCGCAAGCGGGCTATGCGGCCAGACACCCGCATACACTCCCGCGAATCTTTGTTCTGCCCCTGACTGGACAAGGTCAGGACCTTGCCGTCACGACCTAGGGTGGGCCCGCAGACAATCAGGGCTCGCTTGCACCCAAGTCGGTCAAGCTCTTGTCCGAGCATGCGAAGACTGTCAGCGCCCTGAAATACGCGTAGCGGAGGGATAACATGTCGAAAGGACGCATCGCGCTCGTGCTCATTACCGTTAAGGTTGCTTTAAGCAGGACGATGGCGACGCCGCCAGAGCGTAGCGCTGAAAGGCAAAGCGTCATTAGCGAAGGGCGGCCTCGCGGAATACCACTTGGAGCAAGTGAGTCTGCAAATTACCCTGAAGATTTGCCGTATGAAGCGCTACATGCGCCAAGCGCTTGGCAAGGTGGTCATCCGACTATGGAAAATCCCGCGATTCTACCGTGGTTGATGGCGAGAGGCTAGCCACAAGGCCTTGCCATTGGTAGGTAACGACAAGAATGCTCACGAAAACAAAATCAGCAGTCAAATTCGACGAAGACGATACGTTCAATCCTCACTGGCGACAGAACCTTGCTGTTTGCATCGTCGGTTCATTCACCACCGTCGTGGCGATGACAATACTATTGCCGTTCCTGCCGCTGTACGTGGAACAGCTTGGAGTCCACGACGACGCCTCGATTGTTAGATGGTCGGGAGTCGCATACGGCTCTACGTTCTTTACGGCTGCTCTGGTGGCGCCCCTGTGGGGACGTCTGGCAGACAAGTATGGACGCAAGCTGATGATGATGCGAGCAAGCCTTGGCATGGCCATCGCGATGTCCCTAATCGGGATGGCTCACGACATCTGGCAACTGGTTGCGCTGCGACTCCTGGCTGGCCTGCTCGGCGGCTATTCATCGGGCTCGACCATTATTGTTGCGACACAAACTCCCAAGGCACGCGTGGGGTGGGCGCTGGGCATGCTTGCCTCAGGCGTCATGGCTGGCAATCTAGTTGGACCGTTGGTCGGAGGAGCGTTAGCCCCTCTTATGGGCATACGGCAGACCTTTCTCGCGGCGGGCGCTATTATCTTCGTCGCCTTCCTTGGCACGGCTTTTTTAATCCGTGAAGATATCACTCATGAGACGAACATGCAGAAGAAGGCGGAGGGCGGCTGGGCTGCCATACCTGCCAGAGGACCGCTGTGCGCGATGCTCGCAACTGGGCTCCTCCTGATGTTCGCCAATATGTCCATCGAGCCCATCATCACGGTATATGTCGCGCAGCTCGTGCATCGCGCGGACCAGGTCACCATTGTTTCGGGTTTCGCAATGTCCGCTACGGCACTGGGCAGCATTCTCTCAGCAGCACGTCTGGGCCAAGTGGCTGACCGGGTTGGGCACTGGACTGTAATCATCGGGTCCCTAAGTGTCGCTGCAGTGCTTCTCGTTCCGCAAGCATTCGTCAACTCGGCCTGGCAGTTGGTTGTTCTACGCTTCCTGATGGGCATCGCCCTAGGCGGACTATTGCCTTGCGTGGCGAGCGTCATCCGGAATAGTGTTCCGGACAAAATAGCCGGCAATATGCTCGGTTACTCGACATCCGCCCAATGCGCCGGTCAAGTTGCCGGTCCGCTTGTCGGAGGCGTTGTAGGAGGGGCGCTGGGCATGCAGGCCGTTTTTCTGGGTACGGCCGTTCTGCTAGCCTGCGGCGCGGGATACAACATCTGGATGAAAGCCCGATATTCCCGGCAACTGGGTCATAGCGGCTGAGGGCAGTTTTTCCACCAAGCCCATAGCGAGACGTGTACTGAGGAGGCCGGTGCATCCCTGCTGAGAGACAAGCTCAGTTGCCTCAGGTCCACGATATCTCCGCAGTCCGAAGGGGGGGGTCCCCTATGGGACTCAGCACCGCTTCGAGCGTTTCCTTTTGACGCGAGGTGACTTGTTACCCTCTTCTTGCACTGGGCGCTTCGACGCGGTACTGGATGCATACCGCGGCTCGCTGGTCGATCAACGCGGCATGTCGGCTTCGGCCGTCCGCAACCACATGCGTACGGCCATGGCCTTTTTGCTCGACGCGGTTTCCCCGGAGACTCCTCTTGCGGAACTGTCGATCCAAACCGTGGATCGTTTTGTGGCGGTTTCGGGTGAGCACATGAGCGGGCAGAGCTTGCAACAGGTGGCCGCGCATCTGCGGTCATTCTGATTGGTCTTGTACACCTGTGGCTATATCCACGAGCGCACCCGAACGATCGACATCCCGCGTGCGTATAGCGACGAACTGCCACCACGCGCACTCCCCTGGAACGACGTCCTCGCACCACTTCGTTCCATCGATCGGGCAAGCATGATTGGCTGCCGCGACCATGCGATTCTCTATCTGATGGCGCACTACGGCTTGCGACCTGCGGAGATCGCCGCATTTCAGCTGGACTCGATCGACTGGGCGCAAAGGACTTTGCGCGTGCAGCAACGCAAGACCCATTCGGAGCTTCTCCTTCCGTTGTCCATTCAGGCCACCCGCATACTCAAACGTTATCTGAAGTTCGTCAGGCCGGTTGCCCGCGGTCGAACGGGTTTGTTTCTGCGCTCTCATCGGCCGCGAGTGGCTGGATCCGACCTTTTCACTGTACGTCCAACATCCCGGCAAGCTCGAAACGACCTGCTGCTGGCACCTCTATAAGCGCTTGAAAATTTTATTCAGCTGCTTCGAAGAGCGTACGCAACGCCCCACCGGAACGTTGTTTCGCACTGAAAGGCCACCGTCGCACGATTGATTATCCTCGGCAGTGACGGTCGCATGAATGATGAGCGCGGCTCGCACGAATGGTGATCTTCGACGCCAGTTCACTCTGACCATGCCGAAGCGTTCCGCATACTGGAAGTGGCATCAGGGAGCGGCTCGCTTCTGCGAGACGCAGGTCGCGACGAAGCAAAGCGCCGGATGCCACCCAGCAAGGCCTCCAGCCCCGGGGGCATGCGTTCGGCATCCCAGACGAAATACGCGTAGCGGCGTGGCAGGATCTGGCTCAATGGCACGAAGACGACGCCCGGCAACGGGATATGCGCGAGCGACTCAAGCACGAAGCCGATGCCCAACCCGCGCGAGACGAGATGCAGCGTGCTCATTGCGCCTTCCGATTCAAACGAGATATGCGGATAGAAGCCCGCCATGGCGCACGCCCCGATCAGCTGATCATGGGTATTCGGAGCTCGATCGCGGGTGGGTATGACAAAGCACTCGTCGCGCAACAGCTCGATGTCGATCGTCATGCGGCGGGTCAAGGGATGTCCAATGGGCAGGCATAGGACGAAGCGGTCCTCGAACAGCTGGATATACTCCAGTCCTGTGGGAGGTACCGGGAAGTTCAACAGGCCTGCGTCGAGCCTGCCGGAGCGGACGAGATCGGTCTGGCTTTGCGATGTCGTCTCCCGCATGACGATCTCGATCTCGGGATGGTCGTGGCGACAGTCCAGGATGACCTGATCCAAACCGCCTTGCAGCACCGGACCCGAGAACCCCACTTCGATACGGCCCGCTTTTCCTTCGGCCAGTGAACGCGAAAAGCTCTCTGTGCGCGACGCGTGGCTCAGCATCTCGCGCGCGGATTTCAGCATCAGTTCGCCGGCGAGCGTGATGCGAACCTTCTTGCTGTCGCGGTCGAACAGCCGAACACCGAAGTGCTCTTCCAGCCTTGCAATACTCGAGCTCAAGGCGGGCTGGCTGATGCACAGCCGCTCCGCGGCGCGTCCGAAATGCATGTCTTCCGCTAAGGCGACAAAGTGGCGCAGTTGTCTGAATTCCATATGGATCGCCTCGGCAAATCGACGATAAGAAAAAGTGATCGTCCGATGGAAATTTGCGATTGGACTGGTCAGACGCCAGTCTACACAATTCTTCGAAAGCGCGGCGGATGGGGATTTTCCCTAGGGAAAACAGGCATTCAAGCCTATGCTGCGGTGGCTTCTGGTTGGCCGCCAGCGATAAGCGGACTGTCGCGGCGCATGCTTCGATCGATACATCCTGAACAATAAGAGCCGTGCCACGGCTCAGGAGAAACCATGAACACCATTGTGGAAAAGCTGGCGGCCTTTGCCTCCGAGACCCGCGTCGAAGACCTTCCGGGCCCCGTCATCGAGGAAAGCAAGCGCCTGCTGCTTGACGCTGCCGGATGCGCGCTGGCTGGTCACAGCCATTCCAAGGGAACCATCGGCGTCGCCTTCGCCCGCAGGATGGGCGCCGGGACGCCGGGCTCGCAGGCCACGATCATCGGGACCAGCGAGCGCGTGTCGTCCGTTGCAGCCGGGTTTGCCAATGCAGAGCTGACTAACGCACTGGACTTTGACGCCATTCTCCCGCCGGGGCATGTCAGTCCCTACGTGATTCCTGGTGCGCTAGCCGAGGCGGAGGCGCAAGGGCGCTCGGGCAAGGACCTGCTCTGTGCCGTCGCGATCGGGCATGAGATCTCGAATCGCATCGGCAAGGCGCTGGACTACCTGCGCGATATCAAGGACGGCAAGATCTGCCCGCCGCCGGTGAACGGCTTTTCTAGCACGGTGTTCGGCGCGGCCGCGGCGATCGGCAGAGTGAAAGGCTATTCGAGCGAGACGCTGGCCAATGCCATCGGGATCACAGGCAGCATGTCGCCGGTCAATGCGCAGTGGTCGTGGTCGGTACACATGCCGACGGCATCGGTGAAATACGCCGTCGCCGGCGCGCTGGTGCAGACTGCAATGACCGGCGCATGGCTCGCTGAACTCGGCCATACCGGTGATGTGCAGCTGCTCGACGATCCCGAGTGTGGCTGGCGCAGGATGATCGGAAGCTCGCGCTGGGCGCCCGAGCACATCACCGCCGAGTTGGGCAGTGCGTGGCGATTCCCCGCCGAGCAGGCCTATAAGCCATATCCACACTGTCGCATCCTGCATGCGCCGCTCGACGCGCTGGCCGAGATCCTGGAAGGCAACGATATCCGGCCGGCGGAGATCGAAGGAATCACGGCATGGGTGGAGGGCTTTGTGATGCAGCCGCTATGGCTGAATCGAAAGATCGAGCACGTGACGCAGGCGCAATTCAGCATCGCGCATGGACTGTCGGTCGGCGCGCACCGGATTCCGCCCGGCAAGGCGTGGCAATCGCCGGAGGTGGTATTCGATCCTTCCGTGGTGGCACTGATGGACAAGATCGAATGCGCGGTCCATCCAGACTATGAGACGCTGCTGACCAGCAACGCGGCCAGCCGCCCCACACGCATTGAAGTGCGAGCGCGCGGCAAGACCTTTGTGGCGGAACGGCGCTATCCCAAAGGCAGCCCGTCTCCCGAGCCGGCGACGACGATGACGAACGAGGAACTCATTGCCAAGTTTGCACGCAACGCCGAGGGCGTCATTTCGGAGCGGAATGTCGACCAGTTCGTCAACCGCTTATGGAGGATTGAATCGATGACGGACGTCGGCGAACTCGTCCAGCTTCTGGCGAAGCAATAGGGGAGGGCTCAATTCACTCGCCAGTGTGCCGCGAGTCCAACTCATCGAAAAATTAATCAAACCAAAGGAGACAGAATCATGAGGGCAAAGAGCTTCACTTCAGCCGTCATCAGGAAGCGGCAAGGCATACCGGCGGCATCCTCGCGCGGCTTCCGGCGCAGTCCGGGCGCGAGGGAAATCATGTTTGGCTGTGTGCTGGCCTTAGCGAGCGCGGCAGGAGCCGCTTGGGCGGAAGGCTACCCGGACAAGGGCAGGCCGATTAAGATGATCGTCGGCACCGGTGCCGCCAGTGCGGTCGACATGCTGGCGCGTGCGCTGGGCAAGAGCATGTCGGATGAAGCAGGACTCAACGTGGTGGTCGAGAACAAGCCTGGTGCCGAACTGTCCATCGGGGTGCGCGCCCTCATGTCGTCGCCGCCAGACGGCTACACCCTGATGGTCACCAGCAGTTCGTCGCAGACGCTGAATCCCGTCATCATCCCGCATCTCAAGTATGACCCGGTCAAAGATTACATGCCGGTGGCGACCCTAGCCAAGACGGCGCTCGTCATGAATCTCGGCGCGAGCACCGGCGCCATGTCTGCACGCGAGTTTGTCGACGCCGCACGCAGGAGCCCGGGGAAGTACACCTGCGCGACCGGTTCCACGACACAGCGGATGGCCTGCGAGATGTTAAATACCACGGCCGGTATCAAACTTCTTACCGTTCCCTACAAGGCAACTGCCGCGGCAATGACCGCGCTGGCTTCCGGCGAGGTCGACGTGATCTTCGTCGACGCGGGCTCGGCCAAGGCTCAGTGGCAGAGTGGGCGCGTGCGTGGCGCGGCAGTCACGAGCGAACGCCGGACTCCGGCCCTGCCCGGCCTGCCGACGCTGCGGGAAGAGGGTGTGGCCAATTTCAACATGTCAGCCTGGTACGCGGTCTACATCCCGAACCAGACGCCTCCCGCGGTGGTGGCAACGATCCGCGACATCGTACGCAAGTCCGCAAAGTCACAGCAGTTCGCAGAGGCCATGTCCAACTACGCCATGGAAAGGCTCGACCTGACGCCGGAGCAGATCAACGACATGACCCGCAGCGAGATCCAGGCCTGGACCAAGGCTGTGAACGAAAACGTCAGGTTAGCCAACTGATCCGTGAGCGGACGCCGGCCCAACGCGGGCTCACCTGACGACCAAAACCCCGGTGCTATGGCGGGCATGACACCATTCTTCAGCAGATGGCGCTGATAACGATTGCCGTGCCGGGTCGCCCCCGCTACATGGCTACCACAGCGCTGGCGTGCGTCGGGCGTAGCAACTGGCGTGGGCCAAGCCGGTACAGGCAATCCGTCCCGGCGACGTGGCCTGGTGTCCAACCAGAGTTCCACGGTGCCGCTGACCGCGAGATGAGTCATCGCGGTCAGCGGCGCGACGCCATGCCAGTGCTTGAGAAAATCACCGAGCGCAATACAACGCACGCCAATCCGCAGAAGATACGCCGGGCAGGCGTACTTGCCGTGGCCCTAGGTTTGTCCTCGGCTATGAGCCGCCGCCCCATACACTCAGGAGCCCGCGGGAATGAGCGCTACACAAGCCACCGCACCACAACCCTCTGCTACGCTGACCGCGCGTCAGCGCCATCGTCCCTTGCCGCCTTCGCCGCCGCGGGCGACGTCGCCAAGCTGAACGGAGCAATAGCCGTCGGCAGCAAACGACAAGGTGTGCGGGCGGAACGTTGGCGATGCGCCCATCGCAGCAGACGCGCAAGGCGGCTACTGCTCGGCTGTGTGCTAGCGGTGGCGAGTGCTGTTGGCGCAGCGGCGCAATGCTACCCCGACAAAAGCAACCCGATCAAGAGGATGGTCGGCACGGGCGCCGCCAGTGCCGTCGACATGCTGGCGCGCGCGTCGGGAAAGGGCATGGCGGATGACGCGGGACTTAACGTGGTGGTGGAGAACAAGCCCGGCGCCGAGATATCCATCGTGGACGTGCGCTGATGTCGTCCCAGCCCGATGGTTACACCCTGATGGTGACGAGCAGCTCGTCGTAGACTCTGAATCCAGTCATCATTCTGTATCTGAAGTACCTTCCACTGAACGACTTCGCCCCTGTGGCTGGGCTAACCAAGACCGCACTCGTGATGAATCCCGGCGCCAGCACAGGATCCATGTCTGGACGCGAGCTCATCGAGGCAGCACGCAAGAGTCTCGGAAAGTACACTGCGCAATAGACTGCACAACGCGGCGCATGGCGTGCGAGATGTTGAACGCCAAGGCCGGAATCAAGCATCTCACCGTGCCTTACAAGGCCACGGCATCGGCAATGACCGCGTTGGCATCTGGCGAAGTCGGCTGATTTTCGTCGATGCAGGTACCGCGAAGGCCCAATGGCAGAGCGGGCGCGTACGCGGCGCTGCGGTCACGAGCGAGCGCCGGATTCCTATACTGCCAACGCTACGGGAAGAAGGCATACCAGAGTTCAACATGACCGCCTGGTACGCGGTCTACATCCCGAATCAGACGACGCCCGCGGTGGTGACGACCATCCGCGACATTGTGCGCGAGGCTGCCGGCTCACAGCCGCTTACGATGCCATGTCCAGTTTTTTCCGTGTAGAGGCGGAACCTGACGCCAAAGCAGACCAATGAAATGACCCGCAGCGAAATTCGGACGTAGAACAAGGCCGTGAACGAAAAGGTCAAAACGCTGATTGGTGAGAACACTACAGGGCCGGGCCATCCGATGGGAAATGCTTGCGTCGCCGCCAGTTACGAGCGTGGCAAAGGATCATCGCTATGGCTACTGCGCGACGCGCGGCAGGTGCCGTCGCTTCCAATCAACAATAGCGATATCTCGTCCAAGACCGTTACTGCCCGCGCGCCCACGACGCCGGCGGTCCGTGCTATTTTAGGCCGCAATGAAATCAAATTTCCCATCGCCCTCTTCTTGACCAGTGCAGTACAACGAAACTTGGCCACCAGCTGGCGCCGCTGGTTATAAGCGCGGACTTCGAATTCGATGAAGCCGGCATCGGAACGGCCGTCTGCTCCTCGCAGATCTAGCACCTCGCTTTCTGCGCTCAACGTGTCCGCGTAGCATAAAGCACGCTTTATCCTCACGTCGCTGATTTTGAGTTCACCCAGACTCGTCCCGCGTGTCAGAACACCGATGCCGACGTGGCATGCCCAGTGCACAGGAAAAAAGCTGTGGATCGCCTGTGGCTGGCCATGCAAGGCGTTCTGGCCGCGCGATTGAAACTGTTCCGGAATGGCGGTGAACGAGGCGATATCGGCATCGCTGACAACTTTTCTGGTGACGTGCAGGTAAGTGTATCCGACGCCGAAATCCTCGAAGTATCGGCCGGCAGCAGCAACTGGCATTGGAAGTCCTTCGGTAATCATTGTGAGACGCTAGCGGCGCTCACGCGTTGTCTCTGCTGTGCGAGGGCGAGGAATCTGTGCGAATCAACGCCCACCGACCGATGAGGCAATGCCCTTCGTCAAACGGGGAGCCTCAAGAATGTACTATTGGCCTTTCTTGATAGCCCACATCGCAAAGAGGTCCGAAGAATGCTTGTACTGCGTCCACATCGCTTTGCAAGCACTGCATTGGTATCCCTGTGCTTCAAAGAACAAGCTCTGCCCAACCCTGCGAAAATACTTGCCCGAGATCGGATGCAACGCATCGTGACCATTGGCGCAGCGCGAATCGACTCTAAGATGCTCGCAGAGTCGGCACAACTCAGTGGTGGGCCACATTGGACCACTCCCGCCCTGTCCGTTGACCGAGCGGTCGGCGGCGGCAAAGGAAGCAAGGCTGTTGTCCGACCGCGCAGCGCCAGTATCCATTTTCTTGCCTGGTTCGCTTCTCTGCTTATGCATGCGACGAATTGCTGCCCAGTAAAGAGCGAGGACGGAGTCCGATCCCGTGTCCACCGCAGCCTGTCTGTAACGCTCTCCTTGCGGGTAAAGCGACAGCCCGAATTCTGCGGCAGATGCGAAGCATATGACCTGACCACGTGCATCAGCCTTTTCGATGAGCTCGTTGATAAGGACTGAAACGTGCACCAGGTAATTTTCATCACCATTGCTTACCTGTTTCATGGCGTCCCCATGCACCACCTTCGTTACCGCCCGAACCTCTTTTTTCAGTTTGGAAAACGCCATGGAAAGCGCTCGGAACGATTTGCTCTGGCTACGCATGATAGCTACCCGATGGCTCCCGCCGCCATCGAGGGACTGCGAGGCGATCTACATGTCCGCCGGAAACATACTGTAAATCGCTTCATTCTGGCGCCTATCCTGTTCTCAACCGTTTTCAATAAGACTGAGTGCCCTCAAGTTACCGTCTACAAACTGGCTTCATACCTCAAGGCGCAGTTCCATCCAATTTCGGCAAGTGGATCGGCCTTAAGCGAAATGTCAACTGCATCCGCCGCTGCGGCGGTGCCATCGGCGGCTCGTTGACCAATTCCACGCAGGATCGCGGCCATACGAAACAGGTTGTATGCCATGTAGAAATCCCAATGATCTTCTGGCCTGCGTCCGGTAGCCTCCGCATATGCGTTCACATAGCGCGATGCAGTTGGAATACCCAAACGTTCCAAATCCAAGCCGCCGATGCCTCGCCACAACGACGCGGGAATGTGCCAACTCATACAGTGATACGCAAAATCGGCAAGGGGGTCACCCAGTGTCGACAACTCCCAATCGAGTACACCGAGGACCTCGGGCTTCGTCGGATGGAATATCAGGTTGTCGAGCCGAAAATCTCCGTGAACGAGGGTGGATTCATCTCCTGGAGGGATATGTTCTGGCAACCAATCCATCAGAGCGCGCATTGCATTACCCATCGGCAATGACGATTCCGTGCTTTGGCGAGACCAGCGAGCAATCTGTCGCGCAAAGTAGTTGCCCATCCGGCCATAATCGGAAAGGCCGACAGCCGCCAGGTCGACCGCATGCAGTTGCGCCATCACACGGTTCATATCGGCGTAGATTTCCGCACGTTCAGTTGCTGACATGCCGGGGAGCGACTGATCCACGAGCACGCGCCCATCGAGCCAATCCATGAGGTAAAACGGGGTACCAATGACCTCTGGATCGTCGCAGTAAGCATGGACACGCGGCACAGGAACATCCGTTCCGTGCAGTGCAGCCATCACGCGGTACTCTCGATCGATCGCATGGGCGCCGGGAAGTGTCGCACCTGCCGGCTTCTTCCGGAGCACGTACCGCTCTGTGCCAACGCGAAGGAGAAACGTGGGGTTCGACTGTCCCCCAGACAGTGATTCAATGCCAATGTCCGCAGTATCGGTCAGCCCGTGACTTCGCAAGTAGTCACTCAACCGCTGCACATTGAACGTTGCATTCGAAGCTTGAGTGGGTTGGCTCATAGGGAGCTCACCAGGTGGCCACCATCCACAGCCAGGCACGAACCGGTCATTGCACTGCTGGCACTACTGGCCAATAACAAGATTGGACCGTCCAAATCCGTCAGTTGAACGAAGCGCCTGCTGGGTACCCGGGAGCGAAGCTTCTCACCGGCTTCACTCTCGAGAAACTCGCGGTTGAGGTCCGTGACGACGTAGCCCGGCAGCAGGGCATTCACCCGGATACCGTGGCGTGCGAGTTCCAGGGCCATCGACTTTGTCGCTTGAACAATGCCTGCCTTGCTGATTGCGTAAGGCGCCACGCCGCCGGCGACTCGCTCTCCCAGGATAGAAGCGATGTTGACAATCGCCCCCTTTTTGCCAACCTCGACAAGGCGCCGGGCAGCCTCCGTCGCGACCAGCCACGCGCCTTTGAGGTTCGTTGTCATGACCTGGTCCCAGTCTTCTTCTGTCTGTGCGAGTAGCGGGCGGGTGACTGTGACGCCCGCATTGTTGACAACCACGTCTGGCACACCCCACGCCAGGACCAGCTCGTCAAATGCACTTGAGACGCTTTTTGCCAGCGTTACATCCAGCGCTAATGTACGCGCCTGACCCCCGGCCGCCTGGATCGCCTGCACGGTGGCGGCGAGCTTGTCAGCCCGTCTGCCAGCGAGCACCACTCGCGCTCCCGCGCTGGCAAAAAGACGCCCGAAATGCTGTCCCAGACCACTGGATGCGCCTGTTACAAGAACGACCTGGCCGTCCATGCGAAACCGATTGAAAGCCGACGCGCTGCTCATGCTGCCGTGCCCTCCTGACCGTCGACGTTGGCTGCATGCACGATTTTTCGCGCCATGCTCCAGCGATGGACTTCGCTCGGGCCGTCGTATATTCGGAACGCCCGCATATCCATAAAAATACGCATCACTTCCCTCTCACCGGTGACACCCTGGCCTCCCAATATCTGCACGCAGCGGTCCACCACGCGCCACTGCGCTTCGGAACACACCACTTTGGCTCTACTGGACTCGAAGTTGCACCGATTGCCCTGATCGAGCAACCACGCTGTGTGCCAGATGTGCAGACGCGCAGTTTGCAAATCCATATCGTTGTCTGCAAGCATGAAGCCGACGCCTTCATGTTCGGCAAGGGGCTTGCCGAACGCATGGCGCCGTCTGGCATAGTCGACGGCGACGTCGTGGGCCCGCCGAGCCTGGCCAAGCCAGCGCATGCAATGCGTTAGCCGTGCAGGCGCCAGTCGTACTTGTGCATAGCGAAAGCCCATCCCCGGCTCGCCAAGAATGTCTTCCTCGGGCACATAGAGATCGTCGAATCGCAGTACACCATGTCCACCGGTGAAGCAACTGTCCATCGCATCCATGTTCCGCTCCAGCGTGATACCCGGCTGGTCCATGTCCGCCAGGAACATGGTCGCGGTTCCGTCGTCCATGCGCGCCATCACGATGACATAGCTTGCACCATCAGCACCGGTAATGAACCACTTCCTGCCACTGACGCGATAGCCTTTCCCGTCCTTGGTGGCCGTGGTTGCAAGCATGCTGGGATCGGCACCAGCGCCGGGTGAAGGCTCCGTCATTGCGAAGCAAGAACGGATCTTTCCCGCGACTTGGGGGCGAAGCCAACGCTCCTTCTGGGCCGGCGACGCAACTTCGTCCATTAGGTGAATATTTCCCTCATCCGGCGCATGAATATTCAGCGCTGTCGGACCGAGTCTTGAATATCCTGCCTCCTCGAACATGACCGCTTTTGCGATATGCGATAGTCCCATTCCGCCCATTTCAATGGAAGCATGAGGCGTGAGCAGACCGGCTCCCCGTGCACGATCGACCAAGTCGAGACGCAAAGCTTCGTGCGGACCATGGGCATCCTGACGCGGATCACCCTCCATCGGAATGATCACGTCATGAATGAATGCACGGGTGGCTTCTTGCAGCTTTTGCAGTTCCGTGGAAAGTTGAAAGTTCATCTTCAAGTACCGCCTAATAATGAGTCCAACATAATCATGCACGCTACGGTCTTTAGCGCATTTACGTTTTGCATCGCAGCCATATTATTGGCGATCTTCACCTCTGATGCGGGAGGGCCTGCGTCGGCCGGGTTTACCGGGCGACGTCGGCCTTAGATTGACCTTGTCGCGCATTATGGGAGGCTTTCCTCTCAAGCGCTTCCGTCGCCTCAGCCAATGCGTCCCTATGATCTGGGTGGGCGATAGTTAACATGGCCCGCATCCTTTCAGTGAGAGAGCGATCTCTCAGGTGAGCCACGCCCCATTCCGTCACGACATAGTCGACGTCTGAGCGGGGCGTGGTAACAGGTCCATTGAGACTGGATACGATACGACTGAGGCTCCCTCCGCGTGCACTGGAAGGCAACGCAAGAATCGACGCTCCACCCGGAGAGCGGACTGCAGCGCGAACGAAATCGACCTGGCCGCCAACGGCCCCTATGTAGTGGCCACGGTTCACTTCCGCATTCACTTGCCCCGTAAGGTCGACTTCAACTGCGGAGTTGATCGAACAGAGTCGAATCTGCTTGGCCAATGACTCGGGACCGTGCGTGACATGCGTTTCCGAAAGGCATATCGCGACGTTGTTGTGGGCGAAATCGAACAATCGCTGCGTTCCGAGCAAAGAGCCGACAACGCTTCGTCCCGTATGCGATCCTTTCCGTGTATTGGTGATGACACCCTGCGTCATCAGATCAGCCAGTCCATCAGTCAGGATGCCGCTGTGTACACCGAGGTCTTTGTGGCTTGCCAGTGCACGGCAAACGGCGTCCATCACACTCCCGACACCCATCTGGAGCGTTGCGCCGTCATCAATCAATCCTGCAACGTGGGCTGCAATCCGATCGCTCGTAGCGTCGCGCGCCGACTGCGGTGCCTCCACCAACGGGAGATCTGTCCGAACAACATAATCCACGCGCACATCCTCGGGAAGCAGGGCGCTTGGGGAGAAGGGCGCATGGGAGGTCAACTCGGCAATGACGACACGTGCGTTGCGGGCGGCTGTCAACTGGAAGTCATTCGCGACACCGAGGCTGTACTGTCCTAGGCGGTCGGCGCTGCTGAGCTGGAGCAACATGACGTCTGGTCGCACAGTGCCTCCCAGCAGCGCTGGAAGTGCAGAGTAGTGGATGGGATACACGTCCAGCAATCCCGTGCGGGCCAGCGCAGCCGTATCGCCGATCGCGCCGTACCCCTCGAAATCGAACCAGGCGCCATGCTCGGGCTTTATCAACCCAGAGTAGCTGCCACAAACGAAGAGTTTGAGTCGTCCCAGCTTTGCGTGCAGGCGTTCGCCCTGACTCAGCAGCTCACTGAGAAGTCCTGTCGGCTCGGAGCAGGCTTGACCAAAGCATATTCGGTCACCACGACGCAGGACGGATTCGAATGGGAAGCCTTCGGTACCCTTGAGAGGGTTCGCGAAGACTTGTCGATTTTGGCTTCTCATGGGACCGATACCATTAATTCTCGCCCATCACTTTTCCAGTTTGATGTCATACCGCTCGCGGTCCCAAACCTGATTCATCCGATTTTCTGCCGCCTCACGCAATTTGTATTTCTCGACCTTGCCAGTCGCCGTCAGAGGAAGCTCCGGTAGCAACTCCACGAAGCGTGGAACCATGAAATACGCCATCTGAGGCGCGCAGAAACGGATGAGCTCGGTAAAGTTGATTTCGCATCCTTCCTTGCAGACAACGCTGGCCATCACTTCGTCTTCGAGGAACTCTGCGCGTACGGCGAATACGGCCACGTCTGCCACCGATGGATGTCGCCTGATGGCCTCCTCGACCTGGATAGCAGAGATGTTCTCGCCCCGCCTGCGGATGAGTTCCTTGTTACGTCCTGCGAAGTACAGGTACCCGTCCTCGTCGAGTCTACCCATGTCACCGGTGTGCAGCCAGTAGTTTCGAATGGATTGGGCCCATATCTCGGGCAGGTTGTAGTACCCTTGGCGCGCGAACCAGGCTTCATTGGTTCTCACACAAATCTGGCCGACTTGTCCAGGCATTACCGGCTGGTCGTCCTCGTCCAGGATTGCCAGCGCGACTTCCGGCAGAGACCGGCCAGCCGAACGAATCTTCTCGCGCGGATCATCAGGCCCGTACATAGTGGCGTAGCCAAAATCACCCAATGCATAGAGCGATGTAATTTTCACCCCAAAGCGCTCTTCAAACTCCAACGCAAACTCTGGCGCAGGTACGACCAGGCACGTTTTCAAGCGATGGCTTCGTTCTTCCTCCGACCGCTCCTTCAGCCACAGAAAGTTGATCATGGCACTCAGCAGCGAGGTCCTGGTTGCTCCGCATTCATTAATTTCGCGCCAGAACAAACTTGTGGAAAATCGTCGTGACAAGGCCACAGTAGCCCCAGCCATCAGTGCAGGCAATACCGTGCAGTTCAACGCATTGCCGTGGAACATCGGCAAGCACGTGTACATCACGTCCTCGCTCGTATATCCAAAGACCTCCACATGCTTTTGAGCGGCCCTGATCGCCGTCGCATTTGCGATCATGCTGCCTTTCGAGACACCGGTAGTGCCCGAACTGTAGAGGATCTGAAGGATATCGCTATACGCGGGGCCAGCGGTGTCGTCCGGCAACCCCGGGGCGTTGACAATCGCTTCCCATGCAATTACCTGGGCATCATCGAACGAACATTCCATCTTCCCCGTGGACGTCTCATCGGGAAAGACGAAAAGATGCTTGAGCAATGGACATTGCGATTGAACGGCGGCGAAACGATCTACAAACGCCTCATCGAGCACCAATGCCACCGCATCGGATTGACGCGCATAGTAGGCAAGCATATCTCCGCGAGAGGCATTGTTGATCGGCACGGCCACAGCCCCGATCAACGCCAGCGCGAAGTTCAGCCAAACGACCTCGGGGCAATTCTCCATCATGATGGCCACATGCTGTTTGGGGCCTATGCCCGCTGCGGCCAATCCGCCGGCAATACGCCGGCTCAACTCATACGCTTCGGTGTAAGAATACGTACGCCCGTAGTACATCAGGAAAGTCTTATCGCCATAAGCACGGGCTTGCTCACGCAGCAGCTTCGCCAGCGTTCTTTCGTGCAACGGAATGTTCTTCATGATTGTTCCTTACCGCTCATAGCCTGGTTTGCGCTTTTCCTTGAATGAGCGCAGACCCTCTCTGCATTCTTCAGAGCGGAACCCTCGTTGCAAGTCGGCGTTGGGTGCAGTTGGCAAGAGTCGGTTGATGTACTCCGCGTACAGGCTTCTGGCGTTGGGAGAGGTTCTACGTATTTCTTTGATCATCTCCTGAACTCTCGCGTCCAAAGCACCATCCTCGACCACTTCCGTGATCAGGCCAATCCGCTCTGCTTCTGTGGCGGAAATCGATTTGGCCGTATACAAGAGGTACTTGAGCTTGGAGAGGCTGATCTTGCTCATGAGCAAGCTCGGCATCATTGAGCTGGCCAGACCAATTCTTGCTTCGGGCGCACCGAAAACGGCGCTGCGCACAGCGATCTGAATATCACAGGCCGACGCGATTGCCAGACCCCCAGCTACGCAGATGCCATTGACTGCCGCGATGGTTGTCTTGCTGGAATATTTCACCGCGTCGAATGGCATGTTGTCGTCATACGCATACAAGGCGAGTGGATTCTCGTCCTCCATTCTTGACAGCACTTCCTCAAGATCGCCACCGGTTGCAAATGCGCGACCCGTACCTGTGATGACAATAATATCAACGCTCGGATCTGAGTTCGCCAGCCGAACTGCATTTTTTACTTCACAGTAAAGCTTAGTCGTGAACGAGTTCAGCACTTCCGGACGATTCAGCCGGATGTACGCAGCTGAGTCGAGTACCTTGTACTCAAGCTGCTCGAACGTAAAGAATTCTTTTGACATATCTAGTCTCCAGTAAGTACAAAGTCTCAAAGTGACTCTGCTGTGAATGATGCAGCTTTCGGGATTCTGCTATCCGCAATATAACTTTTCCGTTCTACTGGTTGCGGCAGAGGGAATACGGCCGGCTTTCATGAACTTTCCCGGAAGCGAATGACCCACGATCTCTTCGGCCATGCGCGCAACTTCCGCCAGTCGATCCAGGTCCAGGCCGGTGCTGATACCCATCTCTTCGCACATCAATGCGACGTCTTCGGTGCAGACGTTGCCGGCAGCCGACTTGTTTCCTGCGAAGGGGCAGCCCCCCAGTCCAGCAACGGAGGTGTCAAAGCGATAGACACCGCTTTGAAGACCCGCGAGGACGTTGCTCAAGCCCATGCCACGTGTATCGTGAAGGTGAAGTGCGAATTCGGTCGTCGGCCAGCGGTTGCGCACGAGATCGACCATCTTCCTGACGCTCGAGGGGTTGGCGGCGCCGACGGTGTCGCAAAGGTAGACAACGTCCGGTGTTTCGCCATGCTCTGCGCAGGTTCTCAACAGGGCATCCACGGCGTCGAGACAACGATCCGGACTGACTACACCTTCGTACGGACAGCCGAACGCCGTGAAGATATGAGCAGCATTCACCCGCATTCCAGCTGACTTGTAGCGTTCGATCAAGCCGGATTGGACTTGCAGCAAGGCCGTCGCAGTGCGACCGGTATTATTGCGCGCAAAGGTATCTGACACGCTGGTGAATACATTGGGCACCAAGTCCAAACCTGAGGCCAGCGCGCGCTCGAAGCCTTTAGCATTTAGCCAAATCCCGGTATACCTCACCCCATCGCGTCGGCGGATGCGCGCGGCGACCTCTTCTGCGTCAGCCATCTGAGGCACTCTTCGGACGTCCACAAAGGAAACGCAGTTGATCACTTCGAGGCCGGTTTCAGCGAGGCCATGGATCAGGCGCAACTTCGCCTCAACTGGGATGAGCCCTTCACTTTGGAAGCCCTCGCGGGGACCTTCCTCTTGCAGAATGACGCGGGAGGGGAGTTGATAGGTCGACATGTGAACCTCACTTTACTTACCGGTCCATGCCGGCTTGCGCTTTTCAGCGAAGGCGGCCAAGCCTTCCGCTGCGTCTTCTGTCATACGCAGGCTGCCGAGCTGCGCTTCCATAAACGCGATGGATTGCGCGAAGGTCATGTCCGCGATGGCCCGCAGCGCGTTCTTGCCGCGTCGGATAGCAGTAGGAGACTTGTCCGTGATTCGCCCCAGGAGCCAATCTACCTTGCCGTCCAGCTCGGACGGTTCGACGACATAGTTGACAAGCCCGATGTCGAGCGCTTCTTGCGCGGTCAGAGGCTCGCCGGTGATACACATCTCGGCGAACTTGCGACGTGGAATGAGATGCTGCATGACGCTCGCGACCTGCATGGGGAACATACCAACCTTCACTTCGGGCAGGCCGAACTGGGCTTTGGTGCTCGCAACCGCCATATCACACATAGTCAGAAGCCCCATCCCGCCCGCCATGCACGCGCCGTTCACACGGGCGATTAACGGGCTGTCGAACGCCACGGCCTGACGCAAGAGGTCTGCATAGACCGTGCGGGGTTGAGAGAAGTCAAAGTCAAAGATGTTCGAGTTTGGACGAAGGTCTGCGCCGGCGCAGAACGCGCGCTCACCTGCACCGGTCAGGACAACCGCGCGCATGGCAGGAGTGCTTCCGGCCAGTGTCAGTCCAGACGAGATGCCTGCGATAACGTCCTCGTTGATGGCATTGCGAAGTTCCGGGCGATTGATGGTGATCCAGCAGACATCGTTACGTACCTCGACCTCAACGCATTGGGCGGAAGGATTCATGGTCTTCGTGTGTGTGGCTGAGATGGTGGGGAACCGAGTCGGGTTTAGCTAGCGATGGGCGCAAGCTCCGCGATTTCCGCATAGCTGAACCCGAACTCGGCCAGAATTGCTTCCATCGATTCCGTGGCGCGAGGCCGAACCTCTGGCGAAGTGCGGGAGAAACGTGGCGCAGGGGCCGGTTGCATAGCGGCTTCGCGGTGGATGAAGGTATTGCGCGCCGCGTTGTGTGGATGTGAGGGCGCTTCACGCATGTCTAGAACCGGCGTGAAGCAGGCGTCGGCACCCTCCATCATTGCACACCATTCGTCCCGAGTTCGGGTCGCGAATTTCTGTGCCAGGCGCGCCTTCCATTCGGGCCAACGGCCCCGGTCGTGCTGCGGCTCAAAATCCGCCTGGTTCAGCCCCATCCGTTGCAGAAGGCTGGCATAGAACTGCGGTTCGATCGCACCGACCGCAACCCACCTGTCGTCGGCGCAGCGGTACGTCGTGTAAAAGTGGGCTGCGCCGTCGAGCAGGTTGCTACCGCGTTCGACTTGCCAGCTACCCGCAGCGAAGTATCCATACGTAGTGGCCATCAGCAAGGCGGCGCCATCGCTCATCGCCGCATCCACGACTTGCCCCTTGCCCGACTTGGCGGCTTCGATAAGTCCGCAGGCGATGCCGAATGCCAGCAGCATGCCACCTCCGCCAAAGTCACCCACAAGATTGAGCGGCGGAATGGGGCCGCTGCCTGACGTGCCGATTGCGGCCAGCGCTCCCGTCAGTGCGATGTAGTTGATGTCATGACCAGCAAGATCGGCCAGAGGCCCATCCTGACCCCAACCAGTCATGCGGCCGTAGACCAGGCGCGGATTGCGGTCCAGACAGGCATCGGGGCCTAATCCCAGTCGCTCCATCACGCCTGGCCGGAAGCCCTCGATCAGGGCATCCGACTTTCCTACCAGCCTCAGCACGGCAAGGAGGCCCGCCTCAGACTTCAGATCCAGCTCGATGGAGCGCATACCGCGGCCTACGACTGGATTGGGTCGGCCTTGTGGTGGCTTCGCCATGGGACGTTGGACCCGCAGGACGTCGGCGCCCATGTCAGCCAGCATCATCGCGCAAAACGGGCCAGGCCCCATCCCGGCCAGCTCAAGAACGGTTAATCCAGTCAATGGTCCTGCCATGTCAGTCCTCGCATATTGCGGTTACATTTGCCACCGTGATACGCCGCGCCTGCACGACGACGGGGCGCTTTAAAAGGCGACATTGTTGTGGCCTTTCAGGGCGAGGATGTCTCGCGCTTCGTCAGGCGTGGCGATGTCCAGCGACAGTCCTTCGAGGATGGAACGGACCCGTCGGACCTGCGCGGCATTGGTCTCGGCCAGTTGCCCCGGGCCATCCCACAGCGAGTCCTCAAGTCCCACGCGCACATTGCCACCTGCAGCAGCCGATCGCGCAGCAATCGGCATCTGGAAGCGGCCGGCGCCCAGCACCGACCAGACGTACTGATCCCCGAACAGGCGATCTGCCGTGCGCTTCATGTGCGCGACGTCGTCCGCATGGGTGCCGATACCGCCAAGGATGCCAAATACCGTCTGCACGAACAGCGGCCCTTTCACCAGGCCACGATCGACAAAGTGCGCCAGGTTGTACAGATGCGCCGTGTCATAGCATTCAAACTCGAAACGCGTTCCGTTGTCGGCACAGGATTGCAGGATGTATTCGATGTCCTTGAAGGTGTTTCGAAACACTGAGTCGCGGGTGGATTCCAGATACTGCGGTTCCCAGGCATGCTTGAATTGCTTGTACTTCGTCAGCATCGGGTGCAACGCAAAGTTCATCGACCCCATGTTGAGGGACGCCAGTTCCGGCTTGAGTTGCAGCGCAGGCTGCAGGCGCTCCTCCACCGTCATGGTTTGAGCGCCGCCCGTCGTCAGGTTGATAACGCCGTTGGTTCGGCGCTTGATGTTGCCGACAAACTCTCGGAACAGCGAAACGTCTTGCGACGGGCGACCATCGATCGGATCTCGCGCGTGCAAGTGCACGACGGCAGCCCCGGCCTCCACGGCGCCGACAGCTGCCTCTTCGATCTCTTTGGTGGTCACCGGCAAATGCGGCGACATGCTGGGCGTGTGGATCGATCCTGTGACGGCACACGTGATGATGACTTTGCGTGACTTGGGCACTGACTTCTCCGAATGATTGGTTGTCGTGCGGTGAGGAGCTCGGCGGCGACGGGGCCGCCGGGCATGATGTCTACGGCGGGCCCGCCATAAAATTGCGGCGGATCTGCCCGCCGATGGCTCGATCAGTACGATTTAGGCAGGTCCAGTACGCGTTCCGCGATGAAACAGAGGATCATCTGCTCCGAGACCGGTGCCAGGCGAGAGATCAGCACTTCGCGCAGCAGTCGCTCCACGTGATATTCCTTGGCGTAACCCATACCACCGTGCGTCATGACAGCCTGCAGCGCCGCTTGGTATCCAGCACGTGCGCCAAGCAGCTTGGCGCTGTTGGCCTCGGCGCCGCACGGCTTGCCCGAGTCGTACAAAGCCGCGGCGTGATCCGCCATCAACCGTGCAGCTTTCAAATTCACCCAGCATTCTGCGAGGGGATGCTGAATGGATTGATTCATGCCAATGGGGCGATTGAAAACCACCCGATCGCGTGCGTAGTCTGTAGCGCGGCGAAGAGCGTCTTCACCGATGCCGATGGCTTCGGAGGCCACCAGAATGCGTTCGGGATTCAGTCCATCGAGCAGATACTTAAAACCCTTGCCTTCCTCGCCGATGCGATGCTCGTCAGGGATGAACAGATCATCGATGAACACGGCGTTGGATTCGACGGCATTGCGACCGTGCTTCGGAATTCGGCGAACCTCGACTTTGGAGCGGTCTAGGTCTGTATAGAAAAGGGTGATCCCGTCTGTGGACTTGGCACCGTCTGATTTAGGTGCCGTGCGAGTCAGCAGGAGGATCTTGTTGGCTACTTGCGCCGTGCTGGTCCACATCTTGCGCCCGGTAACGCTGTAGCCACCATCGACCTTCTTGGCAAAGGTCTTGATACTGGTAGTGTCCAGACCCGCGTCGGGCTCGGTAACTCCAAAGCAAACCTGGTCTTCACCGCGAACCAGGCGTGGCAGCCACTGCGCCTTCTGTTCGGCCGAACCGTGAACCACCACGGGGTGTGGACCAAACATATTGATGTGAATGGAAGAAGCGGCCGTCTGTGCCCCATGCTTGGCGACGGTGTTCATGACGATCGCGGCCTCGGTGACTCCCAATCCAGCGCCGCCGAATTCCTCTGGCATGGTCACGCCCAGCCATCCGTCAGCCGCCATCGCGCGGTGGAATTCCACAGGAAAGCGCTCGGTGCGGTCGCATTCCGCCCAATAGTCATCCCCGAATCGCTTGCATACCGCGGTCACTCCGTCCTCAATAGCGCGGTGATTTGAGTCAAGTTCGCCCATGCGATCTCCTATTTGCATATCAACTTATGGTCGCAACCGTTATTGGTTGACCAAAATATAGGTTGAATATTTATGGATGTCAAGGGGTGGCGACGGGGCGCGTGGGGTGGGGCGCATGATCAACACCTCGCTCGAATCACTGGGCCGCGCAGTCCGCTGGACTGTGGGAAAAAGATCGGGACATACTCTTTAATGTGCGGTCCCAACGCGGCACGGTCCTATCAAATGGTCAAAATATCGACCGTAGAATCTTTTGGTGGTAAACTAATCTTTGGTTGACAAATATCACTTACTCTATGCAGAGCGATCCGCGGGAACTTAAGAAGCCGATCACGGTTAGCCCAGTTGTGGTCCCTCGCGCACATGAAGTGTTGGCGAGCCAATTGCGAGACCGCATATTGAAGCGGGAAATTCCGGAGGGCGAATCGCTTCCTCCCGAGCGTGAAATGGTCGAGCAAACTGGGCTTACGCGTACCGTGGTACGCGATGCGCTTCGCATGCTATCGGCCGAAGGGTTGATTGAAACGAAGCCTGGTCGCGCTGGCGGAAGTGTTGTGACGCTTCCGAGTCATGAGGCGATGGCCTCAGCGATCTTTAGGTTTGTCCAAGGGCGCAGAATCTCTATAAGGAGTCTGCTGGAAACCCGGGAACTGTTGGAGCCCTTCTTGGCGCGACTTGCCGCGGAACGGCGCACTGAGGCGCACGTGCAGGAGCTGAAAACTCTGCATGAAGAACTCGTAAGTAGTGTGAACAATTTTCAAGCCTTCACGCTGGCGAACCTCAAATGGCATAACGCGGTTGCACAGGCCAGCGGCAACGAATTGCTTGCAACGCTTTTGTACTCGATCTCACACGGCGTGCAGCTTGCATCCATGGCGGAGGAGTACGACAACCCCGACACCAGGAGGCAGGTGATTGAGATTCACGCACGAGTCAACGAAGCGATCGAAACGCGCCAACCCGACGTTGCAGAAAACGCCATGCGCAAACACATGGCAGCGTCGCGCGTTCACTCGCTCGCGCAACCGTCAGCGGAGGTCCTGCTTTCGGAGTCGCCTGGGTCATCTCGGCCGTCTTCGAGGTCTTCCCGGAATGCCCGAGCAGGCAAGAACTAGGGACTGTTCGTGCCGCTACAGGTCCCTTAACACCCGGCTTAGGTAAGTCCTGCCCGTGCTGCGATGGCGGGCACCAAGGTTACGCCCGCGCCGAGCGAACCGTCTCCCAAGTGTTGACCACGTCGTCGCGTGCCTGGTGGATCACTGTCCAGATATCAGCACGCTTTGCAGCCTTTTTAGTTCGCCAAACGGTCACGCAGATCGGATCGGCCATGAACCAACGAAGCCCCGAGCGTTTCGGGCCGGGGCATGATTTCCGTGTAATCGCCTGCCCCGGATGGAGTCCCTGCGGGGTCATCCGGAGCTTCACGCGGACTCAGAATTTGTGACGAATACTCATGGACACGCCCGTTTGGCTGGCACCCGGCGTAATCGCGCTCCCGAAGCCATTCAAGCCGAGATTTGAGTTGTCCTTATTGCGGACGTAGCCAACGGTAAAGAAGGCGTCCGTACGCTTGGACAAGGCGTAATTGGCCGATGCCACCAGTTCCCAGGGATCCTGGCCGTTGCGCTTGTTGTTGAAGTAGTAGCCCGCGCCGGTCAGGGTGAGGGCCGACGTTACCGCGTAGCGGTAGCCCAGCCAATACAGGTCGTTGCGACGCGCCCCGCCGATGTCGCCATTGAACCAGCGATATCCTGCCAGGATCGTCGACTTCCCGAAAGAGAAATTCGCCGCCGCGGCGATGCGACGGTCGGCCTGTGCCGAGTTCTGACCGGTGATGCCGCGCGTGCCTTGCTGCTGGTCGTAGACGACCGTCGCGCCGAACGGGCCGCTTGCATACTCCACGCCGCCGCCGAAAGCCCGATCGCTCTTGACGTCGCCTGGCGTCTCGCCGGAGATGGTGCTGCCAGTTGCGGTTGTCACGGTGGTGCCGCGCGCGAAGCTATAGAAGGCGGTCGCGGTGACCGGCCCAAACTTGCCGGTGTACTTGGCAGTGTTATCGTAGCGGCCCACCAGCGTGGAATCCAGGCCAAGCGCCGAATAGCGCGCCGCCATCACCATCGGTTCGTAGTTGATCAGCAGGTCATACAGGGAATTCTGCTGGCGGCCCAGCGTCAGCCTGCCCCATTGGTGTTCCACGCCGATGAACGCTTGCCGGCCGAACAAGCGCCCCCCCTGGCTCATCACGCCGGTGTCGAGATCGAAGCCACTCTCCAATACAAACAGTCCCTTCAGGCCACCGCCCAGATCTTCCGTGCCGCGCAAACCCCAGCGTGAACCCGATACGTTGCCCGAATTCATGCGTGTCACGGAATTGCCGTTCGCATTGGCGTGATTGAGAAACTCGACCCCGATGTCCGCCACCCCGTATAGGGTGACTGAACTCTGCGCGCTGGCAATCGGCACGGCAAAGGGCGCGGCAACAGCCAGCAGTGCGGCGGCGTAGTGCTTGTTCATTCGTCTCCTCCTGTTCATATCTCGACTTGTGCTTTTCAGTCTCTGGTAGCGACCCTATGCTTGCTCGGCTACTATTGACCGAAGATTATGGGCGACCAAAATGTATATCCACCAAAGTGCCATGTCAACTAAGATCTTCGGCGACACCCACTGACGTGCGGCATCCTGCAGGACGAACAAGCAATGGGCGCAAAAAGTTAACGACAGTGGCAGCGGGGAAGTGGGCTCTCATCGCGCGTCGGCTAACGGAAGCACGGGGGCCCATTTCCATCCGTGGGGATGCTGCGCACGCAGCGTGTTGACTGCCTTGCCGCAGGACGGAATGAAAGGTGCAGTCCTGCCGAAGACGGCGACGACGACGTCATAGGAAATGGTATGCCAGTCGCACGGTAGCCGTTGGAATACCTGGCTCATTGACGCCGCGCCATAAAGGCGGAGCACCTGCGATGGGCAATGTGACCGGGATAACCGCGTTCCCCTTTGCGTTGGGAAGCCATGCCACGACCGACTTGGCGGCCATATATCCCAATGCCAGCCCCTCCAACGGGACATGCAAGAATCAACGACAAAGGATGTCTGGTTTGCATCCTCGCCATGCGCTTTTCCCTGGGGAGATGTAATTCCCCAGGGCCTCGCGTGGCATCAGTTGTTGAACTTGATCCCGTGATCTCGTACGAGCTTCGACCATCGCTCAGTTTCCTTGCGCGTTAGATCAGCCATCTGCTCAGGTGTGAGATTTAAAGGCTCATGGGCAAATGTCTTCAGCGCGTCCTTTACAGCCGCGGTGGCAGCCGCCTTGTGCAAGAATTCACGCATGGTTGCTGCAACGGCAGGGGGCGTTCCAGCCTTGAAATAAAAGCCATACCACACGCCCATGAGGAAATCCGGCAAGTCCTCCTCGCGCGTTATTGGAATCTGCGGGAACGCGGGAGTGCGCTCAGGGGTGGCAAACGCCACGCCCTTGAGTCGTCCGGTTTGCCAAAAGGTCAGGGAAGAACTAGCATCGGCGAAGACCGCGTCGGCTTCGCCTGACGCCACGGCGAGCATCGCAGCAGCCGTCGTCTTGTAGGGCACGACTAGCAACTTGATGCCTGCGCTGGCTTGCAGAAACTCGCATGCCATCCGCAGCGAAGGCGAGGCGCTCGCGCAGGTGTACTTGCCGGGCTGCGCGCGGGCCGCCTTGACGAACTCGTGAAGTGTCTTAAACAGTGCCGTCCCACCAATACTCATTACCATCCCGGTCTTGCTAATCGTCGCCAGGGGAAGCAAATCCTTCTGTGAATCATAGGGTAGCTTTGCCATCATGATCGGGTTCAACACCGTCCACGAACTGCTTCCGAGCAACAGGGTGTATCCGTCCGCGGGGGACCCGAGAAAGGACTGAATGCCGACAGTGCCGTCTGCGCCCGGCTTGTTCTCCACATAGACGGTCAGGCCCTGCGTTTCTCCCGTGGCCTTTGCATATGCCCGAGCCAGCAAGTCAAGCGCGCTGCCCGGGCCGCTCGGCACGACGATCTTGATTGGTCGGCCTTTCTCCGGATAGCCTTGCGCGACTGCAGGCCAAGCGATGGACAGTGCCAAGCAGAACACAAGCCAGCGCATCGGCTTGAGTTCGGTCAGTCCGCTGCATCGCAACTGAACGGCGCTGAAGCGAAGATACGATAGTCGTTGGCGCATCAGAATCAATAGACGGTGCACTGCTGGTCTCCTTGGATTGCTTGTAAGAATCAAACTGTTATGACTCGAACCTTGGGGGGTGGCAGTTTGCGAGCTTGATCCCCTGTTCGCGCCTAAATCGTGAGCTTCCTTGCGACGCATGGCAGGGATGGCGTCTGCGCCCATCGCGCTTCCAGGATTTCTGATTGTCATGACCGGCAATAAGTCTTCAAAGGTCGTACGGTAGCTACAAAATCATGATGGGCTTTAATAAGCCCGTAAGCGCGAAATTAAACTAGCTGGATCTAGCGCTTACCATCAAGCGAACTTCTCAAACCGACGCAGCACGGCGAGCGTCCTGCATCCGCCTTTAAAGCCAAGTGCGATTGACGGCATCCCGTGAAACTCATGGCGTCTCCAATGCATGTCCCGCAGACTCAACAAAAGCTGATCAATATTGGTTGTCCAAACTTTAGGTCGACCATTACAGGGTGTCAACTGATTTCTATGACGGGTGGCGTGCAGGTACAAGGCCGCCCTGTGCTTCCCGCATCACGGAGCCCAGGAGCGCGCAATTTTTTGAGGTAGACGCTTCTCGAGGAACCTTATTGACACAATAATATGGTAGACATATAGTTTGGTAAACCAAAAATGCTCCGCCATTTCCTCACCGCCAACCTCTGCTGTTTTCGGGCGGTTCGAGGTCGAGGCAACGCAGGCTGGTGGTCCTCGTGAAACCGCGGCAGACGGGTCCGGGCAAGACTTCTTCTTGGAGGCGAAGAGTGAAGCTAATGAACTTGATATTTAGATCGGGCGTTGTGGCTCTAGCTGCCCTAAGCACATCCACCTACGGGCAGCAGGTCGTGCGATTCGTCACTGGCAGTGCTCCCGGAGGGGGAGTGGATGTCGTGGCGCGCGTACTTGCGGGGCCAATGGGTTCGCTCCTCGGGAAGACCGTCATCATCGAGAACAAGCCAGGTGCGTCCTATAACATTGCAGCCAATATCGTTGCCAAGGCGGCCCCGGACGGCAACACCGTCCTGGTGACCTTTAACGTTCACCCCATAGCCGGCGCGTTGCATCCGCGTCTTCCCTTCGATCCCGTGAAAGATTTCCTAGCGGTAGGGATGATCGCGACGACACCTTATGTGGTTGTGTCCAACCAGGCCCTGGCGGGAGCTAACCTCAAGGAGATGCTTGCCCTGGCCAAGGCCCAGGGTCGATCTCCTTCATTCGCCACGCTCGGCATAGGCACTCCGCAGCACCTTATGCTGGAAAGGCTCAGGTCGCAGACCGGCGTTGACATTCGCATGATTCATTACAAGGGCGTGGCGAATCTGGTCCCAGACGTTATCGCGGGTCATGTTGATTTCAGCTTGCTCACCGTCTCGTCGGCGGAAGCGCAAGTCAAGGCGGGGAAGTTAAAGGCGCTTGCTGTCACAAGCCCGCATCGCATGCCTGAGTTCCCGGACACCCCAACGGTGACGGAGGTCGGGTTCCAGGGCTTTGTGAACGACGGCTGGTATGCCGTCCTTCTTCCTGCAAAGACGCCGCATGCCGTCGCGCAAGCCTACAACACCGCGTTGAACACCGCGCTAGGTATGCCTGCTGTGGTCGACCAACTCCGCAAAGTTGGGGCAACGCCGGCACCCGGCTCGCCAGACATCCTCAGCAGGCGCTTGAGCGAGGACGCGGCGATGTGGAAACAGGTGATCGCATCGAACAAGATCAAGGCCGAGTGAATTGGCTCGGTACCGCTGGAAGATGCTCGTTTCCCAACTTCTTTTCTGGATCTCGTCATATGAGTAGTGCTGACAACTCCGCGCCCAGAGGTGAGCGCACTGGCCCACTGGCGGGTTTGAAAGTCATCGACCTGACGACCGTGCTGATGGGGCCGCTCGCGACGCAAACGCTCGGCGACCTAGGCGCCGATGTCATCAAGGTGGAAACCCCCGGTGGCGATTCAACGCGAAAAATCGGCCCTTGTGGCGAACAACGGATGGGGCCCTTCTTTCTAGGGCTTAACCGAAACAAGCGCAGCATCGTGCTGGACTTGAAGAAACTGCAGGGTCGTAAGGCGTTTCTCCGTCTGGTCAGCACGGCAGATGTCGTTGCAACCAACGTACGCCCGAACGGCATGGAGCGTCTGGGCCTGACCTATGACGACATGGCTGCGGTCAACCCGAGGCTTGTCTTCGTGAGCATGGTTGGCTTCTCACAGCGCGGCCGTTACGCGCGCTCTCCGGCCTTCGACGACCTCATACAGGCGGCCGTCGCATTGCCCTGGGCGGTTGCCCAGAACACAGATGGTGAGCCGCGCTACGTTCCGCTAAACCTGGCAGACCGCTCGGTTGGCCTGTATGCCTTCGGCGTTATCCTCGCCGCCCTTTACAGCCGCGAGAAAACAGGCAAAGGACAGCAAGTCGACGTGCCGATGTTCGAAACGATGGTGCCATACGTGCTTGGCGATCATTTTCATGGAGAGAGGTTCGTTCCACCGAAAGATGATTTCGGGTACCCCCGCATACTGGCCAAATCTCGGCGTCCATACCGGACGAAGGATGCATACGTCTGCTGCGCCATATATCACGACCACCATTGGATTGCCTTTCTGGATGTAATAGGGAAGTCGCATCTTTGGGGAACTGACCCGCGCCTTGCCAACATGACGACTCGGACAGTTCACGCAGAGGAACTCGGCGCGTTCGTCGAACGGGAACTGCAGAATCGGACGACCGCGGAATGGCAAGAAGCACTTAAGGTAGCAGATATCCCTGTTTTTCCAATGCACACCTTCGAGGGTCTGTTGGACGACGAGCACCTGCGCGACATTGGATTTTTTCACGAAGTAACCCATCCTCATGTCGGGACTATTCGCGAGATGAAGGTGCCGAGCGAATGGCTGTACACGCCTCCGACAAGCTATCGACCTGCACCGCTGCTAGGTGAGAACAGCCGTGAGATTCTTTCGCAAGCAGGTTTCGCCCAAGAGGAGATCGATGAAATGCTGCGCACGGGTGTAACTCAATAGACATCCTCGCCCCCTACCCGGGATGGAACAAAGTGCACCCCGAGGACGCTGAGTTGTTCAATGCGCTGCGCTGTCTACCCGTGCCAACGCCTCTGGCGTCCGCGCCCCATCAACTCGAGCACTGGGGTCGCAATCTAGTCGTCAATGGCGAAGTTGCACGCCGTATGGATAACCAATCCGGGACACGAGCCACGGCGCAAAAGCAGACACCCGAACATGACGTTTCCAAACGAGATACTACTTTCATGAATGACGAGCTCAACGCAGAAGTATTGCAGAACCTTCTGTTGCAGCGTTTTAGTTGCCGCGGCTTCCGACCAGAGCCTGTATCCCGGGCCATTCTGCAGCGCATCGTTGAGTTGGCACAGCGAACGGCATCCTGGTGCAACGCGCAACCATGGCAAGTACACATTTCGCAAGGTGAAGCGACGGATCAGTTCCGTGCGGTCATGGTGGCACCGCCACAGCCTGACGAGAAAGGCCCGGACTTTCCTTGGCCGCGGGAGTTTCGCGGCGTTTATCGCGAGCGGCGACGTGAGTGCGGCCTGGCGCTTTACGAAAGCGTGGGTATTGCCCGAGGTGACCGAGCCGCATCCGCACACCAGGCTCATAGGAATTTTCAGCTCTTTGGTGCTCCGCATGTGGCGATGATCACCACAGACGAAGCGCTGGGAGTGTACGGAGCTGTTGACTGTGGCGCATACGTTGCGAACTTCTTGCTTGCAGCCGCAAGCATGGGCGTTGCTACAATCCCTCAGGCAGCGCTTGCCGCTCGACCGCAGCGAGTGCGTGACTTTTTTGGCTTGCCACCCGACCGCTTGGTCGTATGTGGCATTTCCTTAGGCTATGCTGACCAGACTCATCCTGCGAATTCCTTTCGCACCCGACGAGCGGACGCGGCGACCGCCGTACAATGGCAAGGAAGCGCTTAAGAAAGCGAGGAGAGAAGTCAGCACTGGGAGTGTAACGCCAAGCCAGATTGATCCTGATGCTCGAAGACGGGGAATCGCGTGACGCGATCATGCAGCGGCTCGGTTTCGATTCGCGCTCTATCGCACGTTGGTCGCGCCGGTTTCTGGCCGAGCGGCTGGCGGGCCTGTATGCACGCCATCCCGGCAGAGCCCCAGCGCGCGCACCGGAGAAGCTTGAGGCGCGTGTGTTGAACACCACGCTCAAGCGCAAGCCGGCCGACGGGTCGACGCATTGGAGTAGTTACAAGCTGGCCGCAGAGTTGGGCAACGTGTCGGTCTCGACCGTGCAACGTATCTGGCGCAAACATGGTCCGCGCCCCCATCGACTGGCGCAGCACATGATCTCCAACGATCCGGACTTCGAGACCAAGGTTGCCGACGTCATTGGCTTGTACCTGAACCCGCCGGCGCATGCGGTGGTGTTCTGCGTGGATGAGAAGACCGCGATCCAGGCATTGGATCGCAAAGACCGCATGTTGCCACTGTCGCCCGGGCGTGCCGAAAGCCATGGATTCGAGTACAAGCGCAACGGCACCTGGAGCCTGTTTGCCGCGGTGAACACGGCCACCGGAGAAGTGCTAGGCAAGACCGCGGCGCGCCACGCCAACGAGCAGTTCGTGGCGTTTCTGACCGATATCGTGGTCCACCAGCCCGATGGTCAGGAGATCCACGTGATCTGTGACAACGTGAGCAGCCACAAGACGTTGCGCGTCCAGGAATTCCTGCGGGCCCATCGGCACGTGCACATGCACTTCACGCCCACATACTTTTCGTGGCTGAACCAGGTGGAGAATTGGTTCTCTCGTATACAGCGTAACGCAATTAGTCGCGGCATCTTTACTTCCGTGAAGGACATGGACCGGAAACTGATGCGCTATATCCGTCAGCACAACGAGAATCCGGCACCCATCAAGTGGAAGTACAACGACCTATCTCGGCGAATTCGCCCGGTGCCATTTAACTGACGCAGTGTACTAGTGGATGTCCGTCGGGATAGTGCGCGCGCGCTCGGGAAACGCCCGGCCGACGTCTGCCAGGCTGAGGCGGCGCGTGGTGGGGTGGAGCAGGCGTACGCTATACTTCTTGCGCTCGAGAAAGGCCACTATCTGGGTTGTGGGGCGTCATCGGCGTATCTGCCCATGCAGCGCTGTGTCAGGCACGGCTACTTGAGTGCCCCATTGGAGAGACGAGAGTGCTTTACTTCAGTTTGGGTCCGCGGCCCTTCATAGGATCTCTCTCAATCACGCCGCCGACTCGGACGTTTACTCGATGGAGGTTTCCCGGTTGGTACTATTTTTCAATCGAGCGTGAGTGGGGGCCAGCATAAGCACACCTGCTACAAAGGCCAGCCCTCCTAGCCCGACAAAGGCCACGGCGTAACCGACTCCCTGCTCCAGCACGGTGGCAAGCATGAAAGGGCCGATGACAGCGCCGCCGAAGGTGAAAACCTGATTGCCGCTCGAGCATTGCGCGATCCGCGCCAGGGGTACAAGCCGCAGCAACTCGGAGGTCATCAAGCCTGGCCAGCCCATCGCCGTTACAGCGATCATGCTCATGACGGCGCCTGCTTGTACCTGGGACGGGGCGTGCGGGAGCGCGCTCACTGCCATAAAAGCTCCACTCATGGCGAGACCATAGACCGCAAGCATCGCTCGGGGGCGCACCCACCGGTCAGACGCATGACCGATCGCAATCCTTCCGATGACCGCCACAAACTGCGACATTGCAAGTAGCCCCGCGGACGTCTTTAGCGGCAGTCCTAGTCCAACCAGTAGCAACACTGCATAGGCCTGAAATCCTTGTTGGACCATGGCAAAAATCATGCAGACAAAGGCCAGACGGCGCAAAGCAGGGTGTTCAAGAACCATTCGGACTGCAGAGGTCAGGTCAACGCTGGGAGGGCGCTTGCCGTAGCGCCAATCCAGCGCCGCAACCGTCCGTCCAACAGCAAGTGCAGCAATGGCGCAAGCCACTGCCGCCGCAACGATCGTTCCCCGCTCGCCTATCGAGGCGGTGGTTGCAGGCACAACCAGTGCCGCTAGGGCAATTCCGATCGGAGCCGCAGCGAACCGCAGAGACAGAAATAGCCCCATCGACCCGCTCGGGGTGTGCCGGCCCAGAATCGCCGTAAAGGCGGGATGAGGAATACCTAATGAGACTCCCAACACCAGCGCAGACAGAATGACACCAAGCAGCGTGTTGAATGCCGCGAGCGAGGCTGCAATAACTGTCACCAGCAGCATGATCTGCATCGAACGAACTGGACCGAGCCAGGGAATCCAAGGCGCGACGACGAGACCGCCGCCAATAGCCGACACATAGGTCAGGGCCGAAAAGATGCCCACGCTGTCCGCACTGACGCCTAGCCGAGGTGCCATGTCGGGAGCCATTACCGGCGCGATCGCTGGCACGAACGAGATCAGCACCTGAGATACAAAGATGGTGCCCATAGCCAGCCAAGGGCGGGGTTTGATGTCCATTGGCTGAACCTCAGGTAGCGTCACGAAATACACAGTGTGTTCTTTGGAAAGCGTGCTCCAGGCCAGCGAGCGCCTTCCTGACGTCGCATATGTGGATGGTTTGGCGCCCCGGATGAATTGCCCTCGGCAAACCAATCCATCTGTTAAACCATATATTTGGTCGGCCAAATATATGGCGGATAATTTATGAAGTCAAGCCATGTGCCCTCTGCCCAAGCCAGAGTGCCTTTTTGCCCCCAGCATCTGAAGTTGCCTCGCACAGGTGCGATATAGCACTTTTGATCGATGGCTCTTAAGCCACTGAGACCGACGGCTGGTCTGCCGGCGCTGGAGTTCGGGCGCATCGTAGCCGAAGGAAGCGGATGTTCTTCCTTGGGCTGTGGCTCCCTAAATCTCGATTTACTTGGGAGCTTTGGCTTCTGTCAGTTGGAACGCTGGCCAGAGGCGCTGCACGAGCTCCCCATCGGCAGCGTATGCGTAGCAGCTATCGATCTTCGAGGATCGTCCCTCACCTTGAGGAGCTTCGATGACGCGTACACGTAAGTATGCGAGGGATTGGAATGCCGTGGTAGCGAGAGGACCGAGAAGCTCCATGAGGTGAGTGCACCTGTCCGGTGGGCTCAGTTTCGCTCGAATCTCCTTGTTCCAGCCGCTCGTCATATGCAATCCTTTGAGTCTCTTCAGTGCGTACCCGCCCATAGGGCAAGATTCGTAAGGCGCGGTGCTGGTGAACGTTTCAATGTCGTGAACCAGCAGCGATTCATCAAAGACTATCCGCAGCCCCATGTCATGAATCGGATCACCAGCTCTTACGGTATTCTCTCGAGCTCCTGGCGGGGCAAAATCATGGCCTTTTCGGTCAGTGACCCAACCTTCCACCTCAAACAGTCCGTCGCTGCGGCGGTATGCCCGCATATCGATCCGGCGAAAGTGAAGCTCTTCGCGTTGAGATTCCAGGGTTTTGGTTTTCGAGTTTGACATAGCTATTCGCGATCCATCCGCATCCGGTTCACTTTTCCTTCGTCGAGGGTAACTCCCAGACCAGGCGCATCCGAAGCGAACAGCTTCTTTCCCTCCTGACGTATCGGTTCAATAGTGAGATCATCGGCAAGTAGTTCAATGCGGGTATCGGCCTCGCGCGCCCAGAAGCCGGGATAGCCTAGCACCACCGCCTGCGACGGCAGCGTGCGTAGCCCTCCCGCGGCACCCTCGAACACGAAGGGCAGGGTGGCCGCGTCCAGGGGATCGTTCCCCAGCCCCAGGCTGAGTCCGTACAGCATGGTGTCGCGCTCGGTATAGCGCTGGCGTACGGGGGCGAACGGTCGCTGCTTGAGGTGCTGGTAGCTCACTGCCATGTGGTGGGTTCCTATGTCTTCATCAGGAGATAGCCGTGAGCATGTCGCCAAAGTGGGTTTTGCGCTATTTGACAATGCCAATGGCCGGCTTTGGCGATTGCAAAACCGGCACCCCCGTGGCCGCGGGATGCCGGCCTTAAGCGCTGTGGAAGGCGCGCTTTCGCAATGGCTGATTGCCCGAGGGAGCAATCGCAGCGAGTATTGCGGCCAAGACAGCCTCGGTCGCCATGGCCATCCCGTGGGACCGAAGCGCCGCAAACTCCGTCGGCCCAAGCCAACGACGCGCCATGATCGAACAGACCCAATCGAACAACTTCCATGAAATCCGCGACGCCATCCGCGCGCTTTGCGCAGAGTTTCCCGACGAGTACTTCCGCAAGGTGGACGAGCAGCGCGCTTATCCCGAGGCCTTCGTCAATGCGCTGACGGAGGCCGGCTGGCTGGCGGCCCTGGTCGCGGACGCGCCGAGGCAGCGAATTCGCACGAGTTGCACGCTTTGCTTTGTAGTGGGAAAAGAGCGGATTATGCGGAAACTGCATCATTCCTGCCTGTTAGGAACCACGTGTGCAGCGCGCCTATCCCCTTCGCCTCGATTGCACCGCGCTCTTCGAACAGGAACGACTCACCCAGTAGCCGCCTAGTCGCGTCGGTGACCTGCACCCGACCGGCCACGCCGTGCGATTCCATCCGGCTGGCGGTGTTGACCGCCGCCCCCCACAAGTCGTAGATGAATTTGCGTTTCCCGATGACGCCGGCGACCACTGGGCCGCTGTTGATGCCAATGCGCATCTGCAGGTTGAAGCCGGTGCGCTGGTTGAAATGCGTGAGCGCGTCGCTCATGTCCAACGCCATATGCGCGGCCCGCATCGCGTGGTCAGGCGCCGGCTCCGGCAGCCCCGCGGCTGCCATGTAGGCGTCGCCGATGGTCTTGATCTTCTCAAGGCCGCGATAGTCGGCAATGGTGTCGAATTCGAAGAAGATCTCATTGAGGATGGCAACCAACTGCTCGGGGCTCATGTCTGCAGAGAAACGTGTGAACGCCACGATGTCCGCGAACAGAACCGTCACGTCCGGAAAGCTGTCGGCGATGAGTTCCGGAACGCCGCTCGCGATCAGGTCCGGACGCGCTTTCAGCCGTTCAGCGATCGGGTAGGGCAGCAGATTGAGCAGCAGCCGCTCCGACAATTTCTGCTCGGCGAGAATCCTGTCATAGAGGCTCTGGAGCTCGTCGTGCTGGCGGCGGATCAATTCCCAGCTTG
The DNA here is from genome assembly GCF_058782875.1 of Cupriavidus sp. FW305-F7. Taxonomy (NCBI): domain Bacteria; kingdom Pseudomonadati; phylum Pseudomonadota; class Betaproteobacteria; order Burkholderiales; family Burkholderiaceae; genus Cupriavidus; species Cupriavidus sp. FW305-F7. Next base: position 19,074 of record NZ_JBYSYC010000041.1, on the reverse strand, counting down.
CCTGCAGTTCTTCGTTCTTCCGCGCTAGCGCGGCCTCGGCGCGCTTCTTCTCCGTGATATTGCGGCCTTCCGGGAGCAGGAATACGACGTTCCCATTCGAATCCCTGATCGGCAGGAGGGAGAAATCGACAATGATCTTCTCCTCGCCCTCGGCTTGGCCGTAGTTTTCGAAGTCGCAACGGACAAATTCACCCTGGCTTGCACGCTGGATCAGTTCCCGCAGCAACGCCTGGGTCTCCGGCGAGACCACCCACCAGCGGGCCTCCCAGAACGGCTTCCCTCGAATGTCGTCCAGCCGAATGCCAATCGCCTCGAGCGCGGCACGGTTGATCTCGAGCATGGTGCCGTGCACGTCCAGCAGACCCACGAACTGGTACATCGCGTCCAGCATGATGCGCGCGAGCTTGTCCCGCTGGGTCTGGAAATCGTCGCTCGTGCAAAGCGTGACATCGCGCACCCGGAGTTGCCGGGAATCAGGGAACACTAGGCCAATGGAAGCCATGCTTCACCTCCTGGTGTCTCGTGGCAGCGCCACTGGGGCCGGCTCTGACGGCGATGCGGGCACAGCTCGCGCCCCATGTGGCCGGCGCACGCCGAGCACGGGCCCATTCCATGAGAAAGCCGTGACCACCTTGAACCATAGCTTGTCGTCGCCAAACCGGTCCTACGCCTCGTGCTGCCATTGGGGGAAAGGAGCTGGTTTCCCTAGCACTCGTATAAGACACACTCGGGCCGATTGCAAGTACCTCGCCACGTCGGCCCCGGCTCCAGACGCCGGGCGATTCCGGTACCACGGCGCTATTGAACTTGTCGTCCGTGACCTGCTTCAGATAATAGCCACTCAAGCCGCCCTCCACGGGCAGATATGCTTGCCAACGGCGTAATCGATCGATGGCTATCAGCCCGGACTCAAGGCGAGCACGCGTAGCGTGCCGCCGGAGTCATCCTTGATCTTCAGCGGGGCAGCGACAATCACCGAGCCTTGCGGGGGAAGCTGGTCCAGGTTGGTCAGGCATTGAAGCCCATAGCGGTTGTTGCCATGCATCAGGTAATCGCACGGGAAAGGCAGCTCCCAGCCACAGGCCTGGCCGGCATCGGTGCGATTGCCTCGACGCCAAATCCATGGCCGTCGCGCTCTTCGATCATCCACTGGACAACTTTCTGATCGGGACCCAGCGTGTGCATGCGTCTTCGCGCGCATTCACGTACGCGTCGGCGCTGGCGCGCTTTGACCAGTCGGTACGCATCAGCACCCAGGAGCGGGGTGGAATTCGCCCATGCTGGGCTTCCCATGCCTTGACGACGTCGACAGTGAGCAGGAAGTCCCGGTCCTCTGCGGCTCCCGGGAGCAGTCGATGACGCAGGCGGTGGCGAAGAATTTATCGACCGGGATCGTATCAGTCGTATTGTCCGGCCGGTCCCGGATGAGCGTCGCCCACTGTTCATCGGCTTCAACATCGGCTCCATGTGGCTGGTCGCCCTGGCCCCGGGGATCACAGCGCAACTCGTCGAGAGTGCGGAGTGGCAACTGGTATTTGTCGTCGCCGCCTTTGCGTATCTGCACCGACACCCGGACCCGTGGCTCAATCCGCGGCTCCTTCTGGGCCGTCGCTTCCTGGTCGGACCGGCTTTCTATGCCATCTATTACCATTTTGGGAGGTCTCTGGACCTACGTTGTCGCCACCATGTTGCAAGGCCGGTTGGGCTTCACCTTTCAGACGACCGGAGCGGTGCTCACCACGACTGGGTTCGCCGGCGCCATGGCGTTCACCTACGGGAGGTCTCTGCTGGTCGGCACCCGACGTTACGTCGCATTCGGCTACCTGCTGTTCGCGGCTTCCGCGTGGCTGCTCTCGCAACGAATGATGGAGGGCGCGTCTATCTGGGCGCGTCTATCGAAGTGCTGCTGCCGGCTCTCCCCCTACAGAGCTTATGCTCACCAGGGGCTTGCCTCTCGCCATGGCCACCCTTGGGGGAGTTGTATTCTCCTCGCAGGTTCCTTCACGAACACCTCGTCGAGATGCAGCACCTGAGACTGTACGCTGTGCCAGCCAGCACGCTGGAGGCTGCCGAGGTAGTGGCGGACCAGTAAGGCCGCCCCCGACGTCTCCGAGGGCGACTTGCTCAGAGGTTCAACAAGTGTCGCTGGCGACTAGAACGGGCAACTGGATCAATTTCCCTGGAAGAACGGGTTACGGCGGTCCCACACGTGGCTGGATGTGTCGAATGGAAAATCGCGATTGATAGTGCGAGCGCCCTCGGTATAGGGATCGCGTGCCCCAGTATTTGCGCCCTGCGTATAGGGATCGCGCGGCGCGCTTGTACTCGGCGCCAATTCCTGTTTCGTGGACTTAGCCGCGCCCTCCGTGTAAGGGTCGGATTTGTCTGCGCGAGCCCCTTGTGAATACGGATCCCGGGCGCCAGTGTCTGCGCCTTGCGAATACAGGTCGCGCGGAGAAGTCGCGCCCTGTGCGTAAGCGATCCCGAAAGCGCCCAGCGTGGTGCAATTCAGCGGAATGATCAACTCTTTAACAGAGCGGTCCCCAGTGTCGGTTGATGCATCGGTCCAACGCGCAGTCTGGTGTTGGGCCGGTTGGGTATGTCTGAGACCTTGTACATAGTAGGGCTGCGAGGCACATATTCAACCAATGGAAGGACCGCCCCCACCAGCGCTTCGCGTGAGAGCCCTTCGCCGCCGGGACATTTACGGGACGACACCGCCTTCGATAACGTTGGGCGCGATTGACATGGTTGTGTATCGCCGCTAAAAGCGGAACGCGAGCCGCTGCGACGCAGGCCGTTAGCTTCTTTTTGCACCGACAGTATCGTCGGACTTTCTCGCCGAACCAATGCATGCAGGCGCGCAAGCGGGGGAGAAGATGCTCCCAAGGCGGGCACTTCTGCCGGCCTTCAAGAATCGCAACGAGCCGGGCATGGCCATCTTCGAAGATCGCGCCCATGATTGGTTACTTGACCATGCCGAAGGGATCTGGCACCACATGCTGATTTGCGTTGTTCCAGAAGTTCTGCAGCACGAAGCCATATTCGGGCAGGTTCTGAATAAACGGCGCCAACATGTCATTCGCGGTCTCGCGCTTCCAATCGGCCTGTAGTTCGCATGCGAGGGCGAAAGTCGATACCAGTGAAGCACCAGCATTGGCCATACGGGACATCGCAGTTTGTGCCTCGTATGCGTTCCACGCGCCGCAGGCGTCCACGACTGGGAAAACGGCGTAGCCGTCTTGCAGCATCGAGAGTGTCGGGAAGGTGCAGCAGGTTCCGATCGTGACGCCCGAGATGATGATGTGCCGCCGTCCCGTCTTTGCCACAAGGTCTTCAAATGCCTGGCGAAAGGTCGGATCCTCATAGCAGTTGATAATGCCGGTCCGGCGATAAATTGGCTCCTCCGAGAAGATCTCCTTGAGTTCGGGCAAGGTATCACCGTTCTGCCATTGGGCGTTCGACGAGGAGATCAGAACAGGCAACTTCATCGCCTTAGCAGTTAGCGCGAGGCCAAGCACGTTGCTCTTGATGGCGGACAGTGATGGGAAATCACGCAGCCCGGCCATCAAGCCGATCTGGTGGTCGATGAACAGCATCATCGCATTGTCCGCTGTCGGCTTGTCATAAGGCACGCGGCCTGCGCGTCTTGCCTCGTCAGCCGAAACTTTTGGCGGGATGATCTGGTTGGATATGGGGCTCACCACATCTGCGGGACGCTCTGACATGTTGGTCTCCCTGGCGTTGGTGACTGCATCGACGGGATGCGGGCGCCAGCGAATTGCTTCCTGCACAAGAACCGGCGCGCGCCCTTTAGATGCTAGGGCTGCTGGGCAGGAATTCAAGCTGATGGGGCGCGCCGGGACGCCGACCCCCAGTGATAGCGGCAAACTGGCGTCAGGAAGGCTCCTGTGGCTGCGGCTGACCCGGGGTGTCGACGCTTGAGGTTGAGCTATTTGCCTACTCCAATCTGCTGCATGAAGTCCTGGTTGTCCCAGAACAACCATTCGTGATCCATGGTGCCATCATATATAGTTCCGATTAGTGGGATGATATGGATCGAGCACTTGAGATGCAGGTCTTTTGCACGGTGGTGGAGAAAGGCAGCTTCATCGCTGCCGTGGAACCACTGGAGATGTCCAAGGCAGCGGTGTCGCGCTACGTCAATGCGCTGGAATCACGGCTTGGCGTGCGGTTATTGCACCGGACCACGCGACGCCTGTCCTTGACCGAGGAAGGGCGCGATTTCTATCAGCAGGTGCGAGAAATCCTGGCGTTGATGGAAGTCGCGGAGAACGCGGCGGCGTCTGGGTCGGACGAACCGGTGGGTGTATTGCGTGTCAATGCGCCGCTTAGTTTTGGGGTTCAGCATCTCGCGCCGTTATGGGCCGGCTTCATGGCCGCCTACCCGAAGATCGAGCTGGATATCAGCTTGAACGACCGGGTGGTCGATCTTGTCGAGGAGGGCTTCGACGTCGCGGTGCGCATCGCGCGCATGGAAAGCTCGTCGCTGATCGGGCGACGCCTGGCCAGCACGCGAATGCGGCTGTGCGCCGCACCGGCATACCTGTCGCGCCACGCGCCATTGCTCACCCCCGACGACCTGGTTGCCCATCACGTCATTGCTTACAGCAACTTCGCCTCGCGTAACGAATGGAGTTTCACGGGGCCAAATGGGGAAGTGAGCACGGTTCAGACGCGCGCAACGGTACGCTGCAACAACGGCGATACGTGCAGGGTGATTGGACTCAGCGGGGGTGGCATCCTGCTGCAGCCAAGCTTCATGCTTTATGAAGATTTGCGACGAGGGGATCTGGAGGAAATCCTGCCGCAGTATCGATCCGTCGAACTGGGCATCTACGTTGTGTACCCTTCGCGCAAGCATCTGGCACCAAAGGTTCGAGCGCTGATCAATTTTCTTGCCGAGCGCTTCGAAGGCGTCAACTGGGACGATTGAGCGTCGAGACAGCGGCCGGATTCCGGCGCTGCCAGTTCTCAGCCTGGCGCTCAAGATGTCGGATGAAGTCCATCAGCGTTCGCGTGGAGAGGGTGGGGTAGCGGTTCGGTGCAGTCAACATGTAGAGGGAGCGTCCCTGACTCGCTACTTCCTTCTACTGTGTCCAGGCGATAGCGATAGCTTTGCTATCGCCGCATCGAATTGCGAGCCTCGCGCTACCGCCTGGCGTAACGGGGTCAACCCGGATCACTCGGGACTCTCACGACCTCGTCGAACAAGAAATACTCCCTCGAATCTCGAATCGACTAACGGGGCCATGCCCACGGTCGCCTGTCCCTGTCCATAGCCTGCCATTCGCGAGTCCTTGCATCGGCCTGAAGCGTGAGGCCGATGTCATCCAGCCCCAGAATGAGCATCTCACGACGACGAGAGTCCACCTCAAAAGCGCTCAGACTACCGTCCGGAGCCACTATCGAGAGAGTTCGAAGATCTACCGTCAAATGCGCGCCATCAGAACATTTTTCGGCGAGGCTTTGCACCACATCCATGGGGATGCGCAGCGGAAGCAGACCATTCTGAAAGCAATTCGCATAAAAGATGTCACCGAAGCTCGGTGCGATCACACAGCGTATGCCCAGCCCCTGCAATGCCCATACAGCATGTTCACGCGATGAGCCACAACCAAAGTTTGGGCCTGAAAGTAGAATCGGTGCGCCGCGAAAAGCCGGCTGATTCAGAGTGAAATCTGGATCATCGGTACCATCTGGCCGATATCGCAGGACCTCGAACGCATAGCGCCCGAGCTCGCCCCTAGACGACCTCCGTAGATGCTCAATACGAATAATGACATCGGTGTCTACGTTTGCACGAAGCAAAGACGCCGCTGGCCCTTCGACCACGGTAAACGGCTGTATGGTCATGCGGAGTCTCCTCCAGGCTGAAAGATTGGCCTATCTTGCATCGTTCGAACATCAATGATGTATCCCGCAACTGCCGCAGCAGCAGCCATCGCAGGGCTCGCCAAATGGGTACGCGCACGCGGTCCTTGGCGGCCGACGAAGTTTCGGTTAGAAGTGGAAACGGATCGTTCGCCCGGGGGAACTTGCTCTCCATTTGCCGCCACGCACATGCTGCACCCGGGCTCACGCCACTGAAACCCAGCTGCCTCAAAGACATCGCGCAAGCCTTCTGCCTCCGCAGCACGACGAGTAAGCTCCGAGCCGGGAACGACCCACGCATTTACGCCTTGGGCCACTTTTCTACCGCGCACGACATCTGCGGCGGCGCGTAGATCGGAGAGACGGGAATTTGCGCACGAGCCGATAAATACCCAGTCCACAGGCGTCCCCGCAATTGGATCATTTCCTCTCAGCCCCATGTACTCGAGCGCCATAGCGTACGATTCGCGCTCCCCCTCCGGCGCACTCTCTGGTTTCGGAATCAGCCCGTCGATGGCCAAGGCCTGATCAGGACTCACCCCCCAGGTAATTGTTGGCGCAACCTCGGACGCATCAAGGCGTACCTCGCGATCGAATACGGCACCTTCATCCGACACCAGAGACCGCCACTGGGTGGCAGCGGCATCAAAGTCGTCGCCTTGTGGCGAAAATCTCCGACCACGCAGCCACTCAATCGTCTTTTCATCGGGCGCCACGACGCCGCTGCGGGCGCCCAACTCGACGCTAAGGTTACACAGCGTAAGTCTTGCTTCAATATCCAGCGCTCGCACCGTGCTACCCGCGAACTCAATTGCGTAGCCAACACCTGCCATGGCTCCGAGGGTTCTGACAATATGGAGCGCCAAATCCTTGGCCGTAACGCCGACCCCAAGTTCGCCATCGCATAGGATCCGCATACGCTTGGGCTTCTGCTGGCGCAGAGTTTGGGTGGCAAGTGCGTGCGCCACTTCGGAGGATCCAACGCCAAAGGCCAATGCGCCCAGTCCACCATTGGTGCAGGTGTGGCTATCACCGCAAATCACGGTAAGTCCCGGCAACACCAAGCCTAACTCCGGTGCCATTACGTGCACGATTCCTTGGCCAGGCTGCCCAATGTCGAAGAACTCGATGCCACTGTTAGTGGCCGAATTCTTTAAATCGTTATAAAGCTTGCTGCCTTCTGAATATGTGTTGCCGGTACGCCCGGGCTGACTTGAGACCGTGTGATCCGGAGTCGCGAACGCCAGCTCCGGATTATGCACCGCCAAGTTGCGGCGCTCCAGGTCCACTAGTGGGGCAGCACCGGTGAGCTCGTGGACCAAGTGCCGATCTACGTGTAGCAATGCCCAACCATCCCCCAGGTCGCTTACAACGTGGGAATCCCAGATCTTGTCAAAGAGAGTTCGTCGCATCATGATCCGCCTCCGCTACTCCGCAGCATACTTACGGTCGAACTCGCTAACCCAATCGAAGCCCATCAGCTTGGAGAACCGTTGGAACTCATAGAGCGGCGTGTCCAGAGTCGTCGTACCTCCATCACGCAGGATGGTCTGGAATACACTTTCCATCGCCGCTGCCGCGGCAAGGAAGGCTGTCGCGGGAAAGATCGCCAGCCGATATCCCAGCGATTCCAGTTCGTCACGCGTAAGTACCGGTGTGCGACCACCTTCGACCATATTGGCGATGAGCGGCACATCGAAAGCGCGACCAATGCGCTCCATTTCTTCCACCGATTCCGGGCTTTCGATGAACAGCAGATCCGCACCGGCCTTAGCGTAAAGCTCCCCTCGCCGCAATGCCTCATCCAGCCCGAGCGTGGTGCGCGCGTCAGTTCGAGCAATCACTAGCAAATTCGGGTCGTCGCGGCTTTCAACGGCAACGCGAATCTTTTCCACCATGGCCTCTGCCGGGATCACCCGCCGGCCGAGCATATGACCACACTTCTTCGGGAAGTCCTGGTCCTCTAGTTGCAGCGCGCAGGCACCAGCAGCCTCGTATCCGCGAACCGTATGCATAACATTCAAGAGACCACCGTAGCCTGTGTCTGCGTCGCAGATCATGGGCGTCGACGTGATACTGGCAAACTGTTGCACTCGATTGACCATGTCAGCATAACTCGCCAAGCCGGCATCGGGCAGTCCAAGGTAGGAGGCCACGGTGCCATAACCCGTCATGTAGAGTGCCTCGAAGCCCATCGAGTCTGCCATCTTCGCAGACACCATTTCAAAGACACCTGGAGCGGAAAGCAGCCGTTTCTCACGCAGCCTCGAAGCAAACTTGGCGCGACGATCGGCGGCACTGGGTTGAGAGGAAAATCGTTGCATCATCTTGATAGGCCTAGGTAATAGAGCATGGAAGCGACACAGCCATATGAATGCGTACAAGCCTGTGGCGCCGGGAGGCGGAGTCACCTTAGCGGAAGGAAGGCGCCGGGTGGTTAGGCCTTATTCCGTGGAAGCAGGCAACCGCTCGACCACGACGCCATCACGCACGACGGCGTGACCGTCGAGCGTCAGCGTGCAGCCAAGCATTGGCATGTCGAAATGGCCGATGGTGTGCCGATTGCCACCTGCCTCGATATTCGGTCCAGTCGAGAACTGGACATTGCCGGCGAAAGACCGTACGTCATTCCCGACGCTCGACGGAAATTTCTTGAGTGAGTCCCACTCCGCACGTTTGTCCACCCCCCACCCAATATGGGAGACAGCGTATGCTTCGGGATCCTCGAAACTGGCCATCTGATCCCGTAGAATCTGCGCATCCCCTTCACCCTCGATGTTCCGTATGTATCCGTCCCGGATGGTGAGCGTCACAGGAGTTTCGAGATACCGGTTCAGTGGCCAGACGAAGTCACCGGTGTTTAGTACCACCCGGCCATTTGTGCTCCCCTCGTTTGGCCATGTATAGAGGAAAGCCGAAGGCCAGTGGTCCCAGCGTCCGGGCGTGTCCGTCAGCCCGTACTGGGTGATTACTGGATATTCGCCCAGTTCCATTGACACGTCCGTCCCGGCCGGCGAGGTGACACGTAGCGTCCGTGCTCGCTTCAGCACTTCGCTACTTTCCTCAATTTGGCGCCGCAATTCGTCGGTTGGATACCTGGCTTCAAGGATTTCCGGCGGTTCGACAATTAGCAGCATCCGCGTCCCGGCGTTAAGTATCTCGACTTGTTCCTGAGAATGGAGCAACAGGAGCAAGTCAACTACGAAGTCCGCCTTCTTGAGGGTTTCCACGGCAAGGCGCTGCCCGGTCACCGGTGTCAGTCCAACGTACGAACCGACTTTTGCTCGCGGCCGGCGCTTGGCAATAGGTGCAGGCATATGCATTTGGAATCCTTGGGCACCGAGATTTCGTACCGCTTGCAATGCCGCTTGCGCAAAAGCTGCCGGGGTCCTATCACCTGACAACACAATTGCCGTTTCGGATTCCTTCAGCTTACAGCGCTCAAATTCGAGCTGAAAAAGCGCAACAAGTTTCTCCTGATCCATACGAGGTATCTCCCTGATCTTAGCAATACGATGAAAGCGTCCTACTTCAAAACGAGGTGAGGTTCTCGAGGTAGGCTATAGCCTCGTGCTCGTTGATGACGTCCGCGTACTTGGAATTCATGTCGTACAAGTTGGCCTCTTGAATGCTCGGGTGACGATCTCCCACAGCTTCCCGCACGACCATTGGACGGAACCCGTGGGAAATCGCATCGACACATGTGGCCCGTACACACCCACTGGTCGAGACTCCCGCTAGAAGGACGGTATCCACGCCCAAACCGGTCAGCGCAGAGGAAAGCGTCGTTCCGAAAACGCACTGGCGTACCGCTTCCAGATGACGATATCAGCTGGGAGCACGTCCAGAACCGGCGCCAAATCCCCAAGCGGGTTTCCGGCTTCAAATGACTCCAGGCTCTTCTAAATCTTCTCGAAGAAGACGCCTCCACCGACGCCGCCTTTTTGCACCTCGAGACGGGTGATGACCACAGGAATCCCTGCAGCACGTGCTGCGGCCTGAAGGCGGATAGACGCATCTAGGCTGGGCCCGAACAGCGGCTGATAAAGCAGCGAGTTCTCCACAAAGTACGCTTGTACGAGGTCAATCAGTACGAGGGCAGGGTTTCCTACCGAAACCGAGCCGTGTGTTGAATCCGGTATTCGCGTAGTTCGTATCCAGCTCGGTCTTGTCCATTGCTTGCTCCCGTGTCTTCCGTGAAAGGCAATCTTCCACCCCTGCATTTAACTACATGTCGTAGCAAAAATCTATACCTATCGTACATTTTGGTGCTAGCATACAAAGACCGTAGTGCCCTGCTTCGCCAACGCTGATGAGTCAGCGATCTGGCACGCGAGACGCTACAAGGAGAAGCAATGACAAGGCAAAGGATTGCCATTGGGGGGGGCGGGATGGGAGGCCTCACCGCTGGTGTCCTGCTCCAGAAGGCAGGCTTTGATGTGACCGTGTATGAGCAAGCCAAGGAGGGATTCGGCATGCGTCAATCGCGGCGATGGGCGTAGATGCTGCGCCGGTGCGCTTGACTCGTGCGGAAGCTGAGTTGACCGCTCGTGGTCTAGCGGTAAATCTGGATGACATCGCCAGTCTCGCTGCCGGCGAGATCAATCCGATGTCGGATCTCTATGCCAGTGACGCCTATCGGAAGCACGTGATTGCGCGTTGCTGAAGCAAGCTCTACAGAAGGCAAGCACCGAGGAGGCGCGATGAGCGACGAAGTAATCCATATCGAGATGTCGATCAACGGTACCCGGGTGGGCGCGGATGCGGAGCCACGGATGCTATTGGCCGATTTTACCCGGCACCGGTTGCAGGATCGGCAGGAAGACCTTGCATTGCTGCATGGTCGGGACTTCCAATTTCATGCCGAAGTAGCAATGGACGATGAAGGGTTGATCCTAGGTGTTCGCAACACGCCGGTCGTCAACCTTGGGGCTTACCCGTTGTGGGTCACTACCGCTGGTCTTGATGCTGCGGGAGCGGGCCACCACATGATGGGGCCATACAAGGTACCGCATTACGCCTATCACGCTATATCGGTGGTAACCAACACGGCGCCCACAGCCTCGTATCGCGGCGTTGCTTCGCCAATTTGCACATTCGCGATGGAAAGCCTTTTGACCAAGGCTGCCGAGAAGCTCAAGATTGACGCTGTAGAATTGCGACGCCGGAATCTCATCAAGAAAGAGGATCGCCCATACACGAATGCTGTGGGTGTTACCCATGACACGGCAAGTCACACGGAGTGTCTGGACCGCGTGCTCGAGCAATCCCAGTACTTCCAGTTCCGGCAAGAGCGATCTGGAAAGGTGGGTGAAGATGGGAAGTTGAGAGGTATTGGGCTCGCCTGTATGGCCGATCACACAGGGCAGGGTACGTCGATCACCAGGTCGCGGGGACAAGCATCAAGGTGGCCCGGGTACGACGGAGCGCTCGTCAAGATCGAGCCGGATGGAAAAGCGAGCGTCCATGTGAGTGTCAGCTCCCAGGGCCAAGGTCATGCGACCGTGTTTGCGCAGCTTGCCGCGGACACTCTCGGGCTCAACATCGAAGATGTTACGGTGGAGGCTTCTGACACTGCAAGTGTTCCTTTTGGCACCGGGGCGGGCGCCAGTCGTGGAGCGGTGGTTGGTGGCGGTGCTGTGATCAAGGCGTGTACCCACATCGCGGAGAAGATGAAGCGAATCGCCGGATATCAGCTCGAAGTCAGTCCTAAGGATATTGTCCTTGCCGAAGGGAAGGCGTTTGTCGCCGGCATTCCGGAATGTTGCATTCCGCTCGAAAAGATCGCGCAAACCGCATACATGATCGGCATGGGTCAGATGCCCAAGGATGAAACGATTGGTCTGGATGCATTGGAGTTCTACGATCCGCCGTCATCCACCTATGCAATGGCATCGCATGTGGCGCAGGTCGCGGTCGACCCGGTAACAGGACTTGTTACGGTGGAGAAGTACTTCATTGTGCACGATTGCGGCCGGGTACTTAATCCACAGATCGTCGATGGTCAAATTGTTGGTGCGGTAGTTCAAGGTATCGGCGCTGTGTTGATGGAAGGTGCACGCTACAGCGAGGATGGGCAGCCAGTCGCTACAACGCTGCTCGATTACACGATTCCTACCATGCTCGATGTGCCGGAAATCATTGTGGATCACATCGAAACGCCCTCCAAGTTCACGCTGGGTGGGATGAAAGGTGCAGGAGAAAGTGGAGCCGTTGGTGTTGTGCCGGCGATCATTCTCGCTGTTTCCGATGCGCTGTGTGCTTACCGCCCATGGATCACCACGATGCCGCTCACGCCAAATAACGTGATGAAAATCATGGGGATCTAACAGAACAATCGATGTATTAACTGTGAACCGTTTCGCAGCCTCGACATCGTCAGACAGTTATTGGGCAAGACGGTTAAGAAATTATCTCAGGTAGGCAGGTCCCGCAGAAGCGTTGTCCTGCCCGAAGGGGAGACAAATAGCTATGCCAACAGATTTCGAAAGCGGTTTGAGCCGCAACCCAGCCAATTTTGTGCCGTTCACGCCACTGGACTTCTTGGTCCGCGCTGCTGAAGTTTACGGAGATTCTCTTGCCATTGTCCACGGGCCGATACGCCAGAACTGGCGAGATACCTACGCGCGCTCGCGCCGATTGGCAAGCGCGTTGAGCCTGGTTGGCATAGGCAAAGGTGATGTCGTAGCCGCACTTCTGCCCAACATCCCTGCGATGGTGGAGGCCCATTTCGGTGTACCGATGGCCGGCGCGGTCCTCAGCGCTCTCAATACTCGTTTGGACGTTGCGAGCCTTGTCTACATGTTGCGTCACAGTGAAGCGCGGCTGCTCATGGTGGATACCGAATTCGCAGAAGCGGCTCGGAGCATCAGGAGGGAAATTCCAGGACTAAAGATTATTGCGGTGGAAGATGTCCTCGGGCCTCGCGCGGAGCGAGTTGGCGTTACTGACTATGAGTGCTTCCTCGCCTCCGGTGATCCTGAATACGAATGGCAACTACCGGCTGACGAATGGGATGCTATTGCGCTTAATTACACCTCCGGCACCACCGGCGATCCGAAGGGCGTGGTCTATCACCACCGTGGCGCTGCGATGAATGCTATTTCCAATATTTTGGAATGGGACTTGCCGAAGCATCCTATCTACCTTTGGACGCTGCCATTGTTTCACTGCAATGGGTGGTGCTTTCCCTGGAGCATCGCTGCACGCGCTGGCGTCAATGTCTGTCTGCGAAAGTTTGAACCCAAAGTCGTATTCGACCTGATGCGCGACGAACAGGTGACTCACTATTGCGCGGCGCCAATTGTTCATTCGGCACTAGCCAACACTCCATCATCCTGGCACGAGGGCCTGCGATATCCAGTGCGCGGCATGGTCGCTGGTGCCCCACCGCCGGCGGCCGTGCTTGCACAGATGGAGGCTATGGGCTTCAGTCTCACCCATGTCTATGGCTTGACCGAAGTCTACGGACCCGCCGCCGTGTGTGCTGAGCAGGAAAGCTGGGCAGCCTTGCCGGAGCGCGAGCGCGCGACACGAAAAGCCCGCCAAGGGGTTCGCTATCACCTCCAGTCCCGGGTCGCAGTACTTGACCCGGACACAATGCTCCCGGTGCCGGCGGACGGCGAAACCATGGGTGAGATCATGTTTCGCGGCAATATCTGCATGAAGGGGTATCTGAAGAACGAGAAGGCAACACAAGAGGCCTTTAAGGGCGGGTGGTTTCGAACCGGCGACCTTGGTGTATGCCTTCCGGACGGGTACATCAAGATCAAGGACAGAAGCAAGGACATCATTATTTCGGGTGGGGAAAACATCTCAAGCGTGGAGGTGGAGGACGCGTTGTACTTGCATCCAGCCGTGCTGGCCGCTGCCGTTGTTGCGAGACCGGATCCAAAGTGGGGTGAGGCACCTTGCGCGTTTGTTGAACTCAAAGAGGGCGCAAGCGTGACCGAGGGCGAGCTTATCGCTCACTGCAAGACGATACTTGCCGGCTTCAAGGTACCTCGTTCGATTGTTTTCGGTTCATTACCTAAGACGTCGACTGGAAAGATACAAAAATTCGAACTCCGCCGGCAGGTTGGCGCAAAGGCGGCCATTGACGTTTAGCCGATAGGTCATGGTGCCGGCGGGTTGCTACTGCATAGATCTCAGCAACTAATAGTGAGACGGGCGAGCGATTCTGCTATGAAGGGACCGGACTGCACGACGACTGGAGCAGACCACTGCGACAGCTTCGGTTTGTTCGTCGGCGTATCACAAATCGTAGCCACAGCACCCATACGGTGGTGCTAACAAGGAAAACTGAGATGCTGAACCGAAAAGAAATGCGTACAGTCGGTCTAGCCGCACTGGGCGCAATGCTTGAGTACTATGACTTCGTTGTCTTCCTGTTCGTCGCTGCCTCGATCAGTGAGGTATTCAGTCCTCCCGGTGCCTCGCCATGGGTGAGCCAGATGCAGACTTTCGGCATCTTCGCAGTTGGTTACCTGGTGCGGCCCATCGCCGGAATCGTGCTTTCGCACTTCGGCGACATGATCGGCCGAAAAAAGATGTTCATTTTCCTTCTCATTCTGATGGCAGTGCCGACTTTCTTGATTGGCGTGCTGCCTACGTACGAACAGATTGGTGTATTTGCTCCAGTCGCCCTTCTCGTACTGCGCACGCTACAGGGCTGCGCAGTGGGAGGGGAGTTTCCCAGTGCAGCGGTCTTCGTCTCGGAACATTCCTCTCAATCACGATTGGGCACCTCAGGCGGTGTCTTACATGGCGTGGTGGGAGTGGGCCTATTGCTCGGCGCCGGTGCAGCCGCCATTTCCGCGCTGATCGCTGCAAAGACCGGCCTTCCTTCGCTCGCCTGGCGCCTTCCTTTTTTGCTGGGAGGGGTATTCGGCATGGCGGCCGCCTACTTGCGGCGCCACCTGGAGGAATCTCCGCTCTACGCGCAAATCCAGCAGTCCCGACAACTCGCAAAGGCAACGCCACTCAAGGTCGTCCTTACGGAACATGTCGGTGCCTGCTTATTCGGATTGGCTCTGGCGTTTGTCATGGCATGCGGCAGTGCCCTCTTCTTTCAGTACCTGCCAACGCTGCTAATAACTGAGTACGGTGTGACTAAACACGACGCGCTCCAGGCAAGTATGTGGGGCACCTTTGCATATGCTGTATCGATGCCGCTCTGGGGCCGCATCAGCGATACGCTGGGCTGGGCTCGCACGCTCGGAATTGGCGCTATCGCAATGCTTGCCGCCGGCGCGGGCTTCTTCCATTTGCTTCCTAGCACGGTAGCGGCGCATGGGAATCTCGGCCTGATGTTCGTGATGCCGGGGGTCGCCGTCGCCAGCGTCAGCGCACTAACACCAGGCCTCTTGTCATCCTTGTTTCCCACCAATGTACGGCAAAGCGGCTATGCTTTCCCTTACAACATCGGTATGGCAGTGTTTGCCGGGCTTGCTCCACTAACGCTGGCGTGGCTGGTGCGCGAGTATGGCCCCGGCGTGCCGCTTTACCCGGTTGTCGTCGCCGCATTCGTTACTGGCTACCTTGGCTTGAAGGTACGTACCATGCGCCTGTATCTAGGCAACATACAGCCTCAGTCCCAGCCATTGCCTTCTTCGGGTAAGGCCGGTTGAGCGTAAGAGTTCGACACATACGGCGCCCGTTCTCGCGGACGGGCGTAGCATTCGGAATGCTACGCTAGTGTCCCGAGTCAGAAATTCGTAGACAAAATCGCTTGATGCTGGCGAGGATGTCATCGGCGGACTTTGTCCACACGAAAGGCGTGGGGTTGGCGTTGTTCAGGTCAAGGTATTGGCGGATAGCTTGCTCAAGTTGTCGGGTTGAGCGATGCGTGCCGCGGCGGATGTATTGTTCGGTGAATGGTTGCAAACCAGCGCTCCACCTGATTGATCCACGAGGCGGAGGTCGGTGTGAAATGAACATGGAAGCGTGGATGGCGAGCGAACCAAGCCTTGATCGACGCCGTCTTGTGCGTGCCGTAGTTGTCCATGACGAGATGCACATCGAGCTTGGGTGGCACGTTGGCTTCGATCGTGCGTAGAAACTGCAGGAACTCACTGCTGCGATGTCTGCGATGCAATTCACCGATAACTTTTCCTGTGGCGATGTCCAGCGCGGCGAACAACGTTGTCGTGCCATGGCGCATGTAGTCATGCGTGCGTCGCTCGGGGATGCCTGGCGCCATCGGCAAAATAGGCTGCGTGCGGTCCAGCGCTTGAATCTGGCTCTTCTCGTCAACGCACAACACCATGGCCTTGAGCGGTGGGTCGAGGTACAACCCCACGATATCTCGCACCTTCTCCACGAACAATGGGTCGCTGGACAGCTTGAAGGTCTCCTGTCTATGCGGCTGCAGCCCAAAGGCGCGCCAGATACGCGTCACGGTCGACTGCGACAGATCTGCCGCGCGAGCCATGCTGCGCGTGCTCCAGTGAGTAGCCCCGGCTGGCACGGATTCGAGCGTCTTGGCAATAATCGCATCGACCTGTGCGTCAGCGATGGTCCTCGGCGCCCCTGGGCGCGGAGCATCCAGCAGCCCATCCAGGCGATCCGCGACGAATCGCGAGCGCCACTTGGAAACCGTATGCACGTCGACACGCTGCTTTGCGGCAACGGTCTTGTTGTCCAGGCCTTCAGCACTGGCCAGCACAATGCGCGCGCGCAAAGCCAACGCCTGTGCCGTCTTGCGCCGCATCGTCAGCGCCTTGAGCTGCTCGCGTTCAGCCTCACTCAAGATTAGTTCCGCCTTTGGTCTTCCCCTCATCGCTACCTCGCCCTGTGCGTGCCTTCAATGCAGAGTACAACGCGAGCCAAATAATGCAATGAATTTCAGACTCATGACACTAGCCAGGGATTGGAGATGTATATCGATTGCAGTCGACACCGGATCCGATGCCAGTTGCCTCGAGGAACTGACGGCCTTAAGGAGCCAATTCAGCCGTCAATAACTCGTGAAGCTGCCTGTCTGGCATCAAAGCGGTGCCGGCGTGCGCTCTGCATCGCAAATCGTCGGACCGGGGAGTTGCGTCGCGATTCTGCTCCCAACACATACGGCTTTCGGGCGATGCCGACGGCCTCCGCCGCTTGGAGACTGCCTGAACGATGCGGCGTTGATCCGTAGTACATGTCTTCGGGTGCGACGGGAGGGTGGGCGTGTCATGCGAAGTCTCTCAGGTTCTAAACGAGCACGGCCGCTGGAGGCGTTGTAGGGGCAGGAGAAGTTGTCCATTTCCAGATCGCCCAGGGTCTGCATCTAATGGAATTGTGTCGTGCGATGGTCGACGTCTGTGTCAGGACGCGACACCTCAAAAATAGATACAATGTGTATTGACATGACTACGAAACGTAGCTAATGTTAGATCGGCGCGGGAGAGAGTGCGCCCATCGCAGACTGGGGTCTGCGCAATCACACCGGCAGTGACTTTGGCGAGTTGCTTTGCGGCAGTCTCGTTTTCGCTTCATTTTTTTGAGTGCACGATCATGAACGGCATCCGACGCAAGCTTGCTGTGGCAGCAGCCTTTGCCACAGCGTTTTTCTCCGGCGCAGCCTTGGCCGAACCCTATCCTAGTAAGCCCATTTCAATCGTCGTGCCGTTTGCTGCGGGAGCGGGCACCGATCTCATTGCCCGCATGCTGGCAGAGAAGCTAACTCCCCGCATAGGGCAGCCCGTTGTCGTTGAAAACAGACCTGGTGCCGCCGGTAATATCGGCACGAGCTACGTTGCAAAGGCAGCACCTACAGGCTACACCCTGCTCTTTGTGCCAAATAGCATTTCGTTCGCGCACATGGTGAGCAAGCTAGGCCCGAATGTTGCCTATGATCCGTTGAAGGACTTCACACCGGTCATCGCCGTTGGAAATGTGCCTGTTTTCTTGGTCACGGGTTCCAATGGTGGCTTCAAGACTTTCAAGGACGTGGTTACGGCGGGCAAGAGCCGGAAGCTGGAGTACGGCAGCGCTGGTTCCGGATCCATCCTCCACATCATCGGTGAAGTCGTCAACAAAGAGACCGGTGCCAATCTCTTGCACGTTCCTTACAAAGGCGTCTCGCAAGCGGTCGCTGACGTGCTGGGGGGGCAAATTCCGTTCGCCTATGCCTCACTGAGTACAATCAAGCCATTTTTGGCCAGCGGCAAGCTGGTTATGTTGGCTGTCTCGAGTCGTAGCCGCACGCCACTCGCGCCGGATGTCCCCACGTTGAGCGAACTCGGCTACAAAAATGTCGACTTGGGCTCTGGGTATGGGATCTTCGGTCCCAAAGGGCTGCCGGCAGATGTCGTGAAGAGGCTAAATGATCAATTGAATGAAATTTTGAAGATGCCCGATGTTATCGCGCGCATGGCTGTGCAGGGTGCGTCCCCGATTGGAGGCACCCCGGATACCTTGAGCAAGATGAACGCCTCGGATGTAGAGCATTTCGGAAGAATCATCAAAGCGATGGGCATCACGGCGGAGTAACCACTAGGCGCGCATTGGTGTATCACTCTTGGGGCGTGATTCTGCCAATGGATCCAGGGGTGAGTGCAATTGCTCCGCATTTCGCGAGAGCACTCCCTTACATCCGGCAAACGGCTTTGCCAGCGGTTACTTCCTTGCGCCAGGCAGCGACAATCAGTTCGGTGCAGCGGTTGGGGTCCGTCACCGATTCTTGCCGCGCGAAGTCTCCAGCCTGGCCTATGCTATTGGGGCGGCGCCAGGCCTTCACATCCCAGCTTGCGTTGGGATTTTTTTTTGTCAAGATCTTTTCATTTGAACTGCGATTGCAGAATGCTGAATTTACTGGAACGACCGGCTGCAACGAACACATATGGCGTAATGCTAGGCGCAAGAGGCCCTCGATCAGCCCAGATATCGTATGAAACGTGAGCACCGGACGCCGTGAGCCGGCATGACAACTGGATGGATTCGCCCCCCCGTTTCCCATTACGACTAGCGGCCAGGCGTGAGCCCACGCCTGGCACCGAATTTCCGATTCTCCGGCCACGCTATGCGCACCCGCGCGCGGGCGGCCCGCTCTCCTGTATGCCCCATGGACTACGCCCCGATCAAATCACTGCTGATTGCCAACCGTTCCGAGATCGCCATTCGCGTGATGCGCGCCGCCGCCGAGATGAATGTGCGCACGGTGGCGATCTATTCGAAGGAAGACCGCCTCGCGCTCCA
>NZ_JBYSYC010000040.1:0-81717 GCF_058782875.1 Cupriavidus sp. FW305-F7 | reverse complement strand
ATCACGTAGCGCCGTAGGAATCCTCGTCCTTTCCGCCGTAAGGCGGCAGCCGAAGGCTGAGGACGGGGGGATGTCAAGGAGGCGGGGTTGGGCTTGCCGACGGCAGCGGCGCTGCTGGCGGCTCGTTCTTCAGGTGTCGTGGTGCAAGCGGCGGCGCCAAGGGCGGCGGCCAGCCACAGTGCGGAGCGGACGCGCATCGGGATCTCCGGAACAGGGTCGCAAAGCGGGATGTGAACGGCGCTCGCTGCCCGCCCAAGGCAAAGAGCCGGCTTGCGCCGGCTCTCTTGCTGCTTACAGGAAGACGATCAGCCCCACGCCCAGCACGATCAGGCCAAACTTGGTGACGTAGTAAAGCTGGCGGTTCCAGGCCTTGAAGCGGCGGCGATACTGGCCGCCCAGCCAGACAAAGCGGAACAGCCGGTTGATCATGCCGGTCTGGTCGTGCTCGTCATTGGGCGAGCTGGCCGCGGTCATGACCTTGCGGCCCATCCAGTGGTTGAACTTCGCAGCCCAGCCGTAGCGCATCGGACGCTCGATATCGCAGAACAGGATCAGCCGGTTGGCATCGCTGCGGTTCTCGGCCCAGTGCAGGTAGGTTTCGTCGAAGACCACGCCCTCACCGTCGCGCCAGCTGTGGCGCTCGCCGTCGACCTCGATAAAGCAGCGGTCGTCGTTCGGCGTGGCCAGGCCCAGGTGGTAGCGCAGCGAGCCGGCAAACGGGTCGCGGTGCGGGTTGAGCTTGCCGCCCGGCGGCAGCTCGGCAAACATCGCCGCCTTCACCGTGGGCAGCTCGCGCAGCAGCGCCACAGTTTTGGGGCAGAGCTGCTCGGCCGACGGGTGCTGGGCCTCGTACCACTTCAGGTAGAAGCGCTTCCAGCCGTACTTGAAGAAGGAATTGAAGCCGGCGTCGTCGTTCTTGTCCGCGGCTTTGATCTTGCGCATCGCGGCCAGCGCCAGCCCTTCATCGCGGATCTCGGGCCAGGCGGCGCGCAGCTTTTCCAGGTCGGGGAAGTTGTCGACCGGGATGTACGGCGTGCGAGGCACGCCCGAGAACGCATACATGAAGCAGTTGATTGGAGCCACCAGGGCCGAATGGTCCAGCAGCTGGCGCCAGATGCGCAGGCGCACCTTGCCGCGGAAGTGCACATACAGGACGGCACCGAGGTAGCCCGCGACGATTATCCACTTGATCACCGAAATCCTCCTGGTCAGCCGCCTCCGCCGCGTGTCAGTCACAGCGCGGACCGGCTGGGTGAAAACGCGTATTTTAGCGAAACGGCAGAGCCGCCGCAGCTTGAGATGATTGCGGCACATTGCCCGGGGTGCGGGCCGCGCAGTCAGGCTGGCGCGTTCAGGCCCCGCCGCGCGACTGGCGCGCGATGCGCTCGATCAGCGCCTGGGCGTCGTCGGGCAGGCCCTGCAGCGTCAGCAGGCGCGCGTTGAGCACCAGGTTCTCCAGCACCAGCTTGGCGGTCGAGGCCCACATCGTGGCCAGCAGTGCTTCCACCGGCAGGCCGGACGCCTCCATCTCGCTGGAACGCTCGGCGATCAGGCGGCACGCCAGCCGGCGCAGCGCGGCGTCGTCGAACGGCAGGTCGGCGTAGTCGATGGGGTCTTCCTTCTCGACTTCCGTCATCAGTTGCAGCAGGGTGTCTTCTGTCATGGGCAGACTCCTGGCCAGGCAAGATGCGTGGGCTACACGCGGAAATCAGCAGCCATGTCGGCATCGGTGCGCGCCTCGAGGCGCCCCGAGCGGCACGCGGCGACAAACTGATCGTAGTCGCGCTCGACCTGGTCGGCATAGCCATTGGCATAGCCTACCATCACGTCGGCCATGCGGTCGCTGCGGCCCAGGTAACCGCTGACCTCGGCGGCCAGGCCGCTGGCCTTGGCGTGCGCCCGCGCCAGCACCCAGCCACACAGCGAGGCATAGCGGCCGAGCAGGTCGCCATCCATCAGCTCGATCTGTGCCGACAGCTTCATGTCGCGCAGCTGCCGCATATAGAAGTGCCGCCCGAACAGCCCCTTGGTCCAGCCGAGGAAACAGGTCGCTCGCGGCCTGCATCAGGCGCTGGCCCTCGCCCACGCGGCGGCCCTCGTGCGCGCTCGGCGCGCTCTTGAAGTAACGCGCCACCACTGACCTGGTGGCCTCCTTGACCTGCAGGAACAGCGGCTTCTCATGCTGGTCCACATCAGCTGCACCAGGCAGCGCGTGCCCACGCTGCCTACGCCGACCATCTTGAAGGCCACGTCATGGCGCGTGAAATGGCCGAGCAGCTGGCGCCGGTCGGGAGCCAGCGTGGACAGGTAGTCCTTGTAGGCCTGGTCCAGCGCCAGATCCGCGTCGCTGGCGGCCAGCCAGTCGTCGCCCGTCCCGAACAGCGTCTGCTCGCCGCGCACGCGGAAGATAGCCGGCGGCGTATCGAGTATCGACCAGCGGTCGCCGATGCGCTCGGCCAACTTGGGCAGCAGCGACTCGTGGGTGCGGTCGGCGGCGCGCTCCATGCCGCGCCGGATGCGTTTCTGGACTTCGGGCAAGGTTTCTTCTTCGAGCAGCCGCTCGAAGGTGATGCGGTCGTACCATATGCCAAGCATGCCCATTTCGGCATAGGCCAGCATGCGGCGCTGGTAGCTGCCCACCGCCTCGCGCACCACGGCTTCGGCCACGCCGGCCTTGTGCTGCAGGTGGCGTGCCGCCACCACGAAGCTTGCGCACAGGCGCTTGAGGTCCCATTCCCACGGGCCGGGGCTGATTTGGTCGAAATCGTTGAGGTCGAACAGCAGCGCGCGCTCGGGCGTGGCAAAGCCGCCGAAGTTGGCCAGGTGGCAGTCGCCGCAGATCTGCATATGCAGCCCGGAATCCGCGGTGCCGGCCAGGTCGTGCGCCTGGATGATGGCGCTGCCGCGGTAGAAGGCGAACGGCGACTGGATCACGCGGCCATAGCGCAGCGGCACCAGCCGCTCCACCCGGCCGTGGCTGCTGATTTCCAGCAGTTCGACGGGGTCGCGGTCGACGTTGCCGATGGCTTCATGCGCACCGCACGGCACCTTCTGGCGTGCGGCCCTGCCGCGCTCGCGCCGGGCCTCGACGGTACCCTCGGCCCCGGCTTCGCCGCCCTCCTGACGTATCGCCACCATGCCCCCGATGCCGGCGCCGCCGGCGGTTGCCATTTGTGCAGCATCTGCAACAGAAGCTAATGCACTGCGCCGCGGCTTGTCAATCGGCAGGCCGCGGCAGGGGTCAGGCTGGGGTCAGGCGAATGTGCGCCGTGGCTCAGAGCGCCGGTGGCTGGCGCCGGAAACCGACGCCAAAGCGGTTCCATGCATTGATGGCCGAGATCAGCAAGGTCAGGTCGGCCATTTCCTTTTCCGAGAATTGCTCGCGCAAGGCCTGGTAGTCCGCATCCGGCGCCTGGCTTTGCGGCAGCAGCGTGAGCGCCTCGGTCCACGCCAGCGCGGCGCGCTCGCGTGGGGTGAACCAACTCACTTCACGCCAGGCCGGCAGCAGGTTCAAGCGGCGCTCGCTGTCGCCATGCTTGCGCGCATCGATGATGTGCATGTCCAGGCAGAACGCGCAGCCGTTGATCTGCGAGGCGCGGATCTTCACCAGTTCCTTCAACGTGGTCTCCAGCGAGCAGCGCGCCAGGTAGACCTCCAGGCCGATCATTGCCTTGTACGCGTCAGGGGCCACGTCTTGCCAGTTCATCCGTTCTTCCATGATCGATCTCCGATTTGACAGGTTGGATTCGGCGGGCACTGTGTCGCGCCCGTTGGGATGAAAGATAGACGCATCGATTGGTCCCGTACACTGCCAATTTCCGGCAGAATCAGTAGACCAATTTTGATCGACGCGTACCCTCATGGAACTGCATCTCGCGCTGGACCAAGCCAGCGACCTGACCGCGCAGATCGTCCACCAGATCCGCGACGCAATCCAGGGCGGACGGCTCGGGGCCGGCGCACGCATGCCGCCTACGCGCCTGCTTGGCACGCAGCTGGGCGTGGCGCGCAAGACGGTGACCACGGCGTATGAACGGCTGGTGGCCGAGGGCTGGCTGCACGCGCGCGTCGGCGACGGCACCTATGTGGCCGAGGGGCTGTCCCGCCCGGCCGTGCGCATGGCGGCTGCGCCGGTGCTGCCGCCCGCCGTGCAGCGCTGGATGGCGGTGCCGACGCCGTTCCTGGACGCCGCCGGCGGCGCGCGCTATGCGTTCCAGCCGGGGCAGGCCGACACCACGCGCTTTCCGCATGAAGCCTGGTCGCGCTGCGTGCGCGCGGCGCTGGCCGCCGAGCGCCAGCGTCCGCCCGGCGCCGCCGATCCGGCCGGTGAGATGGTGCTGCGCCAGGCCATTGCCCGCCATATCGCATTCACGCGCGGCGTGCAGAGCATGCCGACTGACATCCTGGTCACAGGCGGCGCGCAACAGGGCATCGACCTGCTGGCCCGGCTGGTGCTCGGGCCCGGCGCCGTGGTGGCGATGGAGGATCCCGGCTACCCGATGGCGCGTTCGTTGTTCCAGGGGCTGGGCGCACGGGTGGTGCCAGTGCCGGTCGATGGCGAAGGGCTGGTGGTGGACGCACTGCCGAACGATGCCACGCTGGTCTATGTCACCCCCTCGCACCAGTCGCCGCTGGGCGTGCCGATGAGCCTGGCGCGGCGCCAGGCGCTGCTGGACTGGGCGGCGCGCCGCCACGCGGTGATCCTGGAAGACGACTACGACAGCGAATTCCGCTACGGCGGCCAGGCACTGGACGCGCTGCAGACGCTGGACCGGCATGGCCGCGTGGTCTACCTCGGCACCTTCTCGAAGACGCTGGTGGCGAACCTGCGCGGCGGCTACCTGGTGGTGCCGCCCTGGCTGATGCCGGCCGCGCGCAAGGTCAAGCACCTGATGGACTGGTACACGCCGACGCTGATCCAGCAGGCGCTGGCGCGCTTCCTGTCCGAGGGGCACCTGCTGCGCCATATCCGGCGCTCGCACGCGCGCCACGCCCAGCGCCGCGCCCGCCTGCTGGCGCGGCTGCAGGGCGACCTGTCGCCGTGGCTGGAGCCGCTGCCGGCGATGGCGGGCTTCCACCTGGCGGCACGGCTGCGCGTGCCGGTGGCGTCCGAGGCGCTGGTCTCGATGGCGCGCCTGGCCGACCTGGCGCTTGCCACGCTCGATCCCTGCTATGCCTCGCCCCCTGCTACCTGCGCGGGGCTGCTGCTGGGCTTCGGCGCCATCGACCTGCTGGATATCGATCCTGCCCTGGACCGGCTGGCAATGGTACTCTCTGCACTGGTACCTGAGCCGCCGCACGCCACGTGACGCGAGCGGCACAGGAGCGATATCAGGTGACGCATCCCGCGCGCATGCCATCCCGGCGAGATGGCGTCGCAGTCATGCTGGTATTTCGCAAACTGCCGTGAACAAATCGGAAGCGTGCGGGTCTCATTCGCACTTTCCACACAACCAGAGTCGCGTTCATGACCAAGCGTTTGTTGTCCGCCATGCGTCAGTACGCATGGTTTGCCGGGGTGAAGCACCATGTCGTGCAGGGCGTCGAAGCCCTGGCGGAGCTGCTCAAGTCCCCTTCCGCCGCGGCGCGCGCCGTCGCGGCCATCATTGCCGAAACCGAGCAAGGCGTACAGGTCTGGGTCTCGTACTTCGGCAAGCCGCTGGATCCGCACACCAACTACGTGCTGTGGCCCAACCGCGCGCTGCGTCCGGCGCGGCGGCGTATCCAGCCCTCTCCGATCGAACTGTTGCAGATGCAGCGACGGCGCGACGAATAGTCGCGCCTGCTTGCTGGCTGACGTGATGCAGCGCCCTTGAGAGGGCGCCGCCGGCGTTCAGGCGTCCGCCCAGCGGCGCAGCAGGTTGTGATAGACCCCGGTCAGGCCGATCACCGATTCATGCGCCTGGCCGAACTCCTGCGCCACCTGGCGGATACGTGCGTCCAGCTCGAACAGCAGCGCGCGCTGGCCATCGTCGCGCACCATGCTCTGGATCCAGAAGAACGATGACACCCGCGCCCCGCGCGTGACCGGCGTCACGTGGTGGATGCTGGTGGCCGGGTACAGCACCATATGCCCGGCCGGCAGCTTCACGCGCTGCTGGCCGTAGGTGTCCTCGATCACCAGTTCGCCGCCGTCGTATTCCTCCGGCTCGGTCAGGAACAGTGTCGCCGACAGGTCGCTGCGGATGCGGAAGCTGGTGCCGCGCAGGTAGCGGATCGCGTTGTCGATGTGATTGGCAAAGGTATGCCCGCCCTCATAGCGGTTGAACAGCGGCGGATAGACCTTCAGCGGCAGCGCCGCCGAGAAGAACAGCGCATTGTTGCCGAGCGCGTCCTGGATCAGGTCGCCCACCTGGCGCGCCGCCGGCGAGCCCTCCGGTAACTGCAGGTTGCGCTTGGCCAGCGCCGACTGGTAACCCGAGGTCTCATTGCCGTCGGCCCACGCCGCCGCGTCGATGACTTGCCGGACTTGCGCCACCTGGGCCTTGGACAGTACGTCGGGAATCTGCAGCATCATGATGGCAATAACATCGGGATAAATTGGGCAGGTGCACATTGTATGGGAAGCGCGGAAAGGACAAGAACAAGAATCATTACTGTTTGATCCTGTGCGGGCGGCGGCTTCACTACAATGGGGTTTGTATCCCCGTCACCGACAAGGAGCCGACATGTCCGAACCGCTACACGATGAAGCGCTGGTCAATCTCTACCTGGAACGCATCTCGGCTCTCTCGGTGAGCGCCTTCGATGGTGCCGATGTCAGCGGCGAGCTCGATGCGGTGATGCGCGAAGCGGTAACCAAGTGCCAGGCCGCGGGCGGGCCGCAGGCGCAAGGCACACTGACGGTGCTGGCCATGCGGCTGCGTGAGCATGCCGACGCCGCGGAGCGTGAAGACCAGCCGCTGGTGCGCGATACGTTCAGGCGTGCGGCGGAACTGGTGCGCACCTAGCGAGCAGGCGCACGAACGCTGCAAGGCCATGCCTTTGGGTTGCGCGGAATCACATCGGAGCAGTGGGTGAGTCAGGCCGGACGGCCTTGAGAACAACGCCTTGAAGGACTGCGGCGAATGCCGCTGGATACTGAGATAAGGCGTTGGTTGCGGGGGCAGGACTTGAACCTGCGACCTTCGGGTTATGAGCCCGACGAGCTGCCAACTGCTCCACCCCGCGTCTGAAGGAGACGGATTATGGGCGATTCACCCGCGCATGGCAAGCGCTATTTTGCCGTGCGCATGAAATCGTTCATTCGTGCCTCGCGCCGTCATGCAATGCGCCTGGCTTTGCCGTCCGGTTCATGGACCGAGCGAGACTTCGCTCGCTTCATTTCCAGCGTAGGAATGCCGGGCCGGATCAAAAATGATCCGCGTCAATAGCAATAGATCACGGCATGATATAAGCCGTTGCGCCAATCACAATGACGCGCAGCCCTTATTCGGCGGGCCCCAGCAGCCGGTCCACCAGGGCATAGCCCGCGCCGAAGGCAGCCACCTCTGCCGCATGGCGCGTGGCGAACTGCTGCGGGCCGCTGGCAAGCAACTCGGTATCGCCCGCGTCGGCCGGGTCGGCGCCTTCCTGCGACACGCGGACTTCATAGCCCCAACGGCCGATGCTGTCCTGCCCTTGCGGCGATACCAGGACATAGACATCCATGCCGCGGTACTCTTCAACGCGCCACTCTGCGTTTTCCATGCGCTCAGCTCCCAGGGTCGAGGTTGTGCCTGATTCGAGCCTAGGAGGCCGCACGCGCGACCGCAAGGCGTGACGCAGCAATCGCAGGCGACGCGTTGGGTGCAGGGGAAAGCGGGAACGGTCGCCGCAGCGCACAGGTCGAACGGCACGACGGCGAGAGGACGGAAACGAAAAAGGGCTTCCGTTTCCGGAAGCCCTTTTCTTTCTGCATAGGTGGCGCGGCTGGCAGGATTCGAACCCACGACCCCTTGGTTCGTAGCCAAGTACTCTATCCAACTGAGCTACAGCCGCACGCGAGAAAAAGATTATAACCCAGTTTTTATTTTTGGGAAGCCCCTTCGCAACTTTTTTGTGATCTTTCCTTGGAAGGGGCGCAGCAGATGCCCGCCGGCGAGGTTCGCCTGTGGCGTTTTCCTATAATGACAGACCCAAGAAGTGATCCGGAACATGAACAAGGCATTTGTCAAAGAGTCGTCCGGCGACGAGGACGACGATCTCCCCGAAGGCGCAACGCCGCTACCTCCCGGCACCAAGAACTACATCACCGCCGATGGCTACAACCGCCTGCGCAATGAGCTGATGCAGCTGATCGACGTCGACCGGCCCGATGTGGTGCAGATCGTGTCGTGGGCGGCCTCCAATGGCGACCGCTCGGAGAATGGCGACTATCTCTATGGCAAGAAGCGGCTGCGCGAGATCGACCGCCGCATCCGCTTCCTGACGCGCCGCCTCGACAAGGCGGAAGTGGTCGACGCGTCCCTGCAGGGCGACAACGACCAGATTTTCTTCGGCGCCACCGTCACCTACGCCAATCGCGCCGGCGAAGAAACCACCATCACCATCGTCGGCATGGATGAAGTCGACCTGGACAGCAACCACGTGAGCTGGATCTCGCCGATCGCCAAGGCGCTGATCAAGGCGCGCGAAGGCGACACCGTGGCGTTGCGCACGCCGGCCGGGGTCGAGCAGATCGATATCCTGGAAGTCCGCTACCCGTCGCCGCGCGGCGCCGAGTAATCCCACGCTGCCGAGCGGCGCTCAGCCGTCGTTGCGGTCGCGGAAGATGCGGATGACGTCGGGGTTGCGGCGCAGCCCGCGCATCACGTTGGCCAGGTGCAGGCGGTTCTGTACCTGGATGATGAACTGCATATAGGTGGCTTCCTGGTGGCCGGCGTCCTGCTGCTCCATGGCCACGTGCGCCACGTTGGCATCGGCGGCGGTCAGGTCGGCCGCCACGCGCGCGACGATGCCCTTGACGTTGCGCACCATCACCTTGATCGATACATCGAAGGCGCGCGTGGTCTTCTTGGCCCACATCACGTCGATCCAGTGCTCAGGATCCTTGCTGTGCAGGCGCTTGGCGATCTTGCAGTCCTGCACGTGGATCTGCAGCCCTTCGCCCTTGCCCAGGTAGCCGACGATCGAATCGCCCGGGATCGGGCGGCAGCACGCCGAGAAGATCATCGACATGCCTTCGTCGCCGGTGATCGGCACCGCGGGCGCTTCTTCGCCGGCAAAGGTCTGCACCGCCGCCAGCAGCGCGCTGTCAACATCGCCGGACAGCTCCTGCAGCAGGATCTCCATGCGCTTGGCCACCACCGCCGGCACACGCCGGCCCAGTGCCAGGTCGGCAAAGATGTCTTCGCGCTGCTTGTTGCCGGTCCACTGGACCATGCGGTCCCACACCGACTGCGGCACCGCCTTGAGCTCGAAGCCGAGCTGGCGCGCCGACTGTTCCAGCAGGCGCTCGCCGAGCTGGATGGCTTCGTCGAGCTTGGTGGTCTTCAGGTAGTGGCGGATCGCCGCGCGCGCCTTGCCGGTGCGCACGAACGACAGCCACGCCGGATTGGGCTTGGAGTATGGCGCCGTCACCACCTCGACGATATCGCCGCTCTTGAGCTCGGTGCGCAGCGGCAACATCTCGTTGTTGATCTTGACCGCAACGCACTGGTTGCCCAGATCGCTGTGCACCGCGTAGGCAAAGTCCAGCGCGGTGGCGCCGCGCGGCAGCGCGCGGATATGGCCCTTGGGCGTGAACACATAGACCGCATCCGGGAACAGGTCGATCTTGACGTGCTCCAGGAATTCCTGCGAATCGCCGGTCTGGCTCTGGATATCGAGCAGCGACTGCAGCCACTGGTGCGCCTGCTGCTGAATATCGTTGGCGTGGTCGGCCTGGTGCTTGTACATCCAGTGCGCAGCCACGCCGGCCTCGGCGATCTGGTGCATGTCGCGCGTGCGGATCTGGAACTCCACCGGCGTGCCAAACGGGCCCACCAGCGTGGTGTGCAGCGACTGGTAGCCGTTGATCTTGGGGATGGCGATGTAGTCCTTGAACTTGCCGGGCATGGGCTTGTACAGCCCGTGCAGCGCGCCCATCGCCATGTAGCAGTGCATCTGCGTTTCCACCACCACGCGGAAACCATATACGTCCAGCACCTGCGAGAACGACAGCTGCTTGTCGTGCATCTTGCGGTAGATGCTGTATAGCGTTTTCTCGCGCCCGGACAGTTCGGCCACGATGCCGGCATCGGCCAGCCCCTTCTGCGCGGCTTCCAGGATACGCTTGACCACCTCGCGGCGGTTGCCGCGCGCGGCCTTGACGGCTTTCTCCAGCGTGGCGTAGCGGAACGGCGAGCCGACCTTGAAGGACAACTCCTGCAGTTCGCGGTAGATCGTGTTGAGACCGAGACGGTGCGCGATCGGCGCATAGATCTCCATCGTCTCCAACGCGATGCGGCGGCGTTTCTCCGGCGGCACGAAGTCGAGCGTGCGCATGTTGTGCGTACGGTCGGCCAGCTTCACCAGGATCACGCGCACGTCGCGCGCCATCGCCAGCAGCATCTTGCGGAAGCTCTCCGCCTGCGCCTGCTCGCGGCTCTGGAATTCGAGCTTGTCCAATTTGGTCAGGCCATCGACCAGTTCGGCGACCTTGGGGCCGAATTTCTCGGCCAGCTCGCTCTTGGTGATGCCCTGGTCTTCCATCACGTCGTGCAGCAGCGCCGCCATGATGGACTGCACATCCAGCTTCCAGTCCGCGCACAGCTCGGCCACCGCCACCGGATGGGTGATGTAGGGCTCACCGCTCTGGCGGTACTGGCCCAGATGGGCTTCGTCGGAAAACTGGAAGGCCTCGCGCACGCGCGCCAGGTCGGGCGCCTTCAGGTACGCGAGTTTCTCCATCAGCCGGGTGATGGAGATGACCTGCTGGCGCGGCGGCACCGCCGGCTGCGAGGTCGGGCCGAAGAAGTGACGGTATGACTGCGCCAGCACTGCGTCGATAAACAGGCTGTCAGCCGCCGGCGCCACATCCTGCATCGCGGCCAGCTCGTCCTGCAGTGCCGCGCCCCTGGCCTTGCCCGGCGCCAGCGCGGGCGCGACGGCACGTTCGCCGACGACATCGCCGCCGAGCGGATCGGGAAGATTGGGAGCGCCGGTGCGCGCGTTCACGGAGGGTTGGCCCGGAATGGTGCGCTTACGCGCCGAAGGCGGGGCCGCATCGCCAAGCGCCGGCGCCACGGCAGTCGGCGACGGCTGGGAGGGAGGCTTGGAGGGCGAATGCGGCGAAGGCATGGCGGCGGCCCCTGGAATCCGGCTGGATACGTGCTGGCACGATGCGAGGATAAGCCATGGGCCGCCTGACCAATCAGGTCGGGACCTTCTTCAGCATCTCGATGCCGACCTGGCCCGACGCGATCTCGCGCAGTGCCACCACAGTCGGCTTGTCCTTTGCTTCGACTTTGGGCGTGTGGCCCTGCACCAGCTGACGGGCACGATACGTGGCCGCCAGCGCGAGCTCGAAGCGATTCGGAATGTGTTTCAGACAATCTTCGACGGTAATACGCGCCATATCAAATCCACCTTGGGACAAAACCTTACGTTGGGTTGCTATTTTACAGCACGCGGCGGAAAACGCCGGCGGCGCCTCGCGCGGCTGTCATCGGCAGGCATCGGCTCAGTGGATGCCCAGCTCGATAAACAGCTCCGTATGCCGCGCTTTCTGCGAGGAAAACCGCAGCCGCGTGGCGCTGATCACGTTGCGCAACTGCTCCAGAGCATCGTCGAAGACCTCGTTGATGATGACGTAGTCCGACTCCGAGGCGTGGGCCATTTCACTGCCCGCCGCCAGCAGCCGGCGCACGATCACATTGGGCTCGTCCTGGCCGCGCTTTTTCAGGCGCTCTTCCAGCGCCGTCAGCGACGGCGGCAGGATGAAGATCTCGACCGCGTTGGAAAAGCGCTGGTGCACCTGCTGCGCGCCCTGCCAGTCGATCTCGAGCAGCACGTCGTTGCCTTGCGCCATCTGCTGCTCGATCCACACGCGCGAGGTCGCGTAGTAGTTGCCGTGGACCTCGGCCCATTCCAGGAAGTCGCCGCGATCGCGCGCAGCGCGGAACGCGTCGACCGTGACGAAGTGGTATTCGCGCCCGTCCTGCTCGCCCGGGCGCGGCGCGCGCGTGGTGTGCGAGATCGACAGGCGGATGGCCGGGTCCTGCGACAGCAGCTTGTTGACCAGCGTCGACTTGCCGGCTCCGGACGGCGCCACCACCATGAAGAGGTTGCCGGGGTAGACGGTATCGATGGCAGTGTGGGGCGCGGATTGAGGCGTTGGGCTCATGATGATTCTTTGGTGATTCCTGGAACTGTCTTTATTCGAGATTCTGGACCTGCTCGCGCATCTGTTCGATCAGCAGCTTGAGCTCCATCGAGGCGTCGGCCAGTTCCTTGGCGGCGGCCTTGGAGCCAAGCGTGTTGGCCTCGCGGTTGAGCTCCTGCATCATGAAGTCCAGGCGCTTGCCGGCCTGGCCGCCCTTCTTCAGGATATGCCGGGTCTCGTTCAGGTGCGCCTGCAGCCGCGACAGCTCTTCGGCGATGTCGATGCGGATGCCGTAGACGGTGGCTTCCTGGCGGATGCGCTCGGCGATCTCGTCGCGGCTCATCGACGGCATGCCGGCAGGCGCGGCCAGGTTGAAGGCCTCCTGGAGGCGCTCGGTCAGCTTGTCCTGGTGATGGGCGATCAGCTGCGGGATGGTCGGCGTCAGGCGCTCGACGATCGCCAGCATGGCGTCGATGCGCTCCATCAGCGTCGCCTTGAGCGCGTCGCCTTCGCGGCGGCGGGCTTCCAGCAGCTGGTCCAGCGCCTCGCGCGCGGCGCCCAGCACCGCCTCGCGCAGTGCCTCCTGCGACAGTTCCGGCTCGACCAGCACGCCCGGCCAGCGCAGGATCTCGCCCATGCGCAGGGTGCCGGCACTGGCGAAGGTGGCGGCGACGGTGGTTTCCAGCGCGCGGATCTGCGCCAGCAGCCCTTCATTGAGGGCCAGGGTGGCGCCGCCGGCGTCGGTGCGCTGCAGGTTGATGCGGCACTCCAGCTTGCCTCGCGACAGCTCGGCCATCAGCATCTCGCGCAGGGCCGGCTCGAAGGCGCGGCACTCTTCCGGGGCCCGGAACAACAGGTCGAGGAAACGCGAATTGACAGTGCGGAATTCCACCGAAACGGACGCGGAGCGCCCGCTGGGCTCGCCTTGCGCGTTGGTCAATGGCGCCTGGCGCGTCGCCAGGCCATAGCCTGTCATGCTGTGGATCATTGGATGTTCTCGTGAATGGCGGCGGCCCCGGGCTGCTGGCGGCCCGCGTACGTCCGCCTCGAGCGCCCCGCATGGGAGCCCGGGGACGCTCTCAATACGTTGAAAGGAGGGCAACAATGCCCTTATTTGTGTTCTTTACAAGTGACCGATTAGCCCGGACAATCCGGAGGCAAATCAGGTCCCTATTCCCATGACAGAGCCAAAGGGCACGACACAACCGAAGAGTGCACCGCTGCCCGTCGGCACGCTGTTGTCCAACTATCGTATTGTAAAGAAGTTGGCCAGCGGGGGGTTCAGTTTCGTCTACCTGGCCACCGACGATACCGGCGCGCCAGTTGCCATCAAGGAATACCTGCCGGCGTCGCTGGCGCGGCGCAACCCGGGCGAACTCATCCCCGTGGTGCCCGAGGAAAACGCCGCCGCGTTCCGGCTGGGCCTGAAATACTTCTTTGAAGAGGGCCGCTCGCTGGCCCGCATCTCCCATCCCAGCGTAGTGCGCGTAGTGA
The DNA here is from genome assembly GCF_058782875.1 of Cupriavidus sp. FW305-F7. Lineage (NCBI taxonomy): Bacteria > Pseudomonadati > Pseudomonadota > Betaproteobacteria > Burkholderiales > Burkholderiaceae > Cupriavidus > Cupriavidus sp. FW305-F7. The sequence goes on along the minus strand of NZ_JBYSYC010000040.1, from coordinate 67,937 downwards.
ATTTCTTCCGCGAGAATTCCACCGTCTACATGGTGATGAACTACGAGCTGGGCAAGACGCTGCAGGAGCACGTGCTGGCCGCCCGGCAGCAAGGCGGCCCCAAAGTGCTGCGCGAGCATTTCATGCGCAAGGTCTTCCACGACCTGATGAGCGGCCTGCGCGAGGTCCATATCCACAAGCTGCTGCACCTGGACATCAAGCCCGGCAACATCTACCTGCGCGAGGACGAATCCCCGATCCTGCTGGATTTTGGCGCCGCGCGGCAGACCCTGACGATGGAAGCGGCCCGCTTCCAGCCGATGTACACCCCCGGCTTTGCCGCGCCCGAGCTCTATGGCAAGCATTCCGACCTGGGCCCGTGGACCGATGTCTACAGCCTGGGCGCCACGCTCTACGCCTGCATGGCCGGCATGCCGCCGCAGGAAGCCAACCAGCGCGAAAAGGAAGACCGCATGGGCGAAGCCCTGGCGCGGCTGCGCAGCAGCTACACCAACGGGCTGGTGGACCTGGTCGAATGGTGCCTGCGGCTGACGCCGGCCGAGCGCCCGCAGAGCGTGTTCCGGCTGCAAAAGGAGTTGCGCGAGCAGACCAACGCCCTGGGCGAGCAGACGCTGGCGCCGCAGACGCAAGCCCCGGCCATGGCACCGGCGGAGCGGCCCGCGGCGACATCGCGCTTCCTGACCCTGCTGCGCCGGCGTGACGAACCCGTCCCCGGCGCGAGCGTCGACTGAATCACAAATCTGGCGCCCCGGTTGCGGCCAGTCCACTGAATTCCCTGAAAGCCAACATGCGATTCTCTGTCTACCAGGAAAGCAGGAAAGGCGGCCGCCGCGTCAACCAGGACCGCATGGGCTATTGCTTCACGCGCGACGCGCTGCTGATGGTGCTGGCCGACGGCCTGGGCGGCCATGCGCACGGCGAAGTCGCCGCGCAGCAGGCGCTGCAGACGCTGGCGCGCCAGTTCCAGGTGCAGGCGCGGCCCACGGTGCGCAACCCGGCCGAGTTCCTGCAGGACACCATCATGCTGGCCCACCGCGAGATCCACCGCTATGCCGAAGCCAACCAGATGGCGGACGTGCCGCGCACCACGGTGGTCTGCTGCCTGGTGCAGCAGGGCCAGATCTACTGGGCCCACGCCGGCGACTCGCGCTATTACCTGCTGCGCAAGAGCCGGCTGCTGACGCGCACGCGCGACCACTCCAAGATCGAGAACCTGCTGCAGCAGGAGCGCGTGCTGCCGATGCACGTGGCCAACCACCCGGAGCGCAACAAGCTCTACAACTGCCTGGGCTCGCCCAACCTGCCGCTGATCGACCTGGGCGGCCCGGTGCGGCTGGAGCCGGGCGACGTGGCCCTGCTCTGCTCCGACGGCCTGTGGGGCGCGCTGGAAGAGCCCGCGCTGGTGGACAAGCTGTCGCGCCTGTCGGTGGTGCAGGCGGTGCCGGCGCTGATCGAGCAGGCGCTGCAGAACGCCGGCGAAGGTGCCGACAACACCACCGGCATCGCCATGATGTGGGAACTGGACAGCAATGCGGCGGGACAGGATTCGGTCATGACTGACACCCTGCCGCTGAACGCCTTCACCACCTCGATCCTGGAGCGCACCGGCACTGATAGCGACCTGCTGTCCGAAGAGGAGATCGAGCGCTCGATCGCCGAGATCCGCGCCGCCATCGACAAGACCAGCAACCTGATGCGGTAATGCCCTTCCCGGGCGCACGCCGGGGAGGCTATGCAGCGTTTTAGAACCCATTTCATGATGAAGAAGGGGCGCGAAGGCTGCTGCCGGGCCGCAGGGTTAGGCGTGGCCGACGCCGCGTGGTCACTCCACGCAAGAGGCCACAACAACGCCATGCGGCCCGGCAGCAGCCTTCCCTGTGGGTTCAAGCCAGGCGTGGCGCATGCGTTGTTGCGGGCCTTGACCTTGGAATAACCAAGGCCGGCGGCCCGCGCCTAGCCTGCGCCGCGCCTGGCTTGAACGCGTCCCCTTTCATCATGAAATGGGTTCTTTGGGCTGGCGGCGTTAGAATCGCGGTCTCTCCCCGATTCGGACAAACCATCCCATGCGACCCAGCGGCCGCGCAGCCGATGCGCTGCGTTCCATCAGCCTTACCCGCCACTACACCCGCCATGCTGAGGGCTCCGTCCTGTGTGCCTTTGGCGACACCAAGGTGCTTTGCACCGCCAGCGTGCTGGCCAAGGTGCCGCCGCACAAGAAAGGCAGCGGCGAAGGCTGGGTCACGGCCGAATACGGCATGCTGCCGCGCGCCACGCACACCCGCTCGGACCGCGAAGCCGCGCGCGGCAAGCAGACCGGCCGCACCCAGGAAATCCAGCGCCTGATCGGCCGCGCCATGCGCTCGGTGTTCGACCTGGCGGCGCTGGGCGAATACACCATCCACCTGGACTGCGACGTGCTGCAGGCCGACGGCGGCACCCGCACCGCGGCCATCACCGGCGCCTTCGTCGCCGCCCATGACGCGGTTTCGACCATGCTGCGCGACGGCCTGATCGCCGCCAGCCCGATCCGCGACCATGTTGCCGCGGTCTCAGTCGGCATGGTCGACGGCGTGCCGGTGCTGGACCTGGACTACGCCGAGGACAGCAACTGCGACACCGACATGAACGTGGTCATGACCGGCAGCGGCGGCTTTGTCGAGGTGCAGGGCACCGCCGAAGGCGTGCCCTTCAGCCGCGCCGACCTGGACGCCATGACGCGCCTGGCCGAAGCCGGCATCGCCCGCCTGGTGCAGCACCAGCGCGAAGCGCTCGACCTGGCCTGAGCAGCGGGACCCGCGATGCAACGCCTGGTACTGGCTTCCAACAACGCCGGCAAGCTGCGCGAATTCGGCGCGCTGCTGGCTCCGCTCGGCTTTGACGTGGTGCCCCAGGGCGAACTGGGCATTCCCGAGGCCGAAGAGCCCTTTGCCACCTTCGTCGAGAACGCGCTGGCCAAGGCCCGCCACGCCAGCCGGCTGGCCGGGCTGCCCGCGCTGGCCGACGATTCCGGCATCTGCGTGCAGGCGCTGGACGGCGCGCCCGGCGTCTATTCCGCGCGCTATGCGCAGATGGCCGGGCAGGCCAGGTCGGATGCCGCCAACAATGCGCACCTGGTCTCGCAACTGGCCGGCAAGCTGAACCGCCACGCACACTACTACTGCGTGCTGGTGTTCGTGCGCCACGCCGAAGACCCCTGCCCGATCATTGCCGAAGGCCTCTGGCACGGCGAGGTCGTCGACGCGCCGCGCGGCGCGGGCGGCTTTGGCTACGACCCGCACTTCCTGCTGCCGCGCCTGGGCAAGACAGCCGCCGAGCTGTCACCCGAAGAGAAGAACACGGTCAGCCACCGGGCCCAGGCGCTGCGCGCGCTGGTGGCACGGCTGCAGGCCGATGCCGCGGAAACCACCACCCGATGATCCCGATCGTACCGGTCTCCGCGTCCGTGCCCGTGGACAGCAAGCAGCTCTGGCTCAAGCCCGGGCAGATCAGCCTACCCGGCTCGCCACCGCTGTCGCTGTACGTGCATATCCCGTGGTGCGTGCGCAAGTGCCCGTATTGCGATTTCAACTCGCACGCCGCGCCCGGCGCCGACAACCACGAGATCCCGGAAGACATCTACCTGGACGCGCTGCGCGCGGACCTGGAGCAATCGCTGCCGCTGGTGTGGGGCCGGCCGGTGCATACGGTCTTTATCGGCGGCGGCACGCCCAGCCTGCTGTCGGCAGCGGGTATGGACCGGCTACTGTCGGATATCCGCGCGCTGCTGCCGCTGGACGCCGACGCCGAGATCACGATGGAGGCCAACCCCGGCACCTTCGAGGCCGACAAGTTCGCCAGCTACCGCGCCAGCGGCATCAACCGGCTGTCGATCGGCATCCAGAGCTTCAACGACCGGCACCTGCAGGCGCTCGGCCGCATCCACGGCGGTGCCGAGGCGCGCAAGGCGATCGACATCGCCCAGGCCAGCTTCGACAACATCAACCTGGACCTGATGTACGCCCTGCCCGGCCAGACGCTGGATGAATGCCGGCAGGATGTGGAAACCGCGCTGTCGTACGGCACCACGCACCTGTCGCTGTACCACCTGACGCTGGAGCCCAACACGCTGTTCGCCAGGTTCCCGCCCGCGCTGCCGGACGACGACAGCGCGTACGAGATGCAGGACTGGATTGAAGCGCGCACGGCCGAGGCCGGCTACCGGCACTACGAAACTTCGGCGTACGCAAAGCCGCATCGCGAGGCGCGCCACAACCTGAACTACTGGCGCTTCGGCGACTACCTCGGCATCGGCGCCGGCGCGCACGGCAAGCTGTCGTTCCCGCATCGGATACTGCGCCAGATGCGGCACAAGCATCCGGCCACCTACATGGAGCGGGCACTGGCCGGCAATGCCGTGCAGGAAGCGCGCGATGTCGGCGCCGACGAATTGCCGTTCGAGTTCATGCTCAACGCCCTGCGCCTGACCGACGGCGTGCCGGCATCAAGCTTCCACGACTACACCGGGCTGCCGCTGCATACCATCAGCAAGCAGCTGGCCGAGGCGGAAAAGAAAGGGCTGCTGGAAGCGGACCTGACCACCATCCGCCCCACCGAGCTGGGCCGGCGCTTCCTCAACGACCTGCAGGAGATGTTCCTGAAGGACTGAGCGCCGCCGTGCGCCGGCAACAAAAAAAGGCCACGCAATGCGTGGCCTTTTACATGCTGGCAAACGTCAGGCTGGCCTTATCAGTACGGCGTTGCCATGTCGTTGGCCACGCGCGCCCGCATGCCCACCTGCAGGTTGCCCAGGCTCGACTGGGTCACCGTGGCCACGCGGCCATCATCCAGGCGCACGTTGACGCGGTACGCGGTCTGCGTGTTGCTGCCCGCGCGCTTCTCGATCTGGTTGCCGGCCACGGCGCCGACCACGGCACCGCCGATGGTCGCCGCGGTCTGCCCGCGCCCGCCGCCGATCTGGTGGCCCAGCAGGCCGCCGGCCGCACCGCCGATCACGGTGCCAAGCAGGCCCGAGCTGTTTTGCGTGTTGGTGATCGGTTCGATCGATTCCACACGGCCGTAGTACACCGCGCCAGCCGGGGCCTGCGAGGTGTTGGGAGTCTGGTACCCCGGAGGCGGGGCGTTGTAGCCGGTGTTGTAGCCGCTGTCATACGGCGGCGCGGCACAACCGGCCAGCACAGCCGCTGCGGCCACCGGAACGATCAGCCATTTCTTGCTATGGATTCGCATTTTGAGTTCTCCTCTGTTGCCAAGCGAAAGCCGGGGATGCGGCACACACCGCGCCACCCGGCACGACAATATGAGCGATGCCGGCGTGTGAAGGTTCCGTAATGTCAGACAGACGCCGACATCCGCGGCGGTGGATGTGGCAGGAAGTTTACGCGCGCTTGCGTGCCGCAACACAAGACCACCATCGATCCACGCGAGCCTTGTATAATGCGCGGCCTGACCGTCAGGTCTGCAGGCGGCAGCGCGCGGGGCCCGTGTCCTTTCGCGCTACAATGTCCGCACTTTCCAGGAAGCGTGGCCGAGTGGTTTAAGGCAGCAGTCTTGAAAACTGCCGATGGGGTGACCCATCCGTGAGTTCGAATCTCACCGCTTCCGCCAGACAAGAGAAACGGCCCGCACCAGTGACTGGTGCGGGCCGTTTTCATTGGGCATCGCCGTGCGGGTCTTGCGTCAGCAGCCGGTACGCCTCGGCTTCTGAAATCCTGAGCCGGTACTTGCACGCCAGCACGCGCGCCAGCCCATGCGCCGCGCCCGGCGGGCTGTACCGCAGCTGCACGCGGTAGGCCTCCACTTCATAGCGCAGGCGCCAGCGCCGGCTGGCCAGGTAGAGCACGCCCATCAGGCCCCAGCTGCGCCAGAACTGGCGCACATGCACCTTCTCGTGCTCGATCAGCGCATGGCTGGCGCCGGGGCGCAGTAGGATCAGCGGACCGGGCGTGAAGCCGTCAAACCCGCGCGGGATCAGCCAGCGGGTTTCGACGACCAGGCACAGGGGCGAGCGGCAATAGCGAAGCATGCACCTAGCATAGCGCGGAAGCCGCCGCCCTGCTGCTGGCTCAGGCCGCCGCTCGCAGCGGCGCGGGAGCGGAGGCGGCCAGCGCCCCGGCCTGCCCGCGCGAACGTCCCGAACTCAGGTACCCCGCGATCGATTCCTGCGTGACCTCGCCCAGGTAGGCACCGTCAGCGCCCATCACCGGCAGCCAGCTGGTGTTGTGCTGGTACATGCGCGACAGCACGATGCGCAAGTGCTCGTCGAAGGCCGCGGTCACGGCGAACGGACGCATTACATCACTGCACTGCCCCTTGCCGGAGCGCGCATCGCGGCGCGTGACGTAGCCCAGCGCGACTTGGGCGTCGTCCACCACCGGCAGGTGGCGCACGTCGGCGTCGTCCATCACGGCCAGCGCCTCGGCCAGCGGCATGTCGGGGCGGCAGCTCGGCGGCATGGTGGCGGCGTCGCCGGCGCGCACCAGCAGCAGGCGCTTGAGCGTGTTGTCATGGCCGACGAAGGCCTGCACGAACTCATCGGCCGGATGTGCCAGCAGCGCGTCGGGGTGGTCGAACTGCACCAGCTTGCCGCGGCGGAACACCGCCACCTTGTCGGCCAGCTTGATGGCCTCATCGATGTCGTGCGAGACCATGATCACGGTCTTGCCGAGCTGGCGCTGCATCTGCAGGAATTCGTTCTGGATGCTCTCGCGGTTGATCGGGTCGACCGCACCGAAGGGCTCGTCCATCAGCAGCAGCGGCGCGTCGGCCGCCAGCGCACGGATCACGCCGATGCGCTGCTGCTGGCCTCCGGAGAGCTCGCGCGGATAGCGCGTCAGCAGCCGGTTGGGGTCGAGCTGCACCATCGCCATCAGCTCGCGCGCGCGCTCGCGGCATTGCTTCTTGTCCCAGCCCAGCAGGCGCGGCACCACCATGATGTTCTCTTCGATGGTCATGTTGGGGAACAGGCCGATCTGCTGGATCACGTAGCCGATCTCGCGGCGCAGGGTCACGCCGTCAAGGCCGCGCGTGTCCTCGCCCTCGATGCGCACCGTGCCCGAGGTCGGCTCGATCAGCCGGTTGATCATCTTCAGCGTGGTGGTCTTGCCGCAGCCCGAGGGGCCGAGGAAGACGCAGATCTCGCCGCGCGGCACCGTCAGCGACACGGCGTCGACGGCGCGCGTTTCGGTGCCGTCTTTCTGCGGGAAGGACTTGGTGAGTTGGTCGAGTTCGATCATAGCCGGATTCCTTTCGGCGTTAGCGCGCGCTGCAGCCACTGCAGGAAGGCGTCCGCCACGATGGCGAGCAGGCTGACCAGGACCGCGCCCACGGCCAGCTTGCTCATGTTGCTCTGGCTGATCGCCTGCAGGATCAGCACTCCAAGGCCACCCGCGCCGATGATGGCGGCAATGGTGGCAACCCCGACATTCATCACCACGGCGGTACGCACGCCGCCAAGGATCACCGGCACCGCCAGCGGCAGGTCCACCAGCCGCATGCGCTGCCAGGTGGTCATGCCGATGCCGCGCCCCGCTTCCTGGATGCCGGGGTCGACATTGGCCAGCGCGGTGTAGGTGTTGCGCATGATCGGCAGCAGCGAGTACAGGAACACCGCCGTCACCGCGGGCACGTAGCCCAGCGCATGGCCGAAGCGCGCGAAGATCGGGATCATCAGCCCGAACAGCGCGATCGACGGCAGCGTCAGCACGATCGTCGCCAGCGCCAGCAGCGGCGTGGCGAGCGCGCGGAAGCGCGTGATCACAATGCCCAGCGGTACGCCGATCAGGATGGCCAGCCCCACTGCCGAACCCACCAGCGCCAGGTGCTCGCCGGTCATTTTCAGCAGCGTGGGCCAGCTGTGTTGCAGGTACGAGATCAAGTCCATGCAGCCCTCCTCAGATCAGTCCGTGGCGGCGCAGGAAATCCTCCGCGACCTTGTCCACCGGCTGCTGGCCGATGTCCACCTTGTAGTTCATGTCGGTCATGCTCTCGTTGTCGAGCTTGGCCGCCAGCGCGTTGAGCAGGCCCGCGAGCTCCGGGTGCTGGTCAAGCACCGGCTTGCGCACCACCGGCACGGCGTTGTAGGGCGGGAAGAAGTGCAGGTCGTCTTCCAGCAGCACCAGGTCGAAACCCTTGACGCGGCCGTCAGTGGCATAGACCAGGCCCAGTTCCACCTGGTTGTTCTTCAGTGCGGTGTAGACCAGGCCCGGGTCGAGCTGGATCACGTCGCGGCGCGAGAACGGCAGCTTGTACAGCGCCTTGAGCGGCTCCAGGCCGTCCGGGCGCGCAGCGAATTCCATGTCGACCGCGAACGGGTGGCTGGCGTCGGGACCGGCGCGGCGCATCTGCTCGGCAAAGCCCGACAGCGTGGTCACGCCGCTGGCCGCGCGTTCCTTCGGCATCGCCAGCGCATAGGTGTTGTTGATGTTCGAGGCATCGAGCCACACCAGCCCGCGCGCACTATCCATCTGCTTGACGCGCTCGTAGCTTTCCCTGGCGCCCAGTTTTTCCTGGACCTTGTTGAACACGATCAGCGCGGTGCCGGTGTAGTCCCACACCACGTCGAGCTGGTTGCTCTCCATTGCCTGGCGCATCAGCGTGCTGCCCAGGCCGGCGGTCAGTTCGGTGGTGAGGCCCTTGGCGCGCAGGTACTTCGACGTCATTGACGACAGCAGCAGCTGCTCTGTGAAGTTCTTGCCGCCCACGCGGATCGGCGTGGCCTCGGCATGCGCTTCAGGCGCAGTGGCCAGCGCCAGGCCCGCCGCAAAGGCGGTGACGGCAGCCACCACCAGGGCGACACGCCGGGCACGGCGGCGAATGAATTGCATCTGGTTTTCCATTTCGGTCCCCATGTTCAGCGCGCCAGGCCGCGGCGGCGCAGGTACAGCTGGCCGGCGGCGGCAAAGAGCGCGTCCAGGGCCAGCGCCAGCAGCGCCGTGGCGGCCGCGCCAAGCAGCAGCAGCGGCTGGTTGTTCAGATAGATGCCCGGGAAGATCAGCTCGCCCAGGCTGTTGGCGCCGATCAGGAACGACAGCGGCACCGTGCCCACGTTGATGACCAGGGCGATGCGGATGCCGGCCAGCATCACCGGCAGTGCGTTGGGCAGTTCCACGCGCACCAGGCGCTGCACCGGGGTCATGCCGATGCCACGCGCCGCTTCCAGCAGCGTGGGCGAGACATTGCGCAGGCCTTCGTAGGTATTGCGCACGATCGGCAGCAGCGAGGCCAGCCACAGCGCCAGGATGGCGGGCCGCTCGCCGATGCCGAGCACGGCCAGGGCCAGAGCCAGCACCGCCAGCGACGGCACGGTATTGCCCACGTTGAAGACCTGCATCAGGCGGTCGGCCCAGCGGCGCATGCACGGGCGGCTCAGCGCGATGCCGGCCGGGATGCCGGTGGCCAGCGCCAGCGTCATGGACAGCACCACCAGGCGCAAGTGGTCGGCCACGTCGTAGAGCAGGCGCTCCTGGTACTGGCGGATCACATCGACGCCGATCCATGCCACCAGTGCGGCCAGCGCGGCAAGCGTCAGTCCTGCCCAGGCGAAGACCCGTGCCGATTCCTTTGACATACTCTCCCCTTTTCCGAAACCGGAAAGCGCGCAGCACGCCACTTCCCGGCGATGGAAAACAATATGGGCTGGTGCGTGCGGAGATGGGGCGCCACCAGTCCCGGTTCAGATTGCATTGCCGCCATGACCGGCACGATTGCCGGCGGACGGTCTGTGGATTCCTCCGCCGTGGGCGGGAAGTCCGATTGACGGGATGCCGGGTTGGATGGCAGTCCCTGAAGCGGCGCAACCGGCGCCGCAAGCATGTTGCGATCGGTTGGCCAGTGGCAGCGCAAGTATTGAAGTTTTCCGACGCGCCGCCGGTACATCGGCCGTTGACTGGCAAGGGCTAGCGAGGTTTTTCCACCCCCGCATCTCGCTTCAACGGATGACAAAGAGAGCGCTATTATAGCGATCTTCATCGATCCTGTCATCTTCCCGCATTCTTCCGGCCTTCCTGCGCCGATCTGGCGCGAATTGGCAGCACTGGGACGGCAGTTTCGGCCGTGCATTAGTCAGCACATCGCGATCACTCGGATCGTTCTGAATTCGCGGAGACCGACGCAGGTAATTGGTACGCCAGCAGAACAATCTGTTGCCCGGCGACCCTCTACTCTTTCCGCGCCAAACCACTAAATTGACGAGGTAGCTGAAACGACGGGAACCCGGCCTGGCCATTGCCGCGCGGGACCCGCCCACAGGAGAAAGACATGGACACCCTTACCACCACCCTCGCCACCGTTCCCGCCGCCGCTGCCGAAACCGTGCAACGTTCGCGCGCCGTGGATCGCGTCGTGCGGGGCATCGCCACCTCGGACGGCGCCGGCGTCAAGCTGACCCGCGTGCTGACGCAGAACCTGCAGCGCCGGCTGGACCCGTTCCTGATGCTCGATGCCTTCGGTACCGACAGCAAGGACGACTACATCGGCGGCTTCCCCGATCACCCGCACCGCGGCTTCGAGACCATCACCTACATGCTGGCCGGGCGCATGCGCCATCGCGACAGCGCCGGCAACGAGGGCCTGCTGCAGAACGGCGGCGCGCAGTGGATGGTGGCGGGCGCCGGCGTGGTCCACTCGGAAATGCCCGAGCAGGAAGACGGCCGCATGGAGGGCTTCCAGCTGTGGCTGAACCTGCCGGCCGCGGACAAGATGACCGCGCCGTGGTACCGCGACCTGCCCGCCGCCGAGATCCCGACGGTGGCATTGGACAACGGCGGCACGGTGCGCGTGCTGGCGGGCGCCACGCACGGCGTGGCCGGCGCGATCACGCGCCCGGTGACCGAGCCGGTCTACCTGGACGTGCACCTGCCGGCCGGCCAGACCTTTGCGCAGGCGCTGCCGGTCGGGCACAACGCGTTCGTCTACGTGTACCGGGGCGAGGTCTCGATCGGCAACGGCGACGACCGCGCCGTGATCGAGGCCCAGCGCATGGGCGTGCTGGACAACGCCGGCCAGTCTGACGGCGTCATCGTCAGGGCCGAGGCCGACGCGCGCTTCCTGCTGATCGCGGGCCAGCCGCTGAACGAGCCGATCGCGCAGTACGGGCCGTTCGTGATGAACACGCAGGAGCAGATCTACCAGACCCTGGCGGACTTCCGCGACGGGCGCTTCGCCACCAGCGCCGCCGCCATCGACGCCTGAGCCCTGCCAGCGAGCGGCCGCCCTGGCCGCCCGCCGCTGCCGCGCCAGCCCAGCCGCTGGCTCCGCAAGGAGCCGGCGGTTTTTTCGTGCTGTAGCCGGCACGCGACTTGCAACCGCCCCCAAACCGTTGCAGGGACTGGATTGACGCCGGAATCGGCCCGCCCGGTCCCCGCTCACTTATATAATCCATCACCAATATCGGGCATCACCAGACCATGATGAATGCTGCAATGCGTCGCGGCGATGCTGCGCCACGCACTGCCGCGCCGTTGACTCATCCCACGTTGCTGCCACCACAACAACCCGAGCCGCCTCAGTGACATCACAACTCCCTCCCAGGCTGGCGCTGGCCCATATCAGCAAGCGCTACCCGGGCGTCGTCGCCAACGACGACGTCAGCCTAAGCGTCGCTCCCGGCGAGATCCATGCCGTGCTGGGTGAAAACGGCGCAGGCAAGTCCACCCTGATGAAGATTATCTTTGGCGCGGTCCGTCCGGATGCCGGCGAGATGCACTTCAACGGCGCGCAGGTCACGATCAACAGCCCGCACGACGCCCGCAACCTGGGCATCGCCATGGTGTTCCAGCATTTCTCGCTGTTCGACACGCTGACCGTGACCGAGAACATCGCGCTCGGCCTGCCCGCCGGGCAGCAAGGCAACATGAAGCAGCTGGCCGAGCGCATCCGCACCACCGCCGAGCGCTATGGCCTGCCGCTGGAGCCGAACCGCCATGTGCATACGCTGTCGGTCGGCGAGCGCCAGCGCGTGGAGATCGTGCGCGCGCTGCTGGCCAATCCGCAGCTGCTGATCCTGGACGAACCCACCTCGGTGCTGACGCCGCAAGCGGTGGATACACTCTTCGTCACGCTGCGCCAGCTGGCCGCCGAGGGCACCAGCATCCTCTATATCAGCCACAAGCTCGACGAGATCCGCGCGCTGTGCCATCAGGCCACCGTGATGCGCATGGGCAAGGTCACCGGCGTGTGCGATCCGCGCCAGGAAACCGCGGCCTCGCTGTCGCGCCTGATGATCGGCGGCGAGCCCCCGCGCGAGACGCGCGTGGCTGCCTTTCGCGGCCCGGTGCAGCTGAGCGTGCAGGAGCTGTCGCTGCCGCGTGCGCATGCCTTCGCCACCGAGCTGAACCGGATTTCGCTGGACGTGCATGCGGGCGAAATCGTCGGCATTGCGGGGGTCTCCGGTAACGGCCAGCAGGAACTGCTGGCAGCGCTGTCGGGCGAAGACACGCGCGCGGCCAACGTATCGGTGCAGCTCGGCGGCAGGCTGGTGGGCAAGCGCGATGCACGCCAGCGCCGCCGCGCCGGCCTGGCCTTCGTGCCGGAAGAACGCCTGGGCCGCGGCGCCGTGCCGGGCATGAGCCTGGCCACCAATATCCTGTTGTCGCACCAGACGCGGCCCTACGTGCGGCGGGGCATGATCTCGCCCAAGGCCGCCACCGGGCTGGCCGCGGCGGTGATCAGCCGATTCCGCGTCAAGGCCAGCGGCCCCGAGGCGCTGGCGCGCAGCCTCTCCGGCGGCAACCTGCAGAAATTCATTGTCGGCCGCGAGATCGAAAGCGGCCCGAAGGTACTGATCGTGGCCCAACCGACCTGGGGCGTGGACGTGGGCGCAGCGGCGCAGATCCACAACGAGATCCTGGCGCTGAAGGCCACCGGCTGCGCCATCCTGGTGGTGTCGGAGGAGCTCGATGAGCTGTTCGCGATCTGCGACCGGCTGCACGTGATCGCCAAGGGCCACTTGTCGCCCTCGATGCCGACCGAGACCGCCACGCGCGAGCAGGTCGGCCTGTGGATGAGCGGACTGTGGCAAGGCGGACCCGCCCAGGCGCAATCCGGCGCGGAGGTGGCAAGCCATGACTGATGTGCGACAACTGCTGCCCCGCTCCCCCCTCTCGCTGACGCCGCGTGGCCTGCCCTCGCGCACCATGGCCTATGCCTCGCCGGTGATCGCACTGGCGCTGACGCTCCTGTTCGGCGCGCTGCTGTTCCTGGTGCTCGGCAAGGACCCCGTGGCCGCGCTCAAGGTCTTCCTGGCCGATCCGCTGCGCGACCAGCGCGCCATCGGCGAGGTGCTGCTCAAGACCGTGCCGCTGGTGCTGTGCGCGCTCGGCCTGTCGGTGTGCTACCGCGCCAACGTGTGGAATATCGGCGCCGACGGGCAGCTGATTGCCGGCGGCATCTGCGCCGGCGCCACCGTGCTTTACTTCGATGTGCCGGGCCAGGCCATGAACGGCACCGTGGTGCTGGTGCTGGCCTCACTGGCCGGCATGATCGGCGGCATGCTGTGGGCCTCGCTCACGGCGGTGCTCAAGGACAGGTTCAACGCCAACGAGATCCTGGTCTCGCTGATGCTCACCTATATCGCGCAGCAACTGCTGCTGTGGGTGGTCAATGGGCCGCTGAAGGATCCCAACGGCATGAACTTCCCGCAGTCTAAGGTGTTCTCGTCCGCGTACCTGCTGCCCAACCTGATGTCGGGCTCGCGCCTGCATGTCGGCTTTGTGGTGATGCTGGTGCTGGTGGCGGTGATGACCGTGTTCGTGTTCCGCAGCTTTGCGGGCTACCGCCTGCAGGTGGGCGGCACCGCGCCGGCGGCGGCGCGCTACGCGGGCTTCTCGGCGCGCAGCGCGCTGTGGAGCGCGCTGCTGATCTCGGGCGCCACCGCAGGCCTGGCGGGCGCGTTCGAAGTAACCGGCCCGATCGGCCAGCTGCTGCCGTCGATCTCGCCGGGCTACGGCTTCACCGCCATCATCGTTGCCTTCATCGGCCGGCTGCATCCGGTCGGCACCGTGTTCGGCGGCATCATGATGTCGCTGTTCTATATCGGCGGCGAGATGGCGCAATCGCGCCTGGGCCTGCCGTCGGCCATAGGCTGGGTGTTCCAGGGCATGCTGCTGTTCTTCCTGCTGGCCTGCGACACGCTGATCGAAAACCGCCTGCGCTGGCGCGCCACCACGGCCTGAGCGGAGCTACCGAACAATATGGAACAACTCGCTCCCCTCATCGCCACCGCCATCAACGCCGGCACGCCGCTGCTGCTGGCCGCGCTGGGCCTGCTGATCAACGAACGCTCGGGCGTGCTCAACCTGGGCGCCGAAGGCATGATGCTGGTGGCCGCGGTGGCCGGCTTCATGGTCGGCTACCAGACCCAGTCGCCGCTGCTCGGCTTTGCCGCCGGCGCGCTCGCCGGCATGCTGATGGCCACGCTGTTCTCGTGGCTGGCGCTGGTGCTGGCCACCAACCAGGTCGCCACCGGCCTGGCGCTGTCGATCTTCGGCACCGGCCTGTCGGCCTTCATGGGCCAGCGCTTTGTCGGCCACGCCATGCCGGCGCAGGCCAAGGCCGTGCCCGGCCTGGCCGACCTGCCCTTCTTCGGGCCGGCCTTCTTCCAGCATCACTGGATGGTGTATTTCAGCCTGCTGCTGTGCTTCGCCATCATGTGGTTCCTGTTCCGCACGCGCGCGGGGCTGACGCTGCGCGCGATCGGCGAAGCGCCGGAATCGGCGCACGCGCTGGGCTACCCGGTGCGCACCATCCGCTTTGGCGCACTGCTGTTCGGCGGCGCCTGCTGCGGGCTGGCCGGCGCCTACCTGTCGCTGGTGTACACGCCGATGTGGGTCGAGAACCTGGTCGCCGGCCGCGGCTGGATCGCGCTGGCGCTGACCACCTTTGCCACCTGGCGCCCGGGCCGGGTGCTGGTGGGGGCGTGGCTGTTCGGCGGCGTGACCATCCTGCAGTTCTACCTGCAAGGGATCGGCGTATCGGTGCCATCGCAGTTCCTGTCGATGCTGCCGTACGCCGCCACCATCGTGGTGCTGGCGCTGATCTCGCGCAATCCGGCCTGGATCCGGCTGAACATGCCGGCCTCGCTGGGCAAGCCCTTCCGGCCCGGCAATGCCTGAGCCTCATTTTTTTTGACGGAAATCCCTGAGCTACCAACAATTCATCACAAGGAGAAATCATGATCGTCACGCGCAGGAAGACCCTGGCGGCCCTGGCCGCCACCGCCGTGCTGGCCCTCGCAGGCTGCGGCAAGAAAGAGGCCGACAAGCCTGCCGAGACGGCAGGCGCGGCCTCCGCGCCCGCGGCCGGGCAGAAGGCCGAGCCGCTCAAGGTCGCCTTCGTCTATATCGGGCCGGTCGGCGATGCCGGCTGGACCTTCGCGCATGACACCGGCCGCAAGGCCGTGGAAGAGAAGTTCGGCGACAAGGTCAAGACCACCTTCGTCGAGAACGTGCCCGAATCCGCCGCCGACGCCGAGCGCGTGTTCCGCGACCTGGCCAGTCAGGGAAACAAGCTGATCTTCGGCACCACCTTCGGCTACATGGAGTCGATGCTCAAGGTCGCCAAGGAATTCCCGGACGTGAAGTTCGAGCACGCCACCGGCTTCAAGACCGCCGAGAACCTGGCGCAGTACGACGTGCGCACCTATGAGGGCGCCTACCTGGCGGGCGTGGTCGCCGGCAAGATGAGCAAGACCGGCAAGATGGGCGTGGTGGCATCGGTGCCCATCCCCGAGGTGATCCGCAATATCGACTCGTTCACACTGGGCGCGCGCAGCGTCAACCCCAAGGCCACGGTCAAGGTGGTGTGGGTCAACAAGTGGTTCGATCCGGGCAAGGAGCGCGAAGCCGCCACCACGCTGATCGGCCAGGGCGTCGACATGCTGATGCAGAACACCGACTCCGCCGCCGTGGTGCAGACCGCGCAGGAAAAGGGCGTGCACGCCTTTGGCTGGGACAGCGACATGAGCAAGTTCGGCGACAAGGCCCACCTGGCCGCGTCGGTGATCTCGTGGGGCGTCTACTACAACAAGGTGGTGGAAGACGTGCTGAACAAGCAGTGGAAGAACGGCACCACGTGGTGGGGCCTGAAGGAAGGCATGATCGACCTGAAGGGCTTCAACGCGGACGTGCCGGCTGACGTCAAGGCGCTGGTCGAAGAGCGCAAGAAGGGCATCGCCGACGGCAGCGCGCCGATCTGGAAGGGTCCGATCAAGGACAACACTGGCAAGGAACAGCTGGCCAAGGACCAGGTGGCCGACGATGGCTTCCTGCACGGCGTGAAGTTCTATGTCGAAGGCGTGGAAGGCAAGATCCCGGGCTGATCGCCGGTGCTCCTGAGCCGCCCGAGCTTGCCTAAGCAAGGTGTTCTCCCTCTCCCATCAGCGGGAGAGGGTCGGGGAGAGCGGTGGTTTAGCTAGGAGCCACACCAAGCGGGGCCAACGGTTTTCACCCACCGCCCTCAGCCTTTGACGCTCCTGCCCTCTCCCCCGCCCCTCTCCCGCAAGCGGGAGAGGGGCGCAAACCGCCAGCCTTGGCTATACCCAAGGCATCTCCCTGCACCTCCGGAACTTGAAGCCGCCGATAACGGCCCAAGCTATCTGTGCATGCGCCAGTGACCGGCGCCCGCAATGTGAAGGAGGCCTCTCATGTGGAAGCGATTTTCGGCCCTGTGGACGCTGGTTCGTAGCGACGGCCGCCTGTTCTGGTACGCGCTGCGCCATCCGGACGCGCCGGCCTGGCTCAAGCCCGCCGCCATCGGGCTCCTGCTCTACGCAATCTCGCCGATCGACCTGATCCCCGATGTGGTCGCGGGCCTGGGCATCGTCGATGACGTGGTGCTGATTCCGCTGGCGGTGCACCTGATCCTGAAGCGCCTGCCGCCGCATATCCTGCGCCAGGCGCAGACGCGCGCCACCGCCACCACGGTCCGGCCGCACTGACCGCATCGCTGAATGACAAAGCCCCGGCGCGGCACCTGCCGCCCCGGGGCTTTTGCTTGCCTGGCTGGTGCTCAGTTCGGCAGCAGGATGGTCGAGCCGGTGGTCTTGCGCGATTCCAGGTCGCGGTGCGCCTGCGCCACCTCGGACAGCGCGTAACGCTGGCGGATGTCGATCTTCACCTTGCCGGTGGCCACGGCGTCGAACAGGTCGGCCACCATCGGCTCCAGCAGCTCGCGATTCACCACGTAGGTCATCAGCGTCGGGCGCGTCAGCCGCAGCGACCCCTTGCTGCTCAGCACCGACAGATCGAACGGCGGCACCGGGCCCGAGGCATTGCCGAAGCTGACCATGGTGCCGCGCGGCGCCAGGCAGTCGAGCGAGCCCTCGAAAGTGTCCTTGCCGATCGAGTCATAGACCGCCGCCACACCCTTGCCGTTGGTGATTTCCTTGACGCGGTCCACGAAGGATTCGCGCGTGTAGACGATGGTATGGGCGCAGCCATTGGCGCGCGCAAGTTCGGCCTTCTCGTCGCTGCCCACGGTGCCGATCACGGTCACGCCGAGCGCCTTGAGCCACTGGCTGGCAATCAGGCCAACGCCGCCGGCGGCCGCATGCAGCAGCACCGTGTCGCCCGGCTGCACCTTGTAGCTGTCGCGGATCAGGTACTGCGCGGTCAGGCCCTGCAGCATCATCGCCGCGGCGGTGTCGAACGGGATCGCATCGGGCAGCCGCACCACGATATCGGCCGGCATCACGCGCACCTGCGCGTAGGCGCCGGTGGGACGGCCGGCGTAGGCCACGCGGTCGCCCACGGCGACGTGGCGCACGCCCTCGCCCACCGCTTCGACCACGCCGGCGCCTTCCATGCCCAGCCCGCCCGGCAGCGGCTGCTTGTACAGCCCGGTGCGGAAATAGACATCGATGTAGTTCAGGCCCACCGCCTCATGGCGCACGCGCACTTCGCCGGGGCCGGGATCGCCCACTTCGACATCGACCCACTGCATGACTTCGGGACCGCCGGTCTGCTCGATCCGGATGGCTTTGCTCATCTGTGTCGCTCCTCGTTATGGTGATGCATCGATGGGAATTCAGTTGCCGGCTTCAGCCTCGCGCGTCAGCCCGGCGATCAACAGCTCGGCAGTGGCCACGTTGGTCGCGCACGGCACGTTGTGCACGTCGCAGGCGCGCACCAGCGCGTTGATATCGGGTTCATGCGGCTGCGGCGTCATCGGGTCGCGCAGGAACACCACGGCGCGCACCAGGCCTTCTGCCAGTTGCGCGCCGATCTGCAGGTCGCCGCCCCACGGCCCCGACAGCATGCGCGTCACCTCCAGCCCGACCTCGTCGATCAGGCGCCCGCCGGTGGTGCCGGTGGCCAGCAGCTCGCACTGCGAAAGGAAGGCGCGGTGGCGCGTGGCGAAGGCGACGATATCGTCCTTCTTGTGGTCGTGGGCGATCAGCGCGATGCGGGGGCGAGTCATCAGGGGTTCCTTGTTGCGGGGTCGGTGAACGTCAGGAAACAGGAGAAAGCAGCGGAATCAGAAGGTGCCCGGGTAGGCGCCGCCATCGAGCAGGATGTTCTGCCCGGTGATGTAGCCGGCATGGCGGCTGCACAGGAAGGCGCAGGTGGCACCGAACTCGCCCGGCTCGCCGAAGCGGCGCGACGGGTTCGCCGCGGCGCGGCGTTGCGCCACCTCATCGACGGTCAGGCCAGCCTTCTTGGCCCCGCCTTCCATGGTCTTGAGCAGGCGGTCGGTGTTGAACGGACCCGGCAGCAGGTTGTTGATGGTCACGCCATGCTGCGCCACTTCGCGCGCCACGCCCGCGACAAAGCCGGTCAGGCCCGAGCGCGCGCCATTGGACAGGCCCAGCACATCGATCGGCGCCTTGACCGCGCCGCTGGTGATATTGATGATGCGGCCCCACTTGCGCGCGATCATGCCGTCGACGGTGGCCTTGATCAGCTCGATCGGGGTCAGCATGTTGGCGTCCAGTGCGGCCAGCCAGTCGCTGCGCTCCCAGTCGCGGAAGTTGCCCGGCGGCGGACCGCCGGCGTTGTTAACCAGGATGTCGAGGTCGCCCAGCTTGGCCACGGCGTCCAGCGCCGCCTTGCGGCCTTCGGGCGTGGTGATGTCGGTCGCCACCGCGATCACGCGGCGGCCATGGCGCGCGCGCAAGCCGGCAGCGGCCTTCTCCAGCGCCTCGGCGCCGCGCGCCACGATCACCACGTCAACACCCTCGGCCGCCAGCGCATCGGCGCAGGCAAAGCCCAGGCCCTTGCTGGCGCCGCATACCAGCGCATGCTTGCCGCGCAGTCCCAGATCCATGTCTTTCTCCTTTGTCTGTTGTCTTTGACGGGCCAGCTCCGCGGCCGGCCTGGAATCACGTTTTTCTTGCCGACAGCAAATACATGCCGCCCATCACCAGCGCGCTGCCGGCGAGCTGCACGCCGCTGACGGGTTCGCCCAGCAGCCAGAAGGCCAGGAACAGCGTCGACACCGGGCCGATCATGCCCGCCTGCGACGCCATCGGCGCGCCGATGCGCGACACCGCCACCATGGTCAGCGACACCGGCAGCACGGTACAGAACACCGCATTGACGAGTGACAGCCACATCACCGGCGCCGGCTGCGCCAGTTCCGCCACCGGCCGGCCCAGCACCAGGTACTGGATCACGCAGCAGGCGGTCGAGACGCACATCGCATACGCCACCAGCCGCAGCGAGCCGATGCGCCGCACCAGCTCGCCGCTCAGGATCAGGTAGATACCATATGTCAAGGCGCTGCCCAGCACCAGCGCGCCGCCCAGCCACACCTGGCTGCCGCTGACGTCCAGGTCATGCGCGAATACCAGCACGATGCCGGCGTAGGCCAGCAGCAGCGACAGCCACTGGCGCATGGCGATCGGCCGGCGGAACACCAGCGCGGTGGCCAGCAGCACGAACGACGGCGTCAGGAACAGGATCAGCCGCTCCAGCCCGGCGGTGATGTATTGCAGCCCGATGAAATCGAGGAAGCTCGACAGGTAGTAGCCGATAAATCCGAGAAACACCACGCGGCCCCGATCCGCCCACGACAGCGGCGCCAGCCGGCGCGACTGCCACCAGCCGATCGCCATGAACAGCGGCACCGCGAACAGCATGCGCAGCGTGATCACCATCACCGCATCGACGTTGTAGCGGTACATCAGCTTGGCGACGATCGCCTTGGCGGAGAACAGCACCGCTCCGACGGCGGCGATGACAAGCCCCGAGCGCTGCGGCGACGGCAGCGCGGCAGGTGCGGCGAGAGACTTCTGGGAGGCTGGCACGGGGAACACAGGGGGAAAGCGGGCGGGCACGTCGGCCCCGCGAAACGACCCGACGATTGTATTCGAAAAGACGCAATGGCATCGGCCATCGCCGCGGCGGCCCCGGCCACCTTCCCGGCCCCTTCCTCGGTATACTCTGAGTCACCTTACCCACTGCACCAGGTTCGTGCCCCAGCCCTCCGACACGCCTTCCGGCAAGACCGCCGCCGACTACGATTTCACCGAGCAGGTGGGCCACCTGCTGCGGCGCGCCTACCAGCGCCATGTGGCGATCTTCCAGCAGACCATCCCGGATTCGCAGCTGACCGCGGCGCAGTTCGTGGTGCTGTGCGCGGTCAGGGACCGCCAGCCGTGTTCGATGAACGAGGTGGTGCGCGCCACCGCCATCGACCAGGCCACGGTGCGGGGCATCATCGACCGGCTGAAGTCGCGCGAGCTGATTGCGGTGTCGCACGATCCCAATGACCGGCGCAAGGTGGTGGTAACGGTCACGCCCGCCGGGCTGGCACTGATCGATGAGACCGTGCCGTTTGCGAAGGAGATCTCGGAGCAGACCTTCGGCGGCCTGAACCCGGCCGAGCGCGTGGCGGTGACCTACCTGCTGCGCAAGATGAGTGAGATTGACGAGGGGAATGGCGGCGCCTGAGCAGGCGCCGCTTTGAGTTTGGGGGCCTCAGCGGGCCTGCAACCCCGCCAGCACCGTCTCCGGCACGAAAGGCGGCCGGCGCAGCCGCACCCCCAGCGCATCGAACAAGGCATTGGCGATCGCCGGCGCACCCGGCAGCGAGGCCGATTCGCCGGCGCCCAGCGGCGGCTCCGACTGCCGCGGCATCAGCACCACTTCAATCGGCGGGACTTCCGGGAAGGTCAGCAGCGGATAGCTGCCCCATTCGCGGCTGGCGACACCCTCCGCATCGAAGCGCACTTGCTCCTTCAGCACCCGGCTGAGCGTCTGCACCACGTTGCCGTGGATCTGATGGCGCACGCCGTCGGGGTTGACCATCATGCCCGTGTCCTGCCCGACCACCACCTTTTCGATGGTGATGCGGCCGCTGCCGGCATCCACCGCCAGGTCCACCACCCAGGCAGACCACGCTGCGCCGAACCCCGGGAAACGGCTGTGAATATAGCGGGCATAGGCCACGCCCCGGCCGCGCAGCCGGCCTTCGGCATCCGCGATACCCCGCGATCCGGCCACGCCCCGCTGCCAGCCAGCCGCTTCGGCCACGGCACGCAGCAAAGCCGCGGCACGTTCATCCGGCAGGTGCCGCAGCCGGAAATCCACGGGATCGGCACCCGCCTCTGCTGCCAGCTCATCGATCACGCACTCATGCGCAAACGCATTGGGCAGCGCCGACACGCCACGCAGCCAGGACGCGCGCACGATCGCGGGCGTGTCGTCGCAACCGATGCGGCGCGCGCCATACGCGTACGGTGGCACGGCGGTGCGATCGCCCATCTCCAGCGTGCGCGGCGCGTTGGGCACGGCACCGGTCAGCACCAGCGCCAGCGTGGGCGCATCGTTGGACGGATAGCGGCTGGTGAAGTCATAGCCAAGCAGCGCGCCGTCCGGCCCCAGCGTGGCGCTGACGTCCATCAGCTGGGCCGCGCCCTTGGGCTCCCACAGGTGTTCCTGCTCGCGCGAGAGCTGCACGCGCACGGGCCGCCCGACCGCGCGCGACAGCAGTGCCGCGTCGGCGCCTACATCGTCGGCGCAGTTGCGCCCGTAGCAGCCGGCAGCCTCCAAGCGCACGATCTCGATGCGGTCTTCGCCGAGCCCGCACAACTTTGCCAGATCGATGCGCAGCACATGCGGGTTCTGCGTGCCGGACCAGACTGTCAGGCCATCGTCATGCCAGTCGGCCACGGCGCATGACGGGCCGATCGAGCCATGCATCTGGTACGGCCAGACGAAGCGCCGCTGCAATGCCATGCCGGCGCCGTTTGCCGGCAGTTCGCCGTCGGCCTGCAACTCGCGCCGCGTGGCCGGGTTGGCGCGCAGCGCGGGCTCCGGATCGTCCAGCGCCGGCAGTGGCGGGATGGGTTTCCAGCGCACGCGCAGCCGGCGCGCGGCCTGCACCGCGTATTCCTCGCGCTCGGCCACCACGCCGACAAAGTCGCCCTGCACCACCACATCGACCACGCCCGGCACGTCGCGCACGGAGTCGCGATCGACTTCCAGCAGGCTGTTGCCGACAAAGTGGCCGCTGTCGCGCCCCGCATACGGCGGTCGCACCACGCGGCCATGCAGCATGCCGGGCACGCGCACGTCGTGGACAAAGGTCAGTGCGCCGCGCACCTTGCCGGGAATATCGACGCGGCCCGCGGCACGGCCGACGATGCGGTAGGACTCGACCGGCTTGGTCGGTATGTCGTCGGCCAGCGGCAGTTCCAGGTGCTCGCCGGCAAGCAGCGCGCCATAGCCGACGCTGGCCTGCGTGCCGGGAACCCGGAAGACGCCGTCCTCTGCCTCCAGCCCGCCGGCTTCCACGCCGAGGTGCTGCGCGGCACGCGCCTGCAGCCACGCACGCGCCTGGGCGGCGGCGCGGCGCAACGGCAGCGCCGAGATCTGGATCGATGCGCTGGCAATGGTGGGGCCCTGGTTGGGGGTGGCTTCGGTATGGCCAAGCACCATGCGTACGCGTTCGAGCGGCACGTCGAGTTCTTCCGCCACGATCTGCGCCAGTGCCGTGCGGATGCCGGTGCCCAGGTCGACGTGGCCGTTGAAGGCCAGCACCTCGCCGCTGTCGCGCAAGGCAATGAAGATGTCCGGCAGTGCCGGCACGTAGTCCGACGCCGCGCCGGGCTGGCCGGGCGCGGGCCGTGCCGCCGCCTGCGGGGCGCGCGTCACCAGCAGCACGCCGGTGGCCTGCAGCAGCGCCAGCCGCAGCGTGCGCGGCGTGTCGGCGTCGGCCTGTGCCGCGGCTTGCAGATTGGTTGCCGTCATCGTTCTGCCATCTCCTTCACCGGCTGCGCCCCGGGGCGCCCGTTATACTGCAAGCCAACAGTGGAATAGCCCAAGCATCGACCATGACGATCACGACCGCGCCCAAGCCAACCGCAAAGCGGGCGCCAGCCGGCACGCGGGCCAGGCAAGCGCAGGACAGCCGCGACCGCATCCTGAAGGCTGCGATCAAGGTCTTCGCCCAGCGCGGCTACGACGGGGGCCGCATCGAACGCATCTCGTCGCTGGCCAAGACCTACGACCGGATGATCTATTACTACTTCGGCAGCAAGGAAAAGCTGTTTGTCGAAGTGCTCGAGACCATCTACCTGCAGCTCAATGAAGCCGAGCAGCAGCTGGAACATGAGCTCGACGCCGCCGACCCCGTGCGCGCGCTGTCGCAACTGATCGATTTCATCTGGCAGTACTACCTGGATCATCCGGAGTTCGTCGCCATCCTGACCAGCGAGAACATGAGCCAGGGCAAGCACGCGAAGAAGTCGGTGCGGCTGCGCGAGATCTCCAGCTACGCGCTGTCGGTGCTCGACGGCATCCTCGCGCGCGGCAAGGCCGCGGGGCTGTTCCGGCCGGACGCGGCCGCACGCGACGTCTATATGGTGATCGCTTCGCTTGGCTACTTCTACAACTCCAACCATCATACGCTCAGCGCCTTCCTGGGCGAACCCATGATGAGCCCGCCGGCGCTGGCGCACTGGCGCGATGTGATCCAGCAGACGGTGCTGCGCGCCGTGGCCGTGCCCGGCGCTGTGCCGGATGCGGATGTGGCGCCGCCGGCCGCGCCGCGCAAGACGGCCCGCGGCCGGCGCGCGGCGGCAGGCTGACGCCAGGCCCGGCCGCATCGCCACGCTTCAGGCGGCGGCGCGCACGCCGGCAACCTGCGCCAGCGCCTCGTCGCGCGTCAGCACGGTGGCGTACTTCTGCGCCATGTCGAACAGGTTGGCGCCATGCGGGCCCAGCGCGCGGTCGCCCACGCAATCCGACACCACCAGCGGGCGGAAGCCCAGCGACATCGCGTCGACCACGCTGGCGCGCACGCAGCCGCTGGTGACGCAACCCGCCACCAGCAGCGTCTGCACGCCACGCTGCGTCAGCCACGCCGCCAGCGAAGTGCCGAAGAACGCTGACGGCACCGTCTTGCGCACCACCAGTTCGCCCGGCGCGGGCGCCAGCTCCGGCACGATCTTGCTGTTGTGGCCATCCTCCTTCAGCGTCAGCATGCCCGGCACCTTCAGCGTGAAGATATTGTGGTCGCTGTCGTCGTCGGCAAACACGATGCGGCTGTGCGCCACCGGCCAGCCCTGCTCGCGCGCGGTGCGCAGCAGCGGCTGCGTGTTGCGGATCGCCTCGGGGATATTGCCGCCGCCAAACACCGCCGGATCGGCGAAGCCGTTGACGAAGTCGATGATCAGCAGGCCGTACGGCGCTCTCAGTTCCATGGCTGCGCCAAAGCCCTGGCGTTGGTAAGTCTGCACGGCGTCATCCATGGCGCGCGTCCTTGTAGAGAGAAGCGGCCGGCGCGTGGTGGCCGTCCATCACCTTGCCGCGCACCACCACGGGCTCGCCATCCAGACTGACGGTGCAGTGGCGCACCGGGATGTCGATATGGCAGGCGGTGGTGCGGCTGCCGCCGGCTTCGTTGTTGGGGCCGAACGAGCACAGGAAGTTGCCCTCGTAGGCGCGCGCGTCCATGCCGATGGTGGCCTCACGGTCATACATCGCCAGCGCCGACCAGCTGGCGCGCGGCTGCAGCCCCCAGCCGATATGGGACATGGCATAGGCTTCGGGGTCGTTGAACGAGGCCATGTAGTCGGCCAGCAGCTCCGCGTCCACGCCGCCTTCGATGCGGCGCACGTAGCCGGCTTCGACCGTAATGCGGATCGGCGCCTGGAGATAGGACTTCATCGGCAGCAGGATGTCGCCGCGGTCCAGCACGATGGTGCCGTTGGTGCCGCCCTCGTCCGGCCAGGTCAGCACGAAGCCGCTCGGCCAGTGGTCCCAGCGGCCGGGCTCGTCGACAAAGCCGTACTCGCTGATCGCCGGGAACTCGCCCAGGCGGCAGCGCAGGTCCATGCCGGCGTCGGACACGATATGCATCTCGCGCGCCTTGCCCAGCCGCGCGGCCGCGGCCTTGACGCGGGCGCGGTCGGCTTCGGTCGGCACCAGCCGCGCCAGCACTTCGGGCGGCTCCACAGCCAGCAGGATCCTGGTGCCTTGCGCCAGGATCTCGTGCTGCTCGGGCGAGAACAGCAGCGTCATCAGGTCCAGCACCAGGTCGCTGGCCTTGAGTGCGGCAATGGCGGCCGGGTTGCCGGTCAGCGGCGTGGTCCCCAGATAGGCCAGCGCGTCGCGGCTGAGCGCCTTTTCGCCATTGACCGGCGGCAAGTCGAGCCGGTTGACGATGGCGCCCATCGATGCCGCCGCCACCATCGCGGTGCGCAGCGTCTGCGGATGCGTGGCGGCGCCGGTCAGCACGGTGACGGTCTGCCCCGGCTCAAGCTTCGACAGCGTCAGCACCTGCTTCCACGCCGCGGTCAGGTCGTAATCGCTTACGGGCATGTTCGCTCCTCGTTTAGTTCAGCGCCGCACCCAGGAAGTCGCCAAAGGCGCGGTAGAAGCCGGCCTCGTCGTCCCACGGGATCATGTGGCCGGCGTTGGCGACATGCGCAAGCAGCAGTGCGGGCAGCAGCTTGCGCATCTCTTGCACGTCTTCCTCGCGGATCACGTCGCCACGGCCCGCGGTCATCAGCAGGACCGGCACGGCGACGTGCGGCAGGTCGGCGTGGATATCGTCCTCATGAAAGCCATTGAAGCTGGCCAGGATCGCGCGCTCGTCGCAGGTATGCAGCCATTGCGCGCGCAGGCGCAACTGGTCCTCGGTCCAAGTCGGGCAGAAGCGGCGCATGCCTTCCACGTCGATGCCCTGCTGCGCCAGCCGGATCGAATCGATGTACCACGGCAGTTGCGACGGGTATGGGCGGCGGCCCGGCCCCGACACCGGCGGATCGACCAGCACCAGGCGCGTCAGGCCTGCCGGCTTGCTGCCCGCGGCGCGGATGCCGATGCGCGCGCCCATCGAATGGCCGACGATGGCGTAGCGCTGCAAGCCAAGCGCTTGCGCAAACGCGATCACATCGGCAGCCTGCGCATCGAGGCTGTAGTCCAACTCAGCGCCGGCCTGCGACAGGCCCCGGCCGCGCACGTCGAGCACATAGGTATCGAACTGCTGCCCGAATTGCTCGCCGACAAAGCCCCAGGTCACCGCCGGGCTGGTGATGCCCGGCACGATGATGACGGCATCGCGCTGCGCACGCGCACCGCCCTGCCCGCCATAGCGCAGGTAGTGCTGGCGGATGCCGTTGGCGTTCACGTTGGCGCCGTAGAGAAAGGTGCTGTCTGCCATGGCCGCCCCCTTCAGTACGCGCCCGACAGCAGCGCGCCGGCGCCCGGCACCACCGGCTCCAGCCCGAGCCGCTTCAGCAGCGCATAGGTGGTGGCGACGGCGGCGGTGACCACCGGCTTGCCGGTCATCGCCTCGACCTTGGCCACGGCTGGCAGCGACGGCATCTGCACGCACGCCGACAGCACGATGACATCGGCGTCGGCCGTATTCATCTGCGCGACGATCTCCGGCAGCCGTGCCGGGTCGTGGCGCCCCACCTCAAGGTTGTCGGGGATTTCCAGCGCGCGGTAGTCGACCACCTCATAGCCTTCATTGCGGATGTAGTCGACCACCAGCTCGGTCAGCGGCTTCATATAGGGCGCCACCACGGCGATGCGCTTCGCGCCCATCACCTTGAGCGCATCGACCAGCGCGCCGGCGCTGGTGATCACCGGCGCGTCGCCGCCGTTCTCGGCGGTATGCGCCTGCAGGCGCTGCTCGGACACACGGTGGTAGCCGTGGCCCATGGCCATGATGGCCACCAGGCAGGCATAGCCGAGCACGTCGACGCGGGCGTCGCTCAGTTCCACCGCGCAGCGGTCGGATTCGGCATCCATGGCCGCCAGTTCCTCCTTGACCACCTTCTTCATCCGCATCCGGCTTGAGTGGAAGGTGAAGCGTTCCGGGCGCACCAGCTGGCGCGCAGCCAGCATCGCCGGGATCTCGGTTTCCATGGTGGTGTTGGAGCTCGGCACGATCTGGCCGATTCGGAAAACTTTCTGCACTGTCGACTCCGTCATCTGTTTGTCTGTCTACCCGCCTGCCTCGGCCTGGCGGCCCTGCATGCTGTGATTGATTGTAGTGTACACACTTTATCTAAGCAAACAGAATCTGCGCCCCCGCGAATTCACTCGTTCAGTGCATACTTAACTAATCAATCCCTGTATTTGCGCATCATTTCACCGATATAGCGTGATGCGTGAGCGTCATCACATTTCAGTAAGGGTTTTCCATAGGTTCATAATTTTCTTCTTTTACTTTGATGTTTTGAGTGTGTACACTCGTTTTCAACGGTCGGCCGAGTGGCCGCCCCAGCCCCCATCGACCTTGTGTCATTGCCAGGAGAAAGAACGTGCAAGGCAAACCGCGAATCGCAGTTGTCGGCGCCGGACTCGGAGGAACGGCCGCGGCCGCCCTGCTGCAGCGAGCCGGCTTCCAAGTCAGGCTGTATGAACAGGCACCGGCGTTCTCGCGCCTGGGCGCGGGCATCCATGTGGGGCCCAACGTGATGAAGATCATGCGGCGCATCGGCATCGAGGACGCGCTCAACGACATGGGCTGCCACCCCGACTACTGGTACAGCCGCGACGGCCTGACCGGCGAGGTGATCGCGCAGATCCCGCTGGGCGACTACGCAGAGCGCCACTACGGTGCCAGCTACCTGACCGTGCACCGCGGCGACTTCCACAAGCTGCTGACCGACGCCGTGGCGCCCGACACGCTGTTCTTCAACAAGAAGCTGGAAAGCGTCACCGACCAGGGCGACGTGGTGCAGTTGCGCTTCACCGACGGCACGGTCGAAGAGGCCGACATCGTGATCGGCGCGGACGGTGTCAACTCGCGCATCCGCGAGACGCTGCTGGGCGCCGAGCCGCCCAAGTACACGGGCTACGTGGCACACCGCGCGGTGTTCCCGATCGCGCGCGTCAAGGGCTTCACGCATGAGCGCTGCACCAAGTGGTGGACCGACGACCGCCACATGATGGTCTACTTCGATACCAGCAAGCTCGACGAGATCTACTACGTCACCGGCGTGCCCGAGCCCGAGTGGGACATGAGCAAGAGCTGGGTGCCGAGCAGCATCGAGGAAATGCGCGCCGCGTTCGACGGCTGGCATGAGGGCGTGCAGTCGCTGATCGAAGGCACCGTTGAAGTGACCAAGTGGCCGCTGCTGGAGCGCGACCCGCTGCCGCTGTGGAGCCGGGGCCGCCTGGTGCTGCTCGGCGACGCCTGCCACCCGATGAAGCCGCACATGGCACAAGGCGCCGCGATGGCGATCGAGGATGCGGCCATGCTCACGCGCTGCTTCACCGAGACCGGCGTGGACGACTTCGCCTCGGCATTCGCGCTGTATGAAGCGAACCGCAACGAGCGCGCAAGCAAGGTCCAGCTGGTCTCGCACAACAACACCTGGCTGCGCGGCAACGAGAACCCCGACTGGTGTTTCGGCTACGATGTCTTCAACGTGCCGCTGGTGTCGGCCGGGACCGGGACGCTGTCCGCAGCGGCCTGACGCCTGACCAACCCTGCCCGCCGCAGCCCCTCATCGAAGGGGCGCGGCGCAGCGATGCGTGATGTTCAAACCGCCCCCAGCCCCCGATGAACACGCCCCGCCCCCTGACATTGCAAGTCAACCACGCCGAGCACACGCTGAGCGTGGCCCCTGACACGCCGCTGCTCTATATCCTGCGCAACGACCTGTGCTGCAACGGGCCCAAGTATGGCTGCGGTCTGGGCCAGTGCGGCGCCTGCACGGTGCTGGTGGACGGCATGCCCGCACGCGCCTGCGTGCTGCCGGTCAGGGCCGTGGTCGGGCACGCCGTCACCACGCTGGAGGGACTGGGCACCGACGCGCAGCCCGACCCTGTGCAGCAAGCATTTATCGATGAGCAGGCCGCGCAATGCGGCTATTGCCTGAATGGCATGATCATGACCGCCAAGGCGCTGCTCGCGCAGAACCCCGATCCCGACGAGGCCCAGATCCGCGAGGCGCTGCGCTTCAACCTGTGCCGCTGCGGCACCCACGTGGAAATCGTGCGTGCGGTGCAACGGGCCGCGGTGCTGCAACGGCAGGCGGCCGAGGGGTCGGCATCGTGAACGAAGGGCTCGTGCCACAGGCCACCCCTGCGACCGCGGTCGCGGGCAGCATGCCGCCGCCCGCCGCCGACTGCCTGGTTGCCCGGGTGCTGACACCGCCTGGCCTGCGCTGGATCGACGGCAAGCCGCTGACGGCGCGCCTGCTGGGCGCGGAGCGCGAGGCAGCGCTGGCGCTGCCGGGCGTGCGCGCGGTCGTCATCCGCAACAATTTCGCCGGCATGGCAACGGCTTCCGGCGCACAGGCCATCAACGCAACCCATGCGCTGCAGGCACGATGGTCCGCCCCGCCCCGCGCGGACGACGCGCCGGTAGCGCGCCTCACGCTGGCCCAGCGCGGCAATGCCGATGCGGTGCTGGCCGGCGCCGATGCGCGCCACACGCAGCACTACCAGTGGCCCCTGGCCGGCACCCACGCTGAGGCGTATTGCACGGCCGTCGCCGACTGGCGCGACAGCAAGCTGACCGTGTGGCTGCCAAGCACGCGCCCTGGCGCGCTGCGCGCCGAGCTTGCCGCGTTGCTGGGCATCGCGCCGCAACAGGTGGTGCTGGCCTGCTGGCAATCGCCCGACGACCGCGCGGACCCCGCGCTGCTCGCGCCGCACGCCGCCGCCGACGCGGCGCTGCTGGCCCACGCCGCCGGACTGCCCGTGATGCGTCGGCTGTGTGCGGCCGATGTAGGCCTTGCCGATGCCGTGCTCGATGTGCGCGTCGACACCGCGCTGGCCGGCACCGCCGTCGAAGCCTACGCCGCAACACTGGCGGGCACCACAGCCCCGGCCGTGCCGCTGGCGCTGTGGCTGACGCATACGGCATCGCCCGTGGCGGACAGCATCGCTGCCGGCCACGCAGGCGACACCGCCATGCCGCCCTATCGCATCCCGCATGTCGACCTGGTCTCGACAGGCAGCGCCGCCGCGTCCGATGCGGCGCCACTGGCGGCAGCCCGGGCCCAGGTGTTCGCCCGGGAATCCCATCTCGACGAGCTTGCCGCCGACTCCGGCACCGACCCGGTCGCGCTGCGGCTGGCGCATCTCGACGATGCGCGCGGCACAGCCCTGGTACGCCAAGTGTCCGAGCGTGCCGGCTGGACGTCGGCCGCGCCCCGCGCCAACACAGCGGCCGGCAACGTGCAGCGCGGCCGCGGCTTTGCCTATGCCAACACCGTCGATCACGAAGCCGGGCAGACCTGGTCGGCATGGGTGGCCGAGGTCGAGGTCGACGGCACCACCGGCGAGCTGGCGGTCACGCGCGTGACGGTGGGGCATGACAGTGAATCGCTGCCGCGCGCACAAGCCGCGCCGTCCGCGCGCTTGCTGGAGCAGGCCGTGGCCGATGCCGCCCTGCAGCTGACGTCGGCCACGCCCGCCTTCGACACCTGGCCGGCCGAAGCGCCACCTGCCAGCCAGACGCTGCCAGCCGTGCCGGGCAGCACCCTGCCGGAAATCCGCCTGGCCGGCACGCTCGCCACGCATGACGCGCTGGCTGCCAGCCCGACCGACTCCATGCCCGCCGCCGCGGCCGTGGCCAATGCCATCTACGACGCCACTGGCGTGCGCCTGCGCGCGCCGCCCTTCAGCGCCGATCGCATCCGCCTGGCGCTGGCCGAGGCCAGGCCCGGCAACCAGCGCAGCAAGCGCGGCTGGATCGCCGCTGCCGCCGCAGCCGCTGCCGGCGTGTGCGCCACGCTGCTGCCCTGGCGCGCGCCGATCGCACCGGTGGCGCCGCCCGAGGCCGGCTTCTATTCCGCCGCCACGCTCGAACGCGGCCGGCTGGTGGCCGCCGCGGGAGACTGTGCGGTCTGCCATACCGCGCCGGGCGGCGTGAAGAACGCCGGCGGCCTGCCGCTGGAGACGCCCTTCGGTACGGTCTACAGCACCAATATCACCCCGGACGTGCAGACCGGCATCGGCAACTGGTCCTTCGCCGCGTTCGAGCGCGCCATGCGCGAGGGCATCCACCGCGACGGACGGCGCCTGTATCCCGCGTTCCCATACACCGCATTCGCGAAGATCAGCGATGGCGACATGCAGGCGCTATACGGGTACCTGATGTCGGCAGGGCCGGTGAAATCCGAAGTCCCGCAGACGCAGCTTGCGTTCCCCTTCAACGTGCGCCCGCTGCTGGCCGGCTGGAACCTGCTGTTCCATCGCAACGAGCGCTTCACGCCGGACCCGTCGCGCTCCGCGCAATGGAATCGCGGCGCGTACCTGGCCGAAGGACTGGGCCACTGCAGCGCCTGCCATTCGCCGCGCAACGCGCTCGGTGCCGAGCAAGGCGGCCGCCAGTACCTGACCGGCGGCAGCGCCGAAGGCTGGGAAGCGCCACCGCTGAGCGCACTGTCGCACGCACCGCTGCCCTGGACCGAAGCAGCGCTGTTCACCTACCTGCGCGGCGGCTATGCGCCGCACCATGGCGCCGCGGCCGGACCGATGGCACCGGTGGTCGAAGAACTGGCGCAACTGCCTGAGTCCGACGTGCGCGCGATCGCGCACTACGTGGCCTCGTTCGGCACGTCACCGCCCTCGCCTACCGTACTGGCCGCACAGGCCGCACAGGCCGCGCAGATCGAGCAGCGCAGCGCGCAGGCCGCGCGCACCCTGGGCGGTCCCGGCGAACGCCTGTACCAAAGCGCATGTGCGGTCTGCCACCAGTCGGACCAGGGCATCGCCCAGTTCGGCGTCAAGCCTTCGCTGGCGCTCAATACGAACCTGCACAGCAAGCTGCCGGACAACGTGATCCAGGTGCTGCTGCAAGGCATGCCGGCACCGCCCAACAGCGAACTGGGTGCGATGCCGGCCTATGCCGACACCCTCGACGACCAGCAGATCGCGCAGCTGGCGCAGTACCTGCGCGCGCGCTTTGCGCCCGACAAACCCGCATGGCAGGACCTGGAGAACACCGTCGCGCGCCTGCGCGCGATGCCTGCCCACTAGGACCAACGCAGACGCCGCGGGGCCGGCTCGCCGCGCCTTCCGCATCCACGCTGACCGCACCTACGCCGTGCCTGGCAAGGCGCTTCGCCACCGGGCAGGGAGACGTGCATTCCCGCGCCGGCGCCACGCGCGGGAAAACCCCGAGGAGGGAAAACGCAATTCGGCCTTGCCCGCCAGTTTCATGTAGCTTACGCTGAACGATCATGTAGTGCGCACTACATGAGTGCCGCTAGGCCCGCAGCGGTGCCTCCCCGCACAAGGACGGCGCGCCGCAAGCGGCAGACGAGACAACAAAACTAAAAGATTGGCCCTTTACATCACCGGAAGCGCTGGCCCGGGGCTTGCATAGTTCCCCGCAGCGCCGACCGGGAGGCCGGGCCTGGACCAACCAAGGGTAGACAACAAGGAGTGACTATGTCGTATCAGAACCAAGCAGGTGTTGCGAGCGTGCTACCGGGTTAGTTCCAGCCTCGCCAATTGGAGTACTCACCACGTTTCGTTGCAATTTGGTGCGGTTGTCCCGGTGTGATCATCACGCATTAGTCAGTACCGTCTGGCCCTGCTTCGATAAACGTGTGCGTCCGAGTTCAAGAACCAGCCTATAAAGACAGGTAGACAACATGTCGTCATCAATTTCATCCATGGCAACCACGACCATCCCGGAAGTCACGCTAGGCTCGGCCCCACAGCCCAGCGCGCGGGGAGCATCGCCTCAAACCATCACGATCGAGCAAGGCATCCGCGCGGCCGGCGTCGGCCGGTTCCAGTATCGGCTCTTTGTCATCTTCGGCCTGGTCTGGCTGGCTGACGCGATGCAGGTGCTGTCGATCGGCTTCACCGCGCCGTCGATTGCGGCGACCTTCGGCATTCCCGTACCGACCGCTCTGCAGACCGGGACGATGTTCTTTGTCGGCATGCTGATCGGCGCATTCGTGTTCGGCCGACTGGCTGACAGGATCGGCCGCCGGCCCGTGCTGATGATGGCGGTGGTCATCGACGCCATCTGCGGTGTCGCTTCCGCTTTCGCACCGGACTTCCAGTGGCTGCTGCTGCTGCGCTTCCTGACCGGCATCGGCGTGGGCGGCACGCTGCCCGTGGACTACACCATGATGGCCGAGTTCCTGCCCTCGGACCGGCGCGGTCGCTGGCTGGTGCTGCTGGAGTCGTTCTGGGCCGTCGGCACGATCCTGCTCGCCATTCTTGCGCTGATCGCCGTGTCGCGAGGCGATGATGCCTGGCGGCTGATCTTCCTCGTCACGGGCATCCCCGCCCTGGTCGGCGTGGTCTTCCGGTTCTTTGTTCCCGAGTCTCCGCTCTACCTGAATAAATCGGGACGCTCGGCCGAGGCACGCGCGGTGCTGCAGCGTGTCGCCACCGCCAATCGCGTGTCCGTGGAAATCGGCAACCTGGAGCCGCAGCCGATGGAGCGCAAGTCGGTCTTTGCGCTGTTCGCGCGCGGATGCCGGCGCCGCACCATCTGCCTGCTTGCCGCCTGGGCGCTGATCTCGATCGCCTACTACGGCGTCTTCGTCTATCTGCCGGTCAAGCTGGCGGGCCAGGGCTTTGGCTTCATGCGTGGCCAGGTCTTCCTGATTGTGCTCGCGCTGGTGCAGCTTCCCGGGTTCGCGCTGGCCGCGCACGGCGTCGAGCGCTGGGGCCGCAAGCCGACGCTGATCGGCTTCCTGCTGCTCAGCGCGGCAGGTTGCATGCTCTATAGCCTGGGCCAGTCCACCGCGCTTATCGTCGGCTCGACCCTGCTGATGAGCTTCTCGCTCCTCGGTACCTGGGGCGCGCTCTACGCCTTCACGCCCGAGGTGTACCCGACCGACCTGCGCGCCAGCGGGATGGGCACTGCCGGCGCGATGGCGCGCTTTGGCGGCCTGTTTGCGCCTTCGATCATTGCACCGATCATGGCCAGCCAGTTCACCCTTGCCCTGGCGCTGCTTTCGTCATTTCTTGCCGTGGCGGCAATCGCCATCTACATGGTGGATATCGAGTCGAAGAATCGCGCGCTTGACTAGCGCAAGGCACCGCCGGCCGCTCCCGGCAGTTCAGGGAGCCCGCCGGCGGCTGGCGTGGGCGGGTCTCGAAAGCGAAGCCACGGGCAGGGCGGCCCGCTTCCATTACAATCCGGCTGCAACGGCGCGGCGCGCTGGTCCATCCGATCTCGCCGCCCGCTTCACCTGCTTGTCCCTACCCCGCCGAGCCCTCGCCGCCAGCCATGAAACAAGATCCGCGCTTTCCCAACCTGTTCATCCTCGACCACCCGCTGATCCAGCACAAGCTTTCGCACATGCGCGACAAGGAAACGTCGACGCGCACCTTCCGCGAACTGCTGCGCGAGATCACGCTGCTGATGGGCTACGAGATCACCCGCAACCTGCCCTTGACCACACGCCGCATCGAAACGCCGCTGGTAGAGCTGGAGGCGCCGGTGATCGCCGGCAAGAAGCTGACCATCGTGCCGGTGCTGCGCGCGGGCGTGGGCATGAGCGACGGCCTGGTCGAGCTGATCCCGTCGGCGCGCATCGGCCACATCGGCGTGTACCGCGACGAGCAGCACCGCCCGGTGGAATACCTGGTGCGTCTGCCTGACCTGGAAGACCGCAGCTTCATCCTGTGCGACCCGATGGTGGCCACGGGCTACTCCGCCGCGCACGCGGTGGAGGTGCTCAAGCGCCGCGGGGTCAAGGACGAGGCCATCACCTTCGTTGCGCTGGTGGCGGCCCCGGAGGGCGTGGAAGTGTTCCAGAAGGCGCATCCGGGGGTGAAGCTGTTCGTCGCCTCGCTGGACAGCCACCTGGACGGCGATGCCTATATCGTGCCGGGCCTGGGCGATGCGGGCGACCGCCTGTTCGGCACCAAGAACTGAGTGGTGCGGCGGCGGGCTGGCTTGCGCTTGACCGGCCTCAATAGTCCGCGCCACAGGGCTCCCTACACTGGCGGCAAGCGCCGGCGAGACCTCGCCGGCCGCCATCGCCAACGCCAACGCAAAGGGAGCCAAGCATGGAAGCCTTCAAGATCCTGTTCAGTACCAGCACCGGCCTGATGAGCCTGGGCGTGATCGTCTTCATCATCGGCATGGGGTGGTTCTTTGCGCGGATGTTCGCGCGCAAGATGCGCGAGGACGCGGCAGCGGCCAAGGCGCAGCAACAGGCGCAGCGCCACTAAGGAAAAGGGCCGCATCGCGCGGCCCTTTCCGTCATTCCGTCAGTCCGTCTTTACTTCTTCTTACCCAGCAGGCTGCCCAGCACACCGCGGATCAGTTCGCGGCCGACCTGCGACCCCACCGTGCGCGCTGCCGACTTGGCCATCGACTCCAGGATCGAATCGCCGCGGCCGGTCTTGCCGGTGCCCTTGGTCAGCGTGCCGAAGATCTCGCCGGCCGTACCGAGCCAGCCGCTGTCCTGCTCACCAGCGGGCTGCCCCGCCGGCGCGCCGCCAGCGCCCTTGCCGTTGCCATTGCCGGCCGTCGCCACGCTGCCGCGCAGCTTTTCATAGGCGGATTCGCGGTCCACGGTCTTCTCGTAGGTGCCCGCCACCAGCGAACTGGCGATCAGCTGCTTGCGCTCTTCCTCCGTCGCCGGGCCGATGCGGCTGCCCGGTGCCAGCACCCAGGCACGCTCGGTCACGCAGGGCGTGCCCTTGGCGTCCAGGAACGACACCAGCGCTTCGCCCACGCCCAGTTCGCTGATCGCGGTTTCCAGGTCCAGCCTGGGATTGGCGCGCATGGTGGTGGCAGCCACCTTGACCGCCTTCTGGTCGCGCGGGGTAAAGGCGCGCAGCGCATGCTGCACGCGGTTGCCCAGCTGGCCCAGCACGGTGTCGGGGATATCGATCGGGTTCTGCGTGACGAAGTACACGCCCACGCCCTTGGAGCGCACCAGCCGCACCACCTGCTCGATCTTGTCGAGCAGCGCCTTGGGCGCATCGTTGAACAGCAGGTGGGCCTCGTCGAAGAAGAACACCAGCTTGGGCTTGTCCAGGTCGCCGGCCTCGGGCAGCTTCTCGAACAGCTCGGACAGCATCCACAGCAGGAAAGTGGCGTACAGGCGCGGCGCGTTCATCAGCTTGTCGGCGGCCAGGATATTGACCACGCCCTGGCCCTTCTCGGTCTGGATGAAGTCTTCCAGGTTCAGCATCGGCTCGCCGAAGAAGACATCCCCGCCCTGCGATTCCAGCGCGATCAGCCCGCGCTGGATGGCGCCGATCGAGGCGGCCGAGATATTGCCGTACTCGGTGGTGAACTGGCCGGCGTTGTCGCCGACGTACTGCAGCATGGCGCGCAGGTCCTTGGCGTCGAGCAGCAACAGGCCGTTGGCGTCGGCAATGCGGAACACCAGGTTCAGCACGCCCTGCTGGGTGTCGTTCAGCTCCAGCATGCGCGACAGCAGCAGCGGGCCCATATGCGAGACCGTGGCGCGCACCGGATGGCCCTTCTCACCGAACACGTCCCACAGCGTGGTCGGGCACGCGCCCCATGCCGGCTCCGGCAGGTTCAGGTCGGCCAGGCGCTGCTTGAGCTTGTCGGACGGCTGGCCGGCCTGCGAGATGCCGGTCAGGTCACCTTTGACGTCCGCCATGAAGACCGGCACGCCCAGGCGCGAGAAGCCCTGAGCCAGCGTCTGCAGCGTGACGGTCTTGCCGGTGCCGGTGGCGCCGGTGATCAACCCGTGCCGGTTGCCCATCTGCGGCAGCAGCACCAGTTCATGTTCGGCGTTCTTGGCGATGAGGATGGGGTCGGCCATGATGTTCCTGGGTTCCGTAAGCGTCTGATAGCGTCTGATGGGATCTGGTGGATCCGGGGCGGCGCGGGCAGGCCCGCGTGATAAAATCCTGGGCTGATTATAGCCAGCCGCCAGGCATATCCGTCACCTGGCGCGCGCTGTCCGAGGGCTTTGCCACCCCGGTCACGGCGTGCATGGCGACCCCGCACAACATCACCGCAGATCACCGCATTCCGCTTCGGAGAGAATCATGGCCGGTCACTCGAAATGGGCCAATATCAAACACAAGAAGGCCGCCGCTGACGCCAAGCGCGGCAAGATCTGGACCCGCCTGATCAAGGAAATCACCGTTGCCGCCAAGCTCGGCGGCGGCGATGTCGACTCCAACCCGCGCCTGCGCCTGTCGATTGACAAGGCCATGGACGCGAACATGCCCAAGGACAACATCCAGCGCGCCATCCAGCGCGGCGTGGGCGGCATGGAAGGCGCCAACTACGAAGAAATCCGCTACGAGGGCTACGGCCTGGCCGGCGCGGCCATCATCGTCGACTGCCTGACCGACAACCGCACCCGCACCGTGGCCGAAGTGCGCCATGCGTTCTCCAAGCACGGCGGCAACATGGGCACCGAAGGTTCGGTGGCGTTCATGTTCACCCACTGCGGCCAGTTCCTGTATGCCCCCGGCACGCCGGAAGACAAGCTGATGGAAGCCGCGCTCGAAGCCGGCGCCGACGACGTCGTCACCAACGACGACGGCTCGATCGAAGTCACCTGCCCGCCCAACGACTTCTCGGCGGTCAAGGCCGCGCTGGAAGCCGCCGGCTTCAAGGCGGAAGTGGCCGACGTGGTGATGAAGCCGCAGAACGAAGTCAGCTTCAGCGGCGACGACGCGCTCAAGATGCAGAAACTGCTCGACGCCCTGGAAAACCTGGACGACGTGCAGGAAGTCTTCACCAACGCGGTAATCGAAGACTAAGCTGCAACAAGCCCCCATCGGCGGCGACCCGGACACAGCCCAGGCCGCCGCCTCTTAGTATGTGTTTCTTTTCTGGCAGTGATCATGAAAGTATTGGTTGTCGGCTCGGGTGGACGTGAACACGCGCTGGCCTGGAAATTGGCCCAGTCCCCCAAGGTGCAGGTGGTGTATGTCGCGCCGGGCAACGGCGGGACCGCGCTCGACAAGCGCCTGCAGAATGTTCCGCTGACCGACCCCGAGGTCATCGCCGCCTTTGCCGAGCGCGAGGGCGTGGCCTTCACCGTGGTCGGCCCCGAGGCCCCGCTGGCCGCCGGCATCGTCGATATCTTCCGCGCCAAGGGCCTGCGCATCTTCGGGCCCACCCAGGCTGCCGCGCAGCTGGAATCGTCCAAGGACTTCGCCAAGGCGTTCATGGAGCGCCACGGCATCCCGACCGCCGCCTACCAGACCTTCTCCGACGCCACCCAGGCGCACGCCTACATCGACGCCCAAGGCGCTCCGATCGTGATCAAGGCCGACGGCCTGGCCGCGGGCAAGGGCGTGGTGGTGGCGATGTCGCTGGAAGAAGCGCACACCGCGGTCGACATGATGCTGGCCGACAACAAGCTCGGCGACGCCGGCGCGCGCGTGGTGATCGAAGAGTTCCTGGACGGCGAGGAAGCCAGCTTTATCGTGCTGGTCGACGGCAAGAACGTGCTGGCGCTGGCCACCAGCCAAGACCACAAGCGCCTGCTGGACGCCGACGCCGGCCCCAACACCGGCGGCATGGGCGCGTATTCCCCCGCCCCGGTGGTCACGCCCGCGCTGCATGCGCGCGCGCTGCGCGAGATCATCCTGCCGACCGTGCGCGGCATGGAAAAGGACGGCATTCCGTACACGGGCTTCCTGTACGCCGGCCTGATGATCGACAAGGACGGCAACCTGAAGACGCTGGAATTCAACTGCCGCATGGGCGACCCCGAAACCCAGCCGATCCTGGCGCGCCTGAAGACCGACCTGGTCGATGTGATGGAGCACGCCGTCAACGGCAAGCTCGACAGCATCGAACTGGACTGGGACCGCCGCACCGCGCTGGGCGTGGTGATGGCCGCCTACGGCTATCCCGACAGCCCGCGCAAGGGCGATGCCATCACCGGCATCCCGGCCGAGACCGACGACAGCGTGACCTTCCACGCTGGCACCACCCTCAAGGACGGCACCCTGCTGACCTCGGGCGGGCGCGTGCTGTGCGTGGTGGGCCTGGCCGACACCGTCAAGGCAGCGCAGCGCGCCGCCTATGCCGCGGTCGAGCAGATCCGCTTCGACGGCATGCAGTACCGGACCGACATCGGCTACCGCGCCATCAAGCGCTGATCCTTCCCGGCAAACGCCGTTCCGGCCGGCATGGCTGATCCGCCTTGCCGGCCAGCTTTGGACCCGCGCGCCCGGCCAGCGGCCCCAGCCGGTACAATCGTGACAACGTTGTGACGCACCCGGCAGCCGCCAGCGCTGCCGGACGCCGAGCCCGGTCCATCCGCTTTCCGCCAATCATGATCGATTCCCAGGCAGTCCGTGCCTATCTGCTCGGTCTGCAAGACCGCATCACCGATGCCATCGGTGCCATCGACGGCCAGCCGTTCCTGACCGACGCCTGGGAGAAACCGCCCACCGAACGCCTGCGCGGCAGCGGCCGCACCCGCATCCTGGAAGGCGGCGCGGTGATGGAGCGCGCCGGCGTGGGCTTCTCGCACGTGAGCGGCGACACCCTGCCGCCGTCGGCCACCGCCAACCGGCCGGAACTGGCCGGTCGCAGCTTCGAGGCCATGGGCGTGTCGCTGGTGTTCCACCCGCGCAATCCCTATGTGCCCACAGTCCATATGAACGTGCGCTGCTTCCTGGCGGTCAAGCCGGGGGCCGAGCCGGTATGGTGGTTCGGCGGCGGCATGGACCTGACGCCCTACTACGGCGACGCCGGCGACTGCGCGCACTTCCACCGCACCTGCCAGCAGGCGCTGGCCCCCTATGGCGATGACCTGTACCCGCGCTTCAAACAGTGGTGCGACGAGTATTTCTTCCTGCGCCACCGCAACGAGGCGCGCGGCGTGGGCGGGATCTTCTTCGACGACTTCTCCGCGCTGGGCTTCGAGCGCAGCTTCGCCATGATGCAATCGGTCGGCGACGCCTTCCTGGACGCCTACCTGCCGATCCTGCAGGCGCGCAAGGACACGCCCTACGGCGAGCGCGAGCGCGGCTTCCAGGCCTTCCGGCGCGGGCGCTACGTCGAATTCAACCTCGTGTTCGACCGCGGCACGCTGTTCGGCCTGCAGTCGGGCGGACGCGCCGAATCCATCCTGATGTCGATGCCGCCGCTGGTGACCTGGCGCTATGACTGGCAACCGGAACCGGGCAGCCCCGAAGCGGCGCTGTACACCGATTTCCTGCCAGCGCGCGACTGGGCCTGACGCCTGACCTATGGCCAATCCAGCGCAACACCGCAAGCCCGCCGCCGACGCGGGAGAACCGCCGCAACCGTCCGCCCGCCCCTATCGCCTGGGTATCCTTGGCGGCACTTTTGATCCCCCCCATGTCGGCCACCTGGCACTGGCGCGGCTGTGCATCGAACACCTTGGGCTGGATGAGCTGGTGTGGATCCCCACCGGCCAGTCGTGGCAAAAAGGCGACGACGTGACCCCTGCCGCCGACCGCCTGGCGATGACCGAACTGGCCGCCGCGGCGCTTGGCGACAGCGGCGCCAAAGTCCGCGTGAGCCGCATGGAAGTGGACCGCGCCGGCCCCAGCTACACCATCGACACGGTACGCCAGCTGCGCGCCGAATACGGCCCCGAAGCCTCGCTGTGCTGGTTGATGGGCGCCGACCAGCTGCTGCGCCTGCACACCTGGCACGGCTGGCAGGCCCTGTTCGAACATGTGCACCTGTGCACCGCCACGCGGCCGCGTTTTGAGCTGGCGGCACTGGAGGGTCCGGTGCTGGCGGCACTGGCCGAACGCCAGGCTGACACGCACCTGATACAATGCACGCCCTCCGGCCGGATGTGGATCGACCAGACGCTCGCCGTCGACCTGTCTTCCACCCACCTGCGCCAGCGGCTGGCAGCCGGCCAGCCGGCAGATGACCAACTGCCGCCCGGCGTGGCACACTACATTGCCAACCACGGGCTGTACCGCAACGCCCCGGCCAGGGCATGACCGGGGTTGCACCAATCCCGGCGCCCACCCCCAACCGATCTCAGCTGAACAAGAAGACACCATGGATATTCGTAAACTGCAACGCGCCATCGTCGACGGCCTCGAGGATGTCAAAGCGCAGGACATCAAGGTGTACGACACCAGCCACCTGACCGAACTGTTCGACCGGGTGGTGATTGCCAGCGGGACATCCAACCGCCAGACCAAGGCGCTGGCAGCGTCGGTGCGGGATACGGTGAAGGGAGCCGGCGGCCATATCGTGGCGGTCGAGGGCCTGGAAACCGGCGAATGGGTGCTGGTCGACTGCGGCGACGCCGTGGTCCACATCCTGCAGCCGCAGTTGCGCCTGTACTACAACCTGGAAGAGATCTGGGGCGACAAGCCGGTGCGCATGAAGCTGGCCACCGGCGGCCGCGGCCTGGCCAAGGCCAGCGAGCCGATGGACGAGGACGAGGACGAAGCCCCGGTGCGCACCGTGCGCCGCGCCAGCAACCTGCGCCCCGCGCTGGCCCGCCTGCCCGAAGGCATGAAGGAGCCGTCGCCGCCGATGGGCCATGAGGACACCGACGCGGACGCCATCGCCACCATCCGCAAGCCGGCCCGCAAGACCGCCACCAAGTCGGCAGCGACCAAGACCGCCGGCACCCGCGCCGCCGCGCCGCGCAAGACCGCTGCCGGCACCACCGCGCGCAAGACCGCGACCAAGACCGCGGTCAAGAAGGCCCCGAGCAAGACCGCTGCCAGCAAGACCGCAGCAGCCAAGCCGGCCGCGCGCAAGCGCACCACCCGCTCGGCCTGAGCCCCGGCGCGCGGCCGCCAGGCGGCCGCGCAGCATGACCCGTCCTCTGCCCCATGCAACTGGTGATCGTGGCCGTCGGCCACAAGATGCCCGGCTGGATCGAAACCGGCTTCAGCGAGTACGCCAAGCGCATGCCGCCCGAGCTGCGCATCGAACTGCGCGAGGTCAAGCCTGAAACCCGCTCATCCAGCAACAACGCCGCCACCGTGATGCAGCGCGAAGCCGCGCGCATCGAGGCGGTGCTGGGCTCGCTGTCGAAGCAGTGCCGCATCGTCGCGCTGGATGAGCGCGGGCGCGACTTCACCACCGTGCAACTGGCCGCGCAGCTGACCGACTGGCAGCGCGAGGGCGGCGACGTGGCCTTCCTGATCGGCGGCGCCGACGGGCTCGACCCGGCCCTGAAAGCCCGCGCCAGCACCCTGATCCGGCTGTCCAGCCTGACCCTGCCGCACGGCATGGTGCGCGTGCTGCTGGCCGAGCAGCTGTACCGCGCCTGGTCCGTCACGCAGAACCACCCCTATCATCGGGCCTGATCCCGGCTGTCGCCGGAAGGCCCCTCCGCCGCGATGCCCGACACCCTGCACGACTATCTTTACCTCGCCTCGCAGAGCCCGCGCCGCCGCGAGCTGCTGACCCAGCTCGGCGTGCGCTACGAACTGCTGCTGGCCGATGACGACGAGGATGCCGAAGCGCTCGAGGCGGTCCAGCCCGGCGAAACCCCCGACGACTACGTCCAGCGCGTCTGCGCGCTGAAGGCAGAAGCCGCGCTGCGCCGCCGCGAACGCCGCGCGCTGCCCGATGCGCCGGTGCTGACCTCGGACACCACGGTCTGCCTGGGCGGCCGCATCCTGGGCAAACCCGCCGACGGCGCCGATGCCGCGGCCATGCTGGGCGCGCTCTCGGGCAGCACCCACCGCGTCCTGACCGCCGTGACGATCGTGTCGACCACGGGCATGCGGCATGCGCTGTCGATCTCCGAAGTCACCTTCCGCCAGATGCAGCCCGCCGAGATCGAGCGCTACGTCGCCAGCGGCGAGCCGCTCGGCAAGGCCGGTGCCTACGGCATCCAGGGCCGGGCGGCGGAGTTCGTGGAGCGGATCGCGGGCAGCTATTCAGGTATCATGGGCTTACCTTTGTTTGAGACGGCGGCGTTACTTCGCCAGGCTCATCTGCAGTTCTGAGCCGCGCCCTCCGTGCCCAGACAAGACCCGGCCCCCGCGCCGGGCCACCCTATACAGCCGGACCACCGGCGACGCGTTTCACCCGCTATGACTGAAGACATCCTCGTCAACATCACGCCCCAAGAGACCCGCGTCGCCATCGTGCAGCAGGCCGCCGTGCAGGAACTGCATGTCGAACGCACGCTGACGCGCGGGCTGGTCGGCAATATCTACCTGGGCAAGGTGGTGCGCGTGCTGCCCGGCATGCAATCGGCCTTTATCGACATCGGCCTGGAGCGCGCCGCCTTCCTGCACGTGGCCGATATCTGGCATCCACGCGACGCCGACCGCAACAATTCCACCCCGCAGCTGGCCATCGAGAAGACCCTGTTCGAAGGCCAGGCGCTGATGGTGCAGGTGATCAAGGACCCGATCGGCACCAAGGGCGCGCGGCTGTCCACGCAAGTGAGCATCGCCGGGCGCACCCTGGTGTACCTGCCGCAGGACCCGCATATCGGCATCTCGCAGCGCATCGAGGGCGAAGTGGACCGCGAGGCGCTGCGCAGCCGCGTGCAGGGCCTGGTGCCCGCCGACGAGCGCGGCGGCTTTATCGTGCGCACCATCGCCGAGGAAGCGACCGACGAGGAACTC
This sequence comes from Cupriavidus sp. FW305-F7, assembly GCF_058782875.1. NCBI lineage: Bacteria > Pseudomonadati > Pseudomonadota > Betaproteobacteria > Burkholderiales > Burkholderiaceae > Cupriavidus > Cupriavidus sp. FW305-F7. The sequence goes on along the minus strand of NZ_JBYSYC010000040.1, from coordinate 24,045 downwards.
GGCAACGATATTGCCTACCTGCGCAAGATCTGGGGCACGATCCGCCAGAACGCCACCACCCTGCCCGCGCCCAGCCTGCTCTACCAGGACCTGAACCTGGCCCAGCGCGTGCTGCGCGACTTCATCAACGACGCCACCGGCGTGATCCAGATCGACTCGCGCGAGAACTACCAGATGCTGCTGGAGTTCGCCAAGGAATACACCCCGGCGGTACTGCCGCGGCTGTCGCACTACACCGGCGAGCGCCCGATCTTCGACCTGTTCAATATCGACGCGGAGATCGAGAAGGCGCTGTCGCGCCGGGTGGACCTGAAGTCGGGCGGCTACCTGATGATCGATCAGACCGAGGCGATGACGACCATCGACGTCAACACCGGCGGCTACGTGGGCGCGCGCAACTTCGACGACACGATCTTCAAGACCAACCTGGAGGCGGCCCACACCATCGCGCGGCAGCTGCGCCTGCGCAACCTCGGCGGCATCATCATCATCGACTTCATCGATATGGAGAACGCCGAGCACCGCGACGCGGTGCTGTCCGAGCTGAAGCGAGCGCTCGCACGCGACCGCACCCGCATCACGGTCAACAGCTTCTCGCAACTGGGCCTGGTCGAGATGACGCGCAAGCGCACGCGCGAGTCGCTGGCGCATGTGCTGTGCGAGCAATGCCCGGTCTGCCAGGGCAAGGGCCAGGTCAAGACGCCGCGCACGGCCTGCTACGACATCCTGCGCGAGATCATGCGCGAATCGCGCCAGTTCAACCCGCGCGAATTCCGCATCCTGGCCTCGCAGGAAGTGATCGACCTGTTCCTGGAAGAAGAAAGCCAGCATCTGGCGATGCTGGGCGACTTCATCGGCAAGCCGATCTCGCTGCAGGTGGAATCGACGTTCCACCAGGAGCAATACGACATCATCCTGATGTGAAGATGTCGGCGCAGGCATGGAAAGGCCCGCTCACTGGCACCGCTCACTGGCGGGCCTTTCTGCATTCTGGCCTAGGGCCGGATCACGACTTGCGGACTCACCACGAAGGCGGGTTCGGGCTGGTAGTACACAGCCGGCGGCGGCTGGTACACGACCGGCCGGTCCTTGCACTTGCGCTCTTCCTTGTACTCGCCGTTGTCTTTCCACTTGCGCTTGATCTTGCAGTTGCCGACCCAGAACTCTTCCTTGTAGTCGCCGCCCTTGTAGCGGCGCGCGTAGTGGTGATCGTCGTCCCAGTCGTCGTCGGCATGCGCGGCGGCGGAGATGGTGCCAAGGAGCACGGGCAATACAACGAGGGCAACAAGGGCGCGGGGCTTCATTCTGGGGGCGGCGAGCGATGGTTGAGGAAGGCTAGCACGCCGCATCCCGCATCTGTGTATCAAGCTGTTTACGAACGTAACCGCGTTGCAGCGCATTCGTCTGTCCGCTTGCGTCCGCCTCCTCACGGGCTCGGGGATGGTCCTACTCCAATTCCGTTTGCCATCCGCTATAACTAAGCTAGGGTAGTCAGCGGCATCCGCACGGATGCCGCGCCCGGCCTGCCGCCCCGATGCAAGGCGCGGCCCGGCCGGCAAGCAAGCAAGCGAGGAGTCCGGCATGAACGCCACGAACCATGGGGCCTGTCTGCTGGCCCTTCTGTTGTCGGTGGCGTGCGCGCCATTGCCGATCACCAAGCGCGCGCCCCTACCGCCGCCCGAGGCGAAGGGCGAAGCGGTCGCCGCTGCGCCCAAGGAGCGCGCCACCCCTATCGCGAACAAGACCATCAACATTGCCGCCGCCTGCAAGCGCACCGAGGAAGATGGCTTCCGCGAAGACGCGCTGATGGACGTCAGGGCCAACGAGGTGCGCGCACTGAAATGGAAGTTGTGGGTATCGCGGCGCGGCAGTTGCGAATTCAACCTGGCCGAGTTCCGCCAGGTCCGCGAGAGCCCGCACATCGAACTGCAGGCCATCGACGGCAGCCAGTGCAAGCTGCTGGTGTGGCAGGACCCGCGCCGCGTGACGCTGGCCCATAACCGCTGCGAGAAGCACTGCACGCCCGGCATCTACGAGCAGGCGTGGCCGGTGCTGTTCGATCCCAAGAGCGGTGCCTGCGCCGAGGTGCGCTGAGCCCCTGCGGCGTTACTTCGCTTTCGGCACCCGGCCCATCAGGTAGAACTCGTCGTTCGGGCGCATGCTGATCGTGTTCGCCATCCGGTTCGACAGGCCGAAGAACGCCGTGATGGCGGCAATATCCCAGGCATCCTCCTCGGAAAAACCGTGCTCGCGCAGCGCAGCAAAGTCGGCATCGCCCACTTCATGCGACGCCTTGCACACCTTCATCGCAAAGTCGAGCATCGCGCGCTGGCGCGGCGGAATATCCGCCTTCAGGTAGTTCACCGCCACCTGGTCCGCCACCAGCGGCTTCTTCTCATAGATGCGCAGGATTGCCCCATGCGCCACCACGCAGTACAGGCACTGGTTGGCACCGGAGGTCGCCACCACGATCATCTCGCGCTCGCCCTTGGTCAGGCCGCCCTCCTTGAGCATCAGCGCGTCGTGGTAGGCGAAGAACGCGCGGAACTCGTCGGGACGGTGCGCTAGCGCCAGGAAGACGTTGGGGACGAAGCCGGCTTTTTCCTGGACTTCCAGGATGCGGGCGCGGATGTCGTCGGGAAGGTTGGTCAGCGCGGGGATGGGGTAGCGGCTGATGGGGAATGACGTCTCGGACATGGTGGTCTCCTGTTGGATATGCGTCATCGATCGTGAGCTTCTGATGCAGATACTAACGGATCGGCATGGGTGTAGCGGGCGCCATGTCGCCCATGCATCGCACGGACACTTGTCTCCTGGATAAGGCATACTACGCACCTTCCGAACCAGGCGGGGCACACTGCCCGCCCTACTGTTCCTGATGAAACGTATTCTCATCGTCAAGCTGACCTCCCTCGGCGACATGGTGTTCACCCAGCCGCTCGTCGCGGACCTGCAGCGGGCCTTTCCCGGCGTCAAGATCGACTGGATCGCCGACTCATATTGCGCCGACGTGCCGCGCTGGAATCCGAATATCGAGCGTGTGATTTCCGCGCCGCTGCGCGGCTTCAAGAAGTCGCGCAATTGGGCTGGCTTGCGTGCGATCTTCAGTGCGCTGCGTGAACTGCGCCGCGAGAAGTACGATGCGGTGCTGGACGTCCACGGCGTCTACAAGAGCGCCATCGTGACCTTCCTGGCACGCACGCGCAATCGCTATGGCTACCCCGTGGCAGAGTTGGGCGAGAGCGGCGCTCGCTTCGCCTACAACCATGTGTTCCAGCCATTTGTCGAAGAAGATTGCGCGCGGCAGCGGATGCGCCGCGCCGTCAGCCGCGCCCTGAGCTATGAGCTGACCAGGGACATGGACTACGGCCTGGAGATGCCCGCAGACACGCCGGCGCCGGCCGCCAAGGGTCCGTACGCGATGCTGTTCCATGCCACCTCTAGCGAAGAAAAGAAGTGGCCGGTCGCCGACTGGATCAGCGTGGGCAGCGCGATCTCGGCGCGCGGGCTGCGCGTGCTGGTGCCCTGGGGCAACGACGCGGAGCGCAAGGAAGCCGAGACCATCGCCGCCAGCGTGCCCAACGCCGAAGTGATGCCGCGCCTGAGCATCACCGGCGTGGCGCAGATGGTAGGCAAGGCATCGCTGGTGGTTGGCATGGACACCGGCTTCGTGCATATCGCCGATGCGCTGCGCCGCCCGACCGTGATCCTGTTCACGACCACGTCGCGCCACCTGTACGGCGTCGATGAGCCGGGCCGCGCGGTCTCGCTGGGCGGCGGCGGCGTGGTGCCGCGGCGCGATCAGGTGCTGGCTGCCATCGATGAAGTGCTGGGCGTGCAGCCGCCCGTCAGCTCGCCAAACTGAGCACGCAGGAAACGACAAAGGCCGGCGCAAGCGCCGGCCTTTGTCGTTGGTACGTCCGTTACCGTTGCTGCGTCGCGAACTGGATCCGGTGCAGCCCGGCGTACAGGCCGTTGGCCGCCAGCAGCTGCGCGTGCGTGCCCTGCTCCGCCACGCGGCCGTGGTCCAGCACGGCGATGCGGTCGGCGTTCTCGATGGTGGACAACCGGTGCGCAATCACCAGCGTGGTCCGGCCCCTCATCAGTTCCTCCAGCGCCGCCTGCACCTGGCGCTCCGACTCCGAATCCAGTGCCGAAGTGGCCTCGTCCAGGATCAGGATCGGTGCGTCCTTGTACAGCGCCCGGGCAATCGCCAGCCGCTGGCGCTGGCCACCGGACAGCTTCATGCCGTTGTCGCCGATATTGGTGTTCAGGCCCTCCGGCAGCCCCTTGACCGTTTCCGTCAGGTAGGCGGCCGCCAGCGCGCGCTCAACGCGGGCCATGTCGATCTCGCTATCGGATTGCGCGCCATATGCCACATTGGCGGCGACGGTGTCGTTGAACAGCACCACGTCCTGGCTGACGAAGGCAATCTGGTTGCGCAGGTCCTTCAGCGACAACTCGGTCAGCGGCGCGCCATCCAGCAAGATGCGCCCGGCAGTGGGGTCGAAGAAGCGCGGCACCAGGTTGACCAGCGTGGTCTTGCCGCTGCCCGACGGGCCCACCAGCGCCACCACCTCGCCCGGACTGACGCGCAGGTCAATGCCCTCCAGCGCTGCGCGGGACGCTTCACCGTAGCGGAAGCCGACTTGCTCGAAGGCCAGCTCGCCACGGGCACGACCCAGCATCTTGCCACCGTCCTGCGGCTCGATCGGTTCATCGATCAGCCGGAAAATCATCTCGGCTGCGGTGATGCCGCGCGTCAGCGGCTGGTTGATGTCGGTCAGGTGCTTGAGCGGCGAGATCAGCAGCAGCATCGCCATCACAAAGCCGGTAAAACCGCCCACCGTGGTCTGGTTGGCCTGCGCCTGCACCATCGCAATGGTGATGATCACCGACAGCGCCAGCGCAGCCAGGAAGGCCGTGACCGGCTGGTTCAGCCCGCCGGCAACCGCCATGCGCATCGAGTAGTTCTTGAGCCGCTCGGCCACGGTGCGGAAGCGGCCCATCTCGTAGGCTTCGCCGCCATGCAGCTTGACCACCTTGTAGCCGCCCACGGCCTCTTCCACGACATAGGCAGCGTTGTTGGTAAAGGCCTGGTGATCGCGGTTGAGCTTGCGCAGCCGGCGGTTGATCTTCGACATCAGGTAGCCGATCACCGGCAGGATCACCGCCACGATCAGCGTCAGGCGCCAGTTGGTATAGAAGAGATAGATCAGCAGCGCGACAACCGTCAGCGAGTCCCGCACTAGCGTGATAAAGACGCTAGTCAGGATCTGCAGCACCTGGTTGACCTCGAAGATCACGGCATTGATCAGCGAAGCCGCCGTGTTGCGGTGGAAGAACGACGCCGGCGCCTGCAGCAGGCGCTCGAACATCTGCAGGCGCATCTTCAGCAGCACGCGGTTCGAGATCAGGTTCAACAGGTAGCCCGAGGCAAACTGCGCCACGCCGCGGATCAGGGCCACGCCGGTCAGGATCGCGGGGACATGCCACAGCGTGCCGGCGTAGTCGCCGCCGAAGCCCTTGTCGAGCAGGTCATTGACAACCTTGGGGATCACCCCTTCGCTGCCCGCGACCACGGCCATGGCGAGGATAGCGCCGATGAAGATACGTAACTCGGGGCGCAGGTAAGACCAGAGCCGGCTGGCCATGCTGGACGGCACGGCGGCACCTGGCGAAATGGGCGGTTTGGATGTGGTCACTGATATTTCTTGTGTGTGGAGGCGACGTGCCGGCCCGGCGCTAGCCCGGCCGCTTCTGCCGGGCTACCCGAAGGAAGGGCCTGACGATGAGCTGGAACAGGAAGCGCTGATAGACGTAGCGGCGCAGATAATAGCCGATGCTGCGCTGAGCCTTGTCGGTGGCGTCCAGGTCGGCGCGATGCGTTTCGAGCGACGAGGTCTCGGCCAGCTCGGTCAGGCCAATGCAATATGGCACCACCGCACTGACCGACACCAGACCCTGTTTTTCAAAGGCCGACCAATAGTCGGCCGCGCACCACAGCGGCTGCAGGCCGGCCAGCAGCCGCTGCGCTGCGGCGCGCGTCACCACGTAGCCGTGCGCGAGCCACCATTCGCCGTAGCGCCTGACCAGGCGTCGCTCGCCGCCAAGCCTGCGCACACCCCAGCGGGTGTACTTGTCGACATGGGACAGCAGCACCACCTCGGCCCGGTCCGGATCCAGGCGTGACTCGAGGTCGGCCAGCACGCTTGCGAGGTCGGGGCCGAGCGATGCATCGTCCTCCAGCACCAGCGCGAAGGCGGCGCCGTCGTCCAGCATCTTGCGGTACACGCCAAGGTGGCTCAATCCGCACCCCACCTCGCCCCGGCTCATGGGGCGGTAACGCGCGGCGGCGGCGGCGGCATCGTACTTGCTGGCCACTTCCTCCTCCGCCAGCACGCGGCCATCCACGGCCCGGAACACCTGGAACGGGATACCAAGGCCCGCCAGTTGGCCGGAAATGCGCTCCCGGCGCTCCCGCGCGGTGTCGAGATTGATGACGTAGGCGCCGATCATGCGGCCAGCGCCTGCGCGTCCGGTCTTGCCCGGATTGCAGCCGGCAAGAGAGAGGCCAATGCTGCACGCGCAGGCAGAAGGAAGACTTCTTCCATCCCGGCAGAACGGGACAATTGTGCTCGTATCATCAATTTGAGAATCAGGAAACGGCCCGCGAGCCGACTCGATCGCATCAGGGTGCGCGAAGGGCGCCATGCGCCAGTGCGGTAGAATACGCGGTCTCGATCCAGCGCCTGGCGCCGTGGGCGACTCCGGCGGCCCGTCGGTCTTGTCCGACCTGCGTGCCTCCCCTATGTTCCATGAGAGTCTCGGCCGTCATCATTACCAGGAATGAAGCTCACAATATCGGGCCATGCCTCGAAAGCGTGTCCTGGTGCGAAGAGGCGATTATAGTGGATTGGGCCAGCACGGATGACACGGTGGCGATTGCGCGTGCTGCCGGCGCCACTGTCATCCAGACCGACGACTGGCCTGGCTTCGGACCGCAGAAGAACCGTGCGGTTGACGCCGCCACGGGCGACTGGATCCTGAGCCTCGATGCCGATGAACGTGTCACCCCCGCCCTGCGCGACGAGATCCGGGGCCATCTGAAGCGGGCCGACGCCCACGCGCTTGCGCTGCCGCGCCTTTCAGCGTTCTGCGGCACCTTCGTGCGCCACGCAGGCTGGTATCCGGACTATGTGACCCGCGTCTTCCGCAAGGGCCGCGGCCGCTTCACGGATGACCTGGTCCACGAACACCTGAAGGTGGTCGACCCGGTCACTCATCTGCGCGAGCCATTGATCCATTACAGCTACCGCACACTGTCGGACGTGCTGCGCAAGATCGACAGCTACTCCAGCGCAGGCGCGCAGCAGGCCTACGCGCGGGGCAAGCGTAGTTCGGTGGCGTCCGCCGCGGGCCACGGCCTGTGGGCCTTCATCCGGACCTACCTGCTCAAGCGCGGCTTCCTGGACGGCAGCGCAGGCTTTGGCGTGGCGCTGATGAATGCGCAGGCAAGCTACTACAAGTACGCCAAGCTGGCGCAGTTGCAGGCCGAAACCGATCTCAAGGCAGCCGCCCCCGAGGTCACCCGTTGAGGCGGCCGGCCGCCCCTCCCCTTTATTCCATGCATCGATGAAAGTTGGCATCTCCTGCAATCGCTTCGGCGCAGGCGGCGGCCTGGAACGCTACGCGCTCGACATCAGCCGCGCGATGGCCGCCCGCGCCGGCACCGAGGTGTCGGTCTACGCGCGCCGCTTCGACACCGGCGTGGCGCAGGCGGCCGGCGTCACGCCGCATCGCATCCTGGTCTCGTGGCTGCCCGGCAAGCTGCGCGACCGCTATTTCTCGTGGCGCCTGCAAGCGCGCCTGCCAGCGGATGAAGTGCTGATCGGCTGCAACCGCGTGCGCGGCTCGGACATCGCCATTTGCGGCGGCACCCACCGCGGCTATCTCGGCGCGCGCGGCACGGCAGCGCGCCGCTCCGACCAGTGGCAGATCGACCTGGAGAGTGCGCAGTATGCTGGCGCGCATCGCGTGGTGGCGCATTCGGCGCTGATGCGCCGCGAGGTGATCGAGCTGTACGGGATGCCGCCGGACCGCGTGGAACTGATCTATCCGCCGGTCGACACGCAGCGCTTCACGCCGGTCGACGCCGACGCGCGCGCCGCGTTGCGCCGTGAGTTCGGTTTCGGTGACGATGAGGTCGTGTTCCTGTTCCCGTCTTCGGGCCATGCCCGCAAGGGTTTCGACCTGCTTGCCGACTATTTCCCTGAATCGGACCTGCCGATCACGCTTGCCGTGGCCGGCCGTCCGGTCGGGCGCACCATCCCGCGGGTACGGGAACTGGGCTACAGCAGCCGCATCGACGCGCTCTACCGCGCCGCGGACTTCACCATCCTGGCTTCGGGCTATGAACCGTTCGGACTGGTCGGCGTGGAATCGGTGCTGTGCGGCACACCTCTGGTCTTTGCCGACAATATTGCCTGCCTGGAGGTGATCCGGCCGCAGGCCGTGCATGCCTTCGCACGCGATCGCGCCGAGACGCTCGACCGCGCGATTCGCGCCGCGGTCGACGCGGCACGCAGCGGCCAGGGCCGGCTGGCGGACCCGATGGCGATGCTCAACTACGATCCGGGCATCGAGGCCCACGTCGACGCGCTGCTAACGCTGGCGGCCAGCGCGCGTGCCGCCCGGCAGGCGGCCTGAGACCGCCGCTGCCGTCGGTTTATTCGTAGAGGGTGCTGACGCTGTCCGGCGACAGCGCCAGCCGCAACGCGGTCAGCGCCTCGTCGGAGGGCACCACCTTCCAGTCCGCTCCGAGCATGGCCTCGCACGAAGCCGCCGCCGACTGGTAGTGGATGCGCACCGGCAAACCCTGCCCGCCGCTGGCGCGGGCCAGGTGCGGCATCAGCAGTTCGCGCAGCATCCCGGTCGAGGAATTGCCATTCATCGCCAGCCGCACCGCGCTGGCGAACTTGAGGCGCGCGGCCACCAGGTCCATCACCGATTCCGCCGTGAACCTCACCCCACCGGTAAACGTATCGTGCCGCGCATTCCCCGTGGCAATCAGCAGCTCGTCCTCGCGGAACATGTGCCGGTTGGCGTCGAACAGCTCGTTGAACACCGTCATCTCGACCAGCCCGGTGCCGTCGTCGAGCGTCACGATCAGCATCTTGCCGCGCTGGGTCATCTGCGTGCGGACGCCGGAGATCACGCCGGCGATGGTCTTGCCGCGCACATCGCGGCCGAAGCCGCCGCCGTTGCCCTGCACTTCCTTTTCCAGCGCTGCCAGCGTGCCCTTGTTGAAGCGGCGCACCTCGTCGCGATAGGCATCGAACAGATGGCCTGAGAAGTAGTAGCCAAGCGCCTGCTTTTCTTCCTGCAGCGTGCGCTTGGGACTCCAGCGGGGCTCGTCCAGCAGCTCGGGGCGGTGCGCTTCGCCGGCATCGCCCATCAGGTCGAACAGCGACACCTGGTTGGCGGACTCGGCCTTCTGCTCGGCGGCCTCCATCGCGATCGGCACCGAGGCCAGCAGCTGGGCGCGGTTGTCGTTCAGGCTGTCGAAGGCGCCGGCGCGGATCAGGGCCTCCATGGTGCGGCGGTTGACCTGGCGGCGGTCGACGCGCTCGCAGAAATCGAACAGATCGGTGAACGGGCGCTCTTCGCGCGCGCGCAGGATGTCTTCAATGGCGCCCTGGCCGCTGCCCTTGATGCCACCCAGGCCATAGCGGATGGTCTTGGAGTCGGTCGGCGCGAAGCGGTATTCGCTGGCGTTGACGTCGGGCGGCAGCACCGCGAGCTTGTTGAGCTTGCAGTCCTCGTAGAGGATCTTGACCTTGTCGGTGTCATCCATGGCCAGCGACATGTTGGCTGCCATGAATTCGGCCGGATGGTGGGCCTTGAGCCAGGCGGTGTAGTACGCCAGCAGTGCGTACGCGGCCGCGTGCGACTTGTTGAAGCCGTAGCCCGCGAACTTCTCCATCAAGTCGAAGATATCGTCGGCCTGCTGCGCGGAGAGACCATTCTTGTCGGCACCTTCGCGGAACATCACGCGGTGCTGCGCCATTTCCTCGGGCTTCTTCTTGCCCATGGCGCGGCGCAGCAGGTCGGCGCCGCCGAGCGAGTAGCCGCCGATGATCTGCGCCATCTGCATCACCTGCTCCTGGTAGACCATGATGCCGTAGGTCTCTTTCAGGACGGGTTCGACGCGCGGATCGGGATACTCCACCTTCTCGCGGCCGTGCTTGCGCGCGCAGAAGCTGGGGATCAGGTCCATCGGGCCCGGGCGGTACAGTGCCACCAGCGCGATGATGTCCTCAAAGCGGTCAGGCTTGGCGTCCTTGAGCATGCCCTGCATGCCGCGGCTTTCCAGCTGGAACACGGCGACGGTGTTGGCAGTCTTCAGGATATCGAAGGCGGGACTGTCGTCGAGCGGGATATGGCTGCAGTTCCAGTCGGCCTTGCTCGGATCGAGGCGGCGGATATAGCGCTCGGCCCAGTCCAGGATGGTCAGCGTGGTCAGGCCCAGAAAGTCGAACTTCACCAAGCCGGCGGCCTCGACGTCGTCCTTGTCGTACTGGCTGACCACGCCGCTCATGCCGTCGTTCTGCGCGCCCTGCGTGTACAGCGGGCAGAAGTCGGTCAGCCTGCCGGGCGCGATCAGCACGCCGCCGGCGTGCATGCCGACGTTACGCGTCATGCCTTCCACGCGCTGCGCCAGTTCCAGCAACTGGCGCACTTCTTCCTCGTTATTCTCGCGCTCGGTCAGCAGTGGCTCTTCCTTCTTGGCCTCCTCGATGGTGACCAGCTTGCCCGGCTTGAACGGGATCAGCTTGGCGATGCCGTCGACAAAGCCGTAGCCGAGGTCGAGCACGCGGCCCACGTCGCGCACCGCGGCCTTGGCCGCCATAGTGCCGAAGGTGGCGATCTGCGATACCGCGTCCTTGCCGTACTTCTCCTTCACGTAGGTGATCACGCGATCGCGGCCGTGCTGGCAGAAGTCGATGTCGAAGTCAGGCATCGACACCCGTTCTGGGTTCAGGAATCGCTCGAACAGCAGCGCGTACTTGAGCGGATCCAGGTCGGTGATGCCGAGCGCATACGCGACCAGCGAACCGGCGCCCGAACCGCGGCCCGGACCCACCGGCACGCCGTTGTTCTTGGCCCAGTTGATAAAGTCCGCCACGATCAGGAAGTAGCCGGGGAAGCCCATCTTGATGATGGTGCCGGTCTCGAACTCCAGCCGTGCGTAGTATTCCGGGCGCTTCGATTCGCGCACCGCCTCGTCGGGGAACAGCACTGCCAGGCGCTTCTCCAGCCCGTCCTTGGCCATGAAGACCAGGTAGTCGTCCAGCGACATGCCGTCGGGCGTCGGGAACAGCGGCAGGCGCGGCTTGCCCAGCTCCAGCGTCAGGTTGCAGCGGCGCGCGATCTCGACCGCGTTCTCCAGTGCCGAGGGGATGTCCGCGAACAGCGCGCACATCTCGTCCTGGGTCTTGAAGTACTGGTCGGTGGTAAAGCGCCGGGTGCGGCGCGGATTGGCCAGCAGCTCGCCCTCGGCGATGCACACGCGCGCCTCGTGCGCGGTGTAGTCGTCCGGCGTCATGAACTGCACCGGATGCGTGGCCACCACCGGCAGTTGCAGTTCAGCCGCAAGCTGCACGGCCTGCTGCACGTAGGCATCGGTGCCGGCATTGCCGGCACGCTGCAGTTCGATGTAGAAACGCTGCGCGAATACCGTGGACCAATGCTGTGCCGCGCGGCGCGCACCGTCGGCATTGCCGTTGGCCAGCGCCATGCCGATATCGCCACCCATTGCGCCCGACAGGGCGATCAGGCCAGTGGCCAGCGGCAGGTCGTCCTCGCCGGGTTCCAGGAACCAGGCCGGATCGATCTCGGCGCGCCCGCGGTGCTGGTTGCCCAGCCACGCGCGCGACAGCAGCATGCACAGGTTCAGGTAGCCGCGGCGGTCCTGCACCAGCAGCAGCAGGCGCGACGGCTTGTCGCGGTCCTCGGCGTTGGTGAGCCAGACGTCGGCACCGACCACGGGCTTCACGCCGCCGCCGCGCGCCTCCTTGTAGTAACGGATCAGCCCGAAGGCGTTGGCAAGGTCCGTCAGGGCGAGAGCGCCCATGCCATCGGCGGCGGCGGCCTTGACGGCGTCTTCCAGGCGGACGATGCCGTCCACGATGGAATATTCGGAATGCAGGCGGAGGTGTACGAAGCGGGGTGCGGACATGGGCGACATTGTACCGGCTCAGTCCGCTGGCATGCCTCCGATATTGCGTGCAGGCGGCCTCGCGCGAGGGCCCGGCATAGCTGATCGGCGTGCTTGGGAATGCGCGGCGCCGGCGCCCGCACGCGTTATAATTTCGCCTTTCCAATCAGGTAGTTATCGCAAGCCGTCGGCGCCCCTCCCGGACGCGGCCGTGCAGGCGCAGTCTCTCATGCAGATCGTCAATATTTCCGCTTACAAATTCGTCTCGCTGGACGACATCGAGACCCTGCGCCCGGCCATGCGCGAGCGCTGCGAAGCGGCCGGCCTGAAAGGCACGATCCTGCTCGCGCCCGAGGGCATCAACATGTTCCTGGCGGGCCCGCGCGCTGCCATCGACGGCTTCATGGCCTGGCTGCATGCCGATGCGCGCTTTGCCGATATCGTGCCCAAGGAAAGCCTGTCGGAAAACCAGCCCTTCAAGCGCATGCTGGTGCGCGCCAAGAAGGAAATCATCACCATGAAGATGCCGCTGATCCGCCCCGAGGAAGGCCGCGCGCCGTCAGTGCGGCCGGCCGACCTGAAGCGCTGGCTGGACCAGGGGCACGACGACGAAGGCCGTCCGGTGGTGATGCTGGACACGCGCAATGATTTCGAAGTCGCGGTTGGCACGTTCGAAGACGCCGTCGAATACGACATCGCCAAGTTCAGCGAATTTCCTGACGCAGTGGCGGCCCACAAGGGTGAGCTGGAAGGCAAGACCGTGGTGTCGTTCTGCACCGGCGGCATCCGCTGCGAGAAGGCGGCGATCCATATGCAGGAAGCCGGCATCGAGCGCGTGTACCAGCTCGAGGGCGGCATCCTGAAGTACTTCGAGGAGGTCGGCGGCAGCCACTATCGCGGCGACTGCTTCGTCTTTGACTACCGCACCGCGCTGAACCCCAACCTGGAGCCTGCCGGCCCTAAGCAATGCTTTGCCTGCCGCGCGGTGGTCACGCCGCAGGAGCAGCAAAGCCCGCACTACGTGGTCGGCAAGAGCTGCCCCCACTGCATCGGCAGCAAGGACCAGGCCGCAGCGTAAGAACCCGGCAGCTCAGGCCGCCAGCAGGTGGTAAAGATTGCGCAGCATGCCCGCGGTGGCGCCCCAGATAAAGCGGTGGCCGCCTGTCTCGCGCGGATAGGGCATGGCGTAGAACACCCGTTCGCCATCGACCCAGCGGAACAGGCGCCGTTCATGGTGGGACGGGTCCATCAGGAACGCGAGCGGCACTTCGAAGACATCGGCGACTTCCGAGGCATCGGGGCGCAGCGTGAAACCGTCACGCACCAGCCCTACCACGGGGCTCACGTGGAAACCGGTGCCGGTGATGTAGTCCGGCAGCGCACCCAGCACTTCCACATAGTCGCGCGCCAGGCCCACCTCTTCTTCCGTCTCGCGCAGCGCCGTGTCGATTCGGTTGACATCCCATGACTCCTGCCTCCCGCCCGGGAAGCTGATCTGCCCGGCATGCGCGCTCAGGTTGGCATTGCGCTGCGTCAGCAGCACCGTCAGGCCGTAATGGCGCTCCACCAGCGGCACTAGCACGGCGGCGTCGCGCAGCCCGCGGCTGCGGTCATAGACACGCGATTCATCGGTCAGCTCCGGCGCCCAGGCCGGCGGCACCTGGAAGCGGTGCCGGATAAAGTCCACCTGCAACCGCGGCGCGCTCAGGGCGCTGTTGCGCAGGTCGGTGTCGATGACGGGAAGGGATTCGGGATCGAAAGCAGGACGCATAACATTGTAAGTATGACAGAAGCGCGCATTCTGGCGTCGCAGCAAAAATGCCCGCCGCTTCCAACGTTTGCGCCGCGCCAATGCAAAAAGGGCACCCTGGGGTGCCCTTCCTGAGGAAACGCTGGCCGGGCTGCCCCGGCCGGCATGCCCAGCTTACTGCGCAGCCTTGGCAGCGACAGCAGCCTTCGACACCAGCTTTTCCTTGATACGTGCGGACTTGCCCGAACGCTGGCGCAGGTAGTACAGCTTCGCACGACGCACGTCGCCGCGACGCTTCACTTCGATGCCGGCAATCAGCGGCGAGTACAGCTGGAACGTACGTTCCACGCCTTCACCCGACGAGATCTTGCGCACGATGAAGGACGAATTCAGGCCGCGGTTGCGCTTGGCAATCACGACGCCTTCGTAGGCCTGCACGCGCTTGCGGGTACCTTCCACCACGTTCACGTTGACGATCACGGTGTCGCCAGGTGCGAATGCGGGGATGGTCTTGTTCGCGGTCAGACGCGCGATCTCTTCCTTCTCGATCTGCTCGATGATGTTCATCGTTTTTTCTCCGTAACCATCGTGCCGGCGTTGTATGCCCCAGGCATTGCCCGGGCCCCGGCAGAGGATGGGGTTTTACCTGGCGGGGGTCTCCCCCCGCCCTTCCTTCGCCGCCCATTCCGACAAGAATTTCTCGTCGGCGCGGGTCAGCAAACCTTGTTCGCGAGCGGCCTTGATCAGGTCGGGGCGCTTGCTCGCGGTATTGGCCAGCGCCTGCTGGCGCCGCCATTTCTCGATCTCGGCGTGATGCCCCCCGAGCAGGATCTCGGGAACCCGCACGCCTTCATATTCTTCCGGCCGCGTGTAGTGCGGACAATCCAGCAGGCCATTGACGAAACTGTCCTGCACGGCGGACTGCGCATCGCCCAGCACGCCGGGCAAGTGCCGCACCACGGCGTCGATCAGCGCCATCGCCGGCAGCTCGCCGCCCGACAGCACAAAGTCGCCGAGGCTGATTTCCTCGTCCACGCGGCGGTCGATCAGCCGCTGGTCGATGGCCTCATACCTGCCGCACAGCAAGACCAGGCCCGGCCGTTCGGCCAGCTCCATCACCCTGGCATGCGACAGCGTCTTGCCCTGCGGCGACATCAGCACCACATGCGGCTTCGGCACGCCGGCCTGCGCCTGCGCCGCCACCGCGGCATCGATCGCATCATCCAGCGGCTTGGCCAGCATCACCATGCCGGGACCGCCGCCGTAAGGACGATCATCGATGGTGCGGTAGTTGTCGACCGTGAAATCACGCGGATTCCAGGTGCGCAAGCCATAGCGCTGCTGCTTGGCCGCCCGGCTGGTGATACCCCAGTCGGTCAGCGCGCGAAACATGTCGGGAAACAGCGTGATCACATCGAACTGCATCCGCTCTCTCCCAATCCCAATCCTGCGCCAATCCCGCACCATCGCGGGCACAGGCTCAGTAGTCGAGCCCCCAGTCCACCACGATGCGCCTGCCCGCGGTATCCACCGAGCGCAGGAACGCATCGACAAACGGAATCAGCCGTTCACCGGCCTTGCCGTCAGGGAGCACGCAGGCCACCTGCAGGATCTGGTGGGCACCGTTGTCGATCAGCCCGGACACCTCGCCCAGCAACTCGCCTTGCTCGTTGCTGACGGTGCAGCCGATCAGGTCGACCCAGTAGAACTCATCTTCTTCCGGCGCGGGAAAATCCGCACGCCGGATCCACACGCGACGGCCCTTGAGCGCTTCCGCAAGATTGCGGTCGGCCACGCCGGACGCTTGCGCCACGACGGTGCCGCTGTGCTCGCGCGACTGCGCGATCTTTACGCAGACGGGCTGGGCACGCGACGCATCGGCCGCCACCAGCCCCGCCTGCGGCGGTGCCAGCAGCCACCAGCGGCGGGCATGCAGCAGGGCCGAAGCATCATCGGCATGCGGCAAGACCTTGATCCAGCCGCGGATGCCGTAGGCAGCGCCAATATAGCCGACCTCTACAAGGTCTTCCGGCAGGGGGTCGGCATACAGGAGCGCCGCGGGCAGTTTGCAAGCCTTTTGTGGCTCGCCCTGGGGCTGAACCAGCGGTCGGTTCAGCGGCCGGACGGCGCCCTGCTTTCGTTCAGTCACGTGTGCAATAAGAACACGCCCCGCCGGCCGTAAAAGCGGTTCGACGGGGCGCGCTGCAGGCGACTATCAGGCAGCAGCCTTGGCGGCGCCTTGCTTGACCAGGCGGGCAACGGTCGGCGACAGCTGGGCGCCAACGCCTTGCCAGTAAGCCAGGCGGTCTTGCGCCAGGCGCAGGCCTTCTTCACCTTCCGTAGCCAGCGGGTTGTAGAAACCAACGCGCTCAATGAAACGACCATCGCGACGGTTGCGCGAGTCGGTGGCGACGATGTTGAAGAACGGGCGCTTCTTGCTGCCGCCGCGAGCCAGACGGATAACGACCATGGAATGATTCCTCAGAAAACGGGGTGTTCGAAACGGGGTGTTCGAGGACGTTCGAACACGAAACGCAAGAGTATAGCCCAGTTACCGAGGCCAAACAAACACTTAGGTGAACTTAGGCGATTGACGCGCGCCTGCCGTGCAGGCATCGTGGCAAAAACCGCGACAGGAGGCCCGACATGCGCCCGGCTCTGCACTTCATGGCACGCACCGTGCAGCCCGCGGCCCTGCTCGCCATTGTACTGCTGGCAGGCACCGGGTCCGCGCCGGCCGCCCTGCCGCTGGACCAGGTCCGGCTGCCGCCTGGTTTCCGCATCGAGGTGCTGACGCAGGACGTGCCAGGCGCGCGCGCCATGGCGATGTCGCCGTCGGGCACGCTCTTCGTCGGCTCGCGCGGCGAAGGCAAGGTCTACGCGGTGACCGACGCGCTGGGGGCCCGGCCGCGCGTGCGCACGGTCGCCACCGGGCTGCGCATGCCGGCCGGCGTGGCCTTGCACGACGGCAGCCTGTACGCGTCCTCGGTGTCGAAGATCGTGCGGATCGACCATATCGAGGCCAGCCTCGACAAGCCGCCGGCACCAACGGTGGTGAGCGACCGCTTCCCCACGGACGGGCACCATGGCTGGAAATTCATCGCCTTCGGTCCCGACGGCTATCTCTACGTGCCGGTCGGCGCGCCATGCAACATCTGCGCGCCCGACGAGAACCGCTACGCCAACATCATGAAGATGAAGCCCGACGGCAGCGACCTGCAGGTGGTGGCACGCGGCGTGCGCAACACCGTCGGCTTCGACTGGCACCCGGCCACGCGCGAACTGTGGTTCACCGACAACGGCCGCGACCGCATGGGCGACGATCTGCCCGACGACGAACTCAACCGCGCCACCGCTGCCGGCCAGCATTTCGGCTACCCGTACTGCCATGCCGGCAAGGTTGCCGATCCCGAATATGGCAGCCAGCGCTCCTGCGCCGAGTTCGTGCCGCCGGTGGCCCTGCTGGGTGCGCACGTGGCGGCCCTGGGCATGCGCTTCTATACCGGCACGCAATTCCCGGCGCCCTACCGCAACAACGTCTTCATTGCCGAGCACGGCAGCTGGGACCGCAGCGAGCCGTCCGGCTACCGCGTGGTCCGGGTGGTGCTCGACGATGCCGGCAAGGCGGTGCACCAGGAGGTGTTCGCGCAGGGCTGGCTGCGCGGTGGCAGGCCGTGGGGCCGCCCGGTCGACGTCCTGGTTGCACCGGACGGTTCGCTGCTGGTCAGCGACGACCTTGCCGGGGCCATTTACCGCATCCGCTACCGGCCCTGAACCCCGCTGAAAACCCCACGGAAAGGGGGCCCGGGTGGCCGAAACAATCCGTTACACCGGTAACGGGATTGGCATAGGCGCCCCGATGGCCCATGCGTACCATGAACCCATCTTCCAACAGCAACACAGCGCGTCAGGAACCTGGGAATCCGCATGCTCACCCGCTCTCTCCTGCGCGACCTGGTGGCTGGCATCCTGGTGGCCTCGGGCCTGGTCGGCGCGGTTGCCGCCAGCCATGCCCAGGTCGCGTTCTGGCAACAAGTACGGCCCGATGGCCGCTCCGCTCGGATGCAGCCGCAGCCCCGCGACGGCTGGCAGATGGCCAGCGTGCGCGCCGAGAGCCGCGAGCACGTGCAAGCCCAGATCGACCGCATGGAAGCACGCGCCCGTGCCGACGACCGCCTGAGCGGGCGCCGCGCCGCGCTGGCTGGTGCCCGCGACGATAACCGCGGCCGGGGCCAGGAACGCGACAACCCCAATGAAGCCCGCAACGACTCCCGGCCAGGCAACGTCGGCCCCGGCTGGCAGGCACGTGGCCGCGACAATGGCCGATAAAGGTCGCTGCTGACGGCTGTCGGCGCAACCCCGCCCATTGCCGCACGGCCCAACGGTCTTTCGGCTGTTCACGGAACTCCTCCCCCGCTCCCCCTGTCTCTATTTAAGTGTGTGCCCCGCTTTCCGGGTGCCACGCACAGGCTGCCGCCCGGCGCTGTCCGGGGCTCACAGCGTGCCGTCCAGTGCAGACGGCAATCGAACTGACCTGCCTCTGCCCGACACCTCCTGCCGGACCCGATCAAAACGGCCCGGGCGCAGCCTCCAGAAAGACAATAACAATAATTCTGTGAGGTTTATCATGTCATCCCTTCTTAGCGACCTGGCCGAACACGCCGGCCAGTTATCGCTGTCAATCCTGTTCATGGGCATCC
This sequence comes from Cupriavidus sp. FW305-F7, assembly GCF_058782875.1. Taxonomy (NCBI): domain Bacteria; kingdom Pseudomonadati; phylum Pseudomonadota; class Betaproteobacteria; order Burkholderiales; family Burkholderiaceae; genus Cupriavidus; species Cupriavidus sp. FW305-F7. The sequence goes on along the minus strand of NZ_JBYSYC010000040.1, from coordinate 5,375 downwards.
TGACCCTGGTCCTCTACGGCGAAACCCATATCAGCGAGCACGCGGTGGCCTTCCTGGACGGCCTGCAGTCAGGCTGGCATTAGCGCCGTCCTGCGCGTCTTCTGACGCACTTCCCTTTCTTGCGCTGACTGCCGGCGTACAATGTGGGCCGGCCGGTACCCGTGTGCCGCCGTTCCTGTGCCGGTGCATTGCCGGCCCGCAACCGCCGGATATCCGACCATGCCAGCAGCCACGCCAGCCCGCCATGCCTCCACGCTCGCCTCGCCGCCCGCGCGCGGCAAATCGAAGCTGCTGACCGTGGCGCTGGCGTTCCTGTTCGGCAGCCTGGGCGCGCATCGCTTCTACCTGGGCGGCCTGCGCGACCCGTATGGCTGGACGCACCTGCTGGCGCTGCTGGCGGGCGCGATCGGCGTGGCCTCGATGGCGGCCGGCGCGGGCACCCCGGTGCTGAACTGGACCTTCGCCGTCGCCGGCGGAGCCTCCGTCATCAGCGCCTTCCTGGCGGCCATCGTCTACGGGCTGCGCCCGGACGACAAATGGGACGCACGCTTCAACCAGCTCGGCAAACCTACGCGCTCCGGCTGGCCGGTGGTGATTCTGGTGATCCTGTCGCTGCTGATCGGCACCGGCCTGCTGATGGCCGGGCTGGCGATCAGCTTCCAGACCTTCTTCGAATCGCAGGTCGAGGCCGCCCGCGCGTTGTCGCAATAACGGCCGCGGCGGCATTGGCGCCGTGCATTTCGACCTGCTCGACATTGCCGTCTTCGTCCGCGCCGCGGCGCTGGGCAACCTGTCGGCCGCCGCGCGCGACCTGGGCTTGTCCACCTCTACCGCCAGCGCCCGCCTGGGCCGCCTGGAACAGTCCCTGGGCAGCCGCCTGTTGCATCGCACCACACGCCGGCTGGCACTCACCGCCGACGGCGAACGCTTCCTGCCGCATGCGGAGCAGTTGCTTGCCACCGCGGATCTGGCCAGCGAATCGGTCGGCACCGGCGCCGAGCACCCGCGCGGGCAGTTGCGCGTGACCGCGCCGGCGTCCTTCGGGCGCCAGCATGTCTCGCCGGCGCTGCCGGAATTCCTTGCCGCTTATCCCGACATCACGCTTGACTTGCGCCTGACCGACCAGGTGATCGGACTGGTCGATGCCAGCATCGACGTGGCGCTGCGCATGGGCGTGCTGCCCGATTCCACGCTGGTGGCACGCGCGCTCGCACCCAGCCACCGCGTGATCTGCGCCTCACCCGCCTACCTGCAGCGCCATGGCGTGCCGCGCCACCCGGACGACCTGCGCCAGCACAACTGCCTGGTGCTGGCCGACCAGTCGGCGTGGCGCTTCAATACGCCGCTGGGCGAGACCGTGGTGAACGTGCGCGGCAACCTGCGCGTGGATAACGGCGAAGTGCTGCGCGACGCGGTGGTGGCCGGCGTCGGCATCTCGCTCAAGTCGACCTGGGATGTGGGCCCGCTGTTGCGCAGCGGCGCGCTGGCGACAGTGCTGGACGAATATCCAGTGGTGCCGGCAGTGTCGATCTGGGCAGTGTTTCCCAGCCGGCACCTGGTACCGCCCAAGACACGCGCCTTCGTGGACTTCTTCGCCGAGCGCTTCGGCAACCCGCCCTATTGGGACCGGCCCGATACCTAGAGCGCACTGCGCGCTTGCGCACGATCAAGGCCGGCGCAAACGGCGGCTCTCCTTTCCGCCAATTCGCCCATACTGGTAGAGCCGACCGATCCCGGCGGTGTCACGCGCGGCGGGGCCACACCCTGGCGCAAAGGAGCAAGCATCGACATGCCAACCTATGAGGAAGGACGCCTGGCGGCGATCGCTGTCAGGCTGGCGCTGTCCTCGGGACTGCCGCCATCGAGCGCGAAGGCCGCGCTGGAACTCGCCAGCAGCATGATCGGCGACCAACTGGCCACCGAGCGCGCTCAGAAGACTCAGAACAGCGAACCCTGCGGATCGTCCTTGCCGCGGGGCCCCCTGACCGGCGGGCGGAAACGCGACGTATCCAGCTCAAACCGGTTGTAACGAAACCCTAGCCGTTCGGCGGCCTTGTAGAAACGCTGGCGCAGCAAGTCCGCCCACACGCCCGTACCGCGCATGCGCGAGGCAAAGCTGGCATCGTAGGCTTTGCCCTCGCGCATGTCGCGCACGCGGTTCATCACCCGTTCCGCGCGGTCGGGAAAATGTGCCAGCAGCCATTCCTCGAACAGCGGCCGCACTTCCCAGGGCAGCCGCAGCACGATGTAGTTTGCATAGACGGCGCCCGCTTCGTGCGCCGCTTCCAATACACGCTCCAGGTCGGGTTCCGTGATGAACGGGATCACCGGGGCGATGCTCACACCCACCGGGATGCCGGCGTCGGTCAGCGTGCGGATGGTGCGCAGCCGGCGTGACGGCGTGGCCGCGCGCGGTTCCAGCGTGCGCGCGATGCCGGCATCCAGCGTGGTGATGGTGACCGCCGCCACCGCTAGCCGCTTCGCCGCCATCGGCGCGAGCAGGTCGATATCGCGCTCGATCAGCGACGACTTGGTAATCAGCGCCACCGGGTGGTCACACTCGCTCATAACCTCAAGCAGGCCGCGCGTGATGCGCTGTTCGCGCTCGATCGGCTGGTAGGCGTCGGTGTTGACGCCCAGCGCGATGGTCTCGCAGCGGTACGACGGCCGTGCCAGCGCCTCGCGCAGCCGCTCGGCGGCATTGGTTTTGGCATAAAGCTGCGTTTCAAAGTCCAGCCCCGGCGACAGGTCCAGGTAGGCGTGCGTCGGCCGGGCGAAGCAGTAGATGCAGCCGTGCTCGCAACCGCGGTAGGGGTTGAGCGAGACATCGAACGGGATGTCGGGGGATGCATTGCGCGTCAGGACAGAACGGGCGCGCTCGATATGGACTTCCGTGCGCAGCGGCGGCAGCGGGGCGGCTTCCGGCGACGGGGCGACCTCGATGGTATGCGGTGCCTCTTCCGGTGCACTGCCCCAGCCATCGTCGAACGCTTCGCGCAGGTCGCGCTCGAAACGTCCCTGCAGGTTGCTCACGGCGCCCCGGCCCTTGCGCGCCACGGGCGGCCGCGGGCCTGCCTGCGGCGCGAGTGCATCCGGGTCGGCATCGGGCCGCGTCGGGCGGCCGCTGGCGGGCTTGGGTTTTTGCGGAGGGCGCTCCATGCTGGCCTTGGTCACACTGCCTGGCTCTTCTCCTCGACGGAAATCGCCAGTGTCTCCTTGATCTCTTCCATCACCACATAGCTCTTCGACTGCGCTGCGCCGGGCAGCTGCAGCAGGATATCGCCCAGCAGCCGGCGGTATTCGCCGATCTCGCGGATGCGCGCCTTGATCAGGTAGTCGAAATCGCCCGAGACCAGGTGGCATTCCAGCACTTCCGGGATGCGCAGCACCTCGCGCCGGAACTGCTCGAACATATTGCCCGACTTGTTGCCCAGCGAGATCTCGACGAACACCAGTAGCGCGCTGCCCAGCAGTGCCGGGTTCAGCCGTGCGTAGTAGCCCATGATGACACCATCGCGCTCCAGGCGCTTAACGCGCTCGATGCAGGGCGTGATGGTCAGCCCGACCGCTTCGGCGAGGTCCTTCATCGACATCCTGCCGTCGCTTTGCAGCGCCATCAGGATCTTGCGGTCGAGCCGGTCGAGGGTGCGCATGGGCTGGCGACTCGTTCTCATGAGTTTTTCCTGTTTTCCGAAGAAATTCGATAACAATGACTGGATTGGATTCAATAGTATAGAGATAAATCCTCTATCAACTTGTCATTGCAGTTGGAGCTTCCGGACATGCGCGTTCTCGTACTCGGCAGTGGTGTTATCGGCGTCACCAGTGCGTGGTACCTGGCCAAGGCCGGTCACGAAGTGACCGTCGTCGACCGCGAGGCGGGTCCCGCGCTCGGCACCAGCTTTGCCAACGCGGGGCAGATCTCGCCCGGCTATGCGTCGCCATGGGCCGCGCCCGGCGTGCCGCTCAAGGCGATCAAGTGGATGTTCCAGGAACACGCGCCGCTCAGCATCCGTCCGGACGGCACCCTGTTCCAGCTGCAATGGATGTGGCAGATGCTGCTGAACTGCAGCGCCGGGCGCTACGCCGTCAACAAGGAACGCATGGTGCGGCTGGCCGAGTACAGCCGCGACTGCATCCGCGCGCTGCGCGCGGAAACCGGCATCGCTTACGAAGGCCGCCAGCAAGGCACGCTGCAGGTGTTCCGCACCGAAGAGCAGCTGCAAGGCGCGGCCAAGGACATCGCCGTGCTGGAAGAAGCCGGGGTGCCCTACCAGTTGCTTTCGCGCGAGGAACTCGCCGCGAGCGAACCGGCGCTGGCCGCCGTCCGCCACAAGCTGGCCGGCGGCCTGCGCCTCCCCAACGATGAAACCGGCGACTGCGCGCTGTTTACGCAACGGCTCGCAGGCATGGCCGAGATGCTGGGCGTGAAATTCCTGTACAACCGCTCGATCGACAGCCTGATGACCCAGGGCGATGCCGTCACCGGCGCCGTGGTCAACGGCGAGCCGATGGCCGCCGACCTGGTGGTGGTGGCGCTGGGCAGCTGGTCGACGCAGCTGGTCAAGCCGTTCCTGTCGGGCATGTCCAACCTGCCGGTGTACCCGCTCAAGGGCTTCTCGATCACGGTGCCGCTGAACGATCCGTCGCGCAGCCCGGTGTCCACCGTGCTGGACGAAACCTACAAGGTCGCCATCACCCGCTTCGAAGACCGCATCCGCGTGGGCGGCATGGCCCAGATCGTCGGCTATGACCGCAGCCTCGATCCGGCCAAGCGCCGCACGCTCGAACACGTGGTGACCGACCTGTTCCCGGGCGCCGGTGATGTCAGCCGCGCCACCTTCTGGACCGGCCTGCGCCCGATGACCCCAGACGGCACGCCCATCGTCGGCCCGACCCAGGTGCGCGGCCTGTGGCTGAACACCGGCCACGGCACGCTGGGCTGGACCATGGCCTGCGGCTCGGGCAAGCTGCTGTCGGACCTGGTCTCGGGCAAGTCGCCCGCGATCCGCGCCGACGACCTGTCGGTGGGCCGCTACCTGAAGCCCGCGCGCCAGCACCTGGCGCCGCGCCCGGCTGCCGCCTGATCCAGGTACCGTCCCGACCAGCAAAAAGGGCGACCCTTCGGGGTCGCCCTTTTCACATCTGCGCGCAGCGCTTGCCGGTCAGAACTGCTCGGCGGTCAGCGCATTGACCGGCGCCCCGCCGCTGACGACGGCATCACGCAATGCCGACGCCTGCGACAGGATGTGCTCGGCGAAGAAATGCGCGGTCGCGATCTTGGCATCGTGGAAGGCAGGATCCTCGGCGCGCTTGGCATCGGCAGCCAGCATCGCGCGGCCGAACTGCCAGCCGGAGAACACGATGCCGCACAG
>NZ_JBYSYC010000003.1:0-318498 GCF_058782875.1 Cupriavidus sp. FW305-F7 | reverse complement strand
GTGCGCACTTCAGGGCATCTTCGGAGGCAACATTCCTACACTTAACTGTGAGAGGTGCATTATGAGATCACCGTCGGGATACCAAGCTCGCGCTCGCCTCCGTCCGGCTTCGGAATCGTTACCCGCCGTACCGGACTGGGCCGGTACGTCCCCTTGAGCAGTTGCTGGCGAATCTCCGGCCACGCCGACACCAGATAGCGAGCGGTCTGATCAATATCCAGACCATCCACGCCAGCGGCGCCTTTGTTGCGTCGGACCCGCCTGAACGCCTGCTTCAGGTTCTCTCGCGTCAGCGCCGCTGTCAGCAGCGCCGACCCTGTGCTCTCCGGTTCGCGTCGCGGGCCGCAGGCTTCGTCGCAGGCGCGTTCCCGGCCGGCTTCACCGTCCGTTCCCCTCGCTCGCCCCGCTCGCGCGGGCTTCTGACGCAATGCCTGTTGCATCGACACGGCTTCAAACACTCCCTCTCGTTCGGTCCTTCGTCGGCGGACTCGAGCCTTCCCGGCGCTACCTCCGACTACTATGACCTCTGCTGAGACCCCGCTCCGGCTCGACGCCGTCGCGCGTCCCCAGGTAAGACCGCACTCCTTCACTGCACAACCGCCGGATTTACGTCGCCGCCCCTTGATCACGAGAACTTCGCGGTTATTGGCCCGCTCGTCCTGGTCGGCACCGCCTTCTATCCGGTTCGTGTCCCTCGGCTCGCAGCTTCGCTCCACGCTTCCTCCCCACGCTCGGTTACCCTCACGCAGTTGCGCTTCACTTCGTTCGCTGTGATCAACTTACGGTGGGACTTGCACCCACGGGAGTGCGCCCATGCTGGGCGCACCAATGAAAATGGGGCGGCAATGCATGCCGCCCCCTGGCGCTGTCAGGCTGCTGTGCGTGGCTTGTCCGCCGCACGCTTGCGCGGGGTCTTGCCGCCGCCGGTTGCCGGCGGCGCTGCCGGCCCGGTGACATCCTGCGAGGCGCCGACCATGGTCAGGGCGTTGCCGTGCTCGTCCAGCGTGACCTCGCCTTCCTCATGGATGTCGCGATGGCTGCCGTCGGGCAGCTGGATGCGGTAGTCGACACTGTATGGCGCCTTGTCGACGATGGCCGCGCGGATGGCGGCCTGCACGCGGGCGCGGTCCTCCTCGACGATCGACGCCAGGTAGCGCTCCATGGTCACCTTGAACGCCTGCGGGGCCCAGCCGAAGATGCGGTAGGCCTCGTCGGTCCAGGCGCAGTCGTCGGTCTGGATATTCCAGTACCAGCCGCCCAGGTGGGCAATCTCCTGCGCCTTGGCCAGCAGCGCCTCGTTCTGGCGCAGCGCGGCCTCGGCGCGTCGCCGCTCGGTGATGTCCAGGCTGACGCCGATCATCTTGACCGGGCGCTGGTCGAAATCGCGCACCAGCGTGGCCCGCGACGAGATCCAGCGCGTGGTGTCCTCATGCACGACGCGGAACTCCCACTCGTGCATCTCCTGCGCGCCCAGCGTGCGCGCCAGCACCTCGCGCAGGCGCGCAACGTCGGCCGGGTGCACGCAGGCCCAGAAGTCGTCCATGTTGCGGATATGGCGGCCGAACAGCGTGATGTCGTTGGACGAGTAGGTCAGGCCATCGGTCAGCACGTTCCATTCCCACGTGACGATGCCAGACACCTCCTGCGCGAACTTCATGCGCGCCTCGCTCTCCATGATCTCCGCCAGGTGCTTCTGGCGCAGTTCCTTGATGTGCGGGTCAGAGGCGATACTGGTCTCCAGGTCGGCGATGGCCTGCTCGCCGTAGCGCAGCCACAGCCAGTTGACACCCAGGAAGCGCGCCAGCGCGAGCAGCCGCTCGTATTCGATCTCGCCGCCACGGGTCCACTTGTGCACGGCCGACGGCGACACCGACAGCGCCTCTGCCACCTGCTTGAGCATGATCCTTTTGCCTTCCAGCACCCCCTTCAGGCGCGTGGCAAAAGTGTCTTCCGTCATGGGCATCCCCTCCACTTTTTTTCAACCGATGGTGAATTGAGTAACTCGAACCTTACACCATCACCGAAAATCGCGCGAATTGATAGCCATTAACCATCAAGTAGATCATTTTCATCGGTTTTTTGAATTGCAGCACCCCTGCGCTCCTCACTAGACTTCATCCCACATCACCGATAGTAATTTAATTTACTGTTAGTAAATCGATAAAGCACCGAGACCAACGAGGAGACAACCCCATGCAAGACACCACCGCCCCCGTCTGCGGCACCACCCCGCCGCTGGCCTACACGCTGCCGGCCGACTACTACACCTCGCAGGAAGTCTTCGAGCAGGAGAAGAAGACGATCTTCGCGCGCAGCTGGGTGTGCGTGATGCACAAGAGCCAGGTGGCCGAGAACAACCAGTACGCCACGGTGAAAGTGGCCGGCGAGAACGTGTTCGTCGTGTGCGGCCGCGACGGCGTGCTGCGCGCGTTCTACAACGTCTGCCCGCACCGCGCCCATGAGCTGTTTGCGGATGGCGCCGGCAAGGCCAAGAACGTGATCACCTGCCCCTACCACGCCTGGTCGTTCGGCCTGGACGGCAAGCTGATCCATGTGCGCAACGCCGAGAACGTGCCGGGCTTCTGCAAGGACAACGCGGGCCTGACGCCGGTGCGCGTGGAAGAGTTCTGCGGCCTGGTCTTCGTCAACCTGGACATGGACGCGAAGCCGCTGGCCGAGCAGGCCGCCGGCCTGAACGACGAAATCCGCGCCCGCTGCCCGGATGTCGACAAGCTGGTGCCGGCGCACAAGCTCAGCTACGAGATGAAGGCCAACTGGAAGGTGGTGGTCGACAACTACCTGGAATGCCTGCACTGCCAGACCGCGCACCCGGCGCTGGTCGAGTCGATCAGGATGGAGACCTACAAGCACGAAGTGCGTGGACTCTACACCAGCCAGGTCGGCCAGACCCGCTCGGGCAGCGACGCCTTCACCTATGACAGCGACGCCCCCAACACCGACTTCGCCGCGTACTGGCTGTGGCCCAACGTCACGCTGAACGTGCTCCCGGGCGACGGCAACTACGGCGTCTTCTACATGTTCCCGGTGGATGCCGACACCACCATCCAGCACTTCGAGTTCTACTTCCGCGAAAGCACGCCCACGGCCGAGCAGGAACAGCTGATCGAGTACTACAAGAACGTGCTCAAGCCCGAAGACCTGAGCATCGTCGAATCGGTGCAGCGCGGCCTGAAGTCGCGCGGCTACCGCAACGGGCAGGGCCCGCTGCTGGTCACCGACGACAAGACCTCCGCCATCGGCGAGCACGGCGTGCAGCACTTCCAGCAAATGGTGCTCGACGCCCTGGCCGCCTGAAACGAACTACCGAACCGGAACCGCAGCAATGATCCAGACCCAGCTCTATATCGACGGCCAGTGGCAGTCGCCCATCGACCAAGGCACGCGCGCCATCCTGAGCCCGGCCGACGAGTCCGTGATCGCCCAGGCCGCCGAAGCCACCCGCGCCGACGCGCGCCTGGCCATCGCCGCTGCGCGCAAGGCCTTCGACGGCCCGTGGCGCCAGACGACGATCCGTGACCGCGCCAAACTGCTGAACAAGATCGCCGAACTGATCGACCGCGACGCAGAGAAGCTCGCCCACCTGGAGTCGCTCAATACCGGCAAGACGCTGACCGAGAGCCGCACCGACATGGGCGATATCGCCGCCACGTTCCGCTACTTCGCGGGGCTGGTCGCATCCGAGTCGGGCGCCGTCAACGAAGCGCCGCACCATGTGATCAGCCGCACCCTGCGCGAGCCGGTCGGCGTATGCGGCCTGATCACGCCGTGGAATTACCCCCTGCTGCAGGCGGCGTGGAAGATCGCGCCCGCGCTGGGCGCCGGCAATACCGTGGTGATCAAGCCCAGCAACCTGACGCCGCTGACCACGCACCACTTCACGCAACTGGTGGCCGAGCTGGACCTGCCGCCGGGCGTGTTCAACCTGGTGACCGGTGGCGCCGAAGTGGGCGCCGAGCTGGCCGAGAGCCTGGACGTGGACCTGGTGTCCTTCACCGGCGGCGCCTACGCCGGAGAAAGCATCATGAAGGCCGCCACCGGCAACTTCAAGCGCATCGGTCTAGAGCTGGGCGGCAAGAACCCGAACATCGTGTTTGCCGATGCCGACCTGGACGCCGCGGTCGATTACGCGCTCAACGCCGCGTTTTTCCACGCCGGGCAGGTCTGCTCCGCCGGCTCGCGCCTGATGATCGAGGACAGCATCTATGATGCATTCATCAGCCGGCTGGCCGAGCGCCTGCCGCGCATCGTGATCGGCAACGGCTTCCACGGCGAGACCCAGATGGGCCCGGTGCAGTCGGCGCAACAGCACGAGAAGATCCTGGGCATGGTGCAGGCCGGCATCGCCGAGGGCGCACGCCTGGTCCACGGCGGCAAGCGCCCGGCGGGCGACGTATTCAAGAAGGGCTACTGGCTGGAACCGACGCTACTGGCCGACGTGACGGCCGACATGAAGATTGCGAAGGAGGAAATTTTCGGGCCGGTGATCACGGCCGAGCGCTTCCGCTCCGAGGAGGAAGTGCTGCGTGCCGCCAACGACACCCCGTACGGCCTGGCCGGCGCGGTCTGGACCCGCGACCTGGACAAGGCGAATCGGATGTCGCGCGGCCTGCGCTTCGGCACGGTGTGGGTCAACGACTACCACCCGTACTTCCCGGAAGCGCCGTGGGGCGGCTACAAGGCGAGCGGCATCGGCCGCGAACTGGCCCGCGTCGGCCTGGACGAGTACACCGAACTCAAGCACAGCTATATCAACCTGGCCCCCAAGGCGATGGGCTGGTTTGGCGCCTGAGCGCAGCTGACTTCGTAATCGCGTGCGCGGCGGACCCACCCCCGGGCTGCCACGCACGGCGTCACGCAAACAAGGAGATTGCACCATGCAGGCAATCCATGAGTACGACTACATCATCGTCGGCGCGGGCTCGGCCGGCTGCGTGCTGGCCGCGCGGCTGACCGAGGATGCCGATGTCTCGGTGCTGCTGCTGGAAGCTGGCGGCCCGGACTGGCGCCTGGACTGGCGCACCCAGATGCCGGCTGCGCTGGCGTATCCGCTGCAGGGCACGACTTATAACTGGGCCTATGTGACCGAGCCCGAGCCGCATATGAACAACCGACGCATGACGCAGGGCCGCGGCAAGGGGCTGGGCGGTTCGTCGCTGATCAACGGCATGGTCTATATCCGCGGCAACGCCATGGACTACGACGGCTGGGCAGAGAACAAGTCGCTGGAGAACTGGAGCTACGCCGACTGCCTGCCCTACTTCCGCAAGGCCGAGACCTACGACAAGGGCGCCAACGACTACCATGGCGGCAACGGCCCGCTGCACGTGACCACGCCCAGGCCCGATATCAGCCCGCTGTTCCGCGCCTTTATCAAGGCCGGCGAGCAGGCCGGCTATGGCCAGACCCAGGACCTGAACGGCTATCGCCAGGAAGGTTTCGGTCCGATGGACCGCACCACCACCGCGCGCGGGCGCCGCTGCAGCACCTCGCTGGCCTACCTGGACCAGGCGAAAGACCGGCCCAACCTGACCGTGCATACGCGTGCGCTGGCGGACCGCATCCTGTTCTCAGGTCAGCGCGCCACTGGCATCTCATACGTCCAGGGCGACCACGTGCGTGAAGCCTGTGCGCGCCGCGAAGTGATCGTCAGCAATGGCGCGATCGCCTCGCCGCAACTGCTGCTGCGCTCCGGCGTGGGCAATGCGGACGAGCTGCGCGCATTTGGCATCGAGTCGGTGGCAGACCTGAAGGGCGTCGGCGAGAACCTGCAGGACCACCTCGAGATGTACCTGCAGTACGAATGCACCAAACCCGTATCGCTGTACCCGGCGCTGAAGTGGTGGAACAAGCCCGCGATCGGCATCGAATGGTATCTGCGCGGCACCGGCACCGCGGCCTCCAACCACTTCGAGGCGGGCGGCTTTATCCGCAGCAGCGATGACTTTGCCTGGCCCAACCTGCAGTACCACTTCATCCCGCTGGCGATGAACTACGACGGCAGCAACCCGGTGCAGTCGCATGGCTTCCAGTGCCATGTGGGCTCGATGCGCTCGCCCAGCACCGGCTTTGTCAAGCTGGCCAGCCGCGACCCGCGCGTGAAGCCGCGGCTGCTGTTCAACTACATGGCGCATGACGTCGACTGGCGCGAGTTCCGCGCCGCAGTGCGCCTGACGCGCGAGATCATCGGCCAGCAGGCGCTGGACCAGTTCCGCGGCCGCGAGATCAAGCCCGGCATGATGGTGCAGAGCGATGCCGAGATCGACGCCTTCGTGCGCGAGCATGCCGAGACCGCGCTGCACCCGTCCTGCACCTGCAAGATGGGCGACGCCTCCGACCCGATGGCGGTGGTCGACAACCAGGGCCGCGTGCACGGGCTGTCGGGTCTGCGCGTGGTCGATGCCTCGATCATGCCGAAGATCATCACCGGCAACCTGAACGCACCCACCATCATGATGGCCGAGAAGCTGGCCGACGTGATCCGCGGACGCGCACCGCTGCAACGCTCGACGGCGCCTTACTACAAGGCCGCCACCGCGCGCGGCGGGTCGCAGGCAGACGCGGTGCGGCATCCGCCAGCCACCACTGCGCGAATGCCGATGCCGATGCCCGCCTGACCAGGCGGAGCGGCGCGGGCTTCCCGCCAGAACCCCTGACCGACGCATGTGCTGCCGGGACTTCGGTCCCCGGCGGGCAGCGTGCGTCCGGTCGGGCGCCGCGCACCCACACCACGAAGCCGGCTACCCAGAACAAACGTAGACCGGCTGCAAGGAGGAGACTTCCATGCTGCGCAAATGCTTTGCTTCAAGACGGGCCCTGCAAGGCGCCCTGCCCCTGCTGCTGTGCCAGGCGCTGACCGCGCAGGCGCAGACGAGTGCCGGGGCCGAAACCACGCTGGCCGTGGCGCCGGTGCCGCAGGTCACGGCTACCGTGCCGCCGGCCGAGGCCGCATCGCCCGCGCCGCTGAGCGTCAACCTGACGCTGACATCGCAATACGTATCGCGCGGTTTCCGCCAGACCTGGGGCAAGCCTGCGGTGCAGGGCGGCATCGACTACGCCCACCCCAGCGGCTTCTCCGCGGGTACGTGGATGTCGAGCATCAGCGACAAGTTCATCGAGGGCGGCACCGTCGAATGGGATCTGTATGCCGGCTACACCGGCACCGTCGGCGATTTCACCTATGCCGGGCAGGTCTACTACTACCTGTACCCGGGCGCGAAGCTGCAGTACGCGCAGACCAGGTACAACTACGGCGAGGCCGTCGCGTCGCTGACGTACAAGTGGTTCAACGTCAAGTACTGGCTGACCTATACGCCCGACTACTTTGGCTACAACAGCGCCTCGCTGCTCGCCGGCAACGACCTGCACAGCCGCGGCTCGGGCTACCTGGATATCAACGGCACCTTCGACCTGGGCCACGGCGTCTCGCTGCTGCTGCACTACGGCCAGGAGCGCGTGCGCAACTTTTCCGCCTACAGCTTCCGCGACGTGCGCGTGGCATTGTCCAAGGCCTTCGAGGGCGGCTGGACCGTGACCGGCGCCTATACCCGCGGCTGGGGGCGCACCGACGTCTACGACAAGTACACCACCGGGGCGCTGGATTCGTCCGGCAACCCTTCCGTTTCCAACCCGCTGAAAAGCACGTTCCTGGTCTCGCTGACCAAGACGTTCTGACGGCAATCTTCAACCGCTGTTTTACCGCTTCCTACCACCATGGCCTCCCTGGGTCTTACCGACGCGACCGGACTTGTCGGCGTTGCCGCCTACGTTGCCGCGCATTTTGCCGTGCAGGTCCTGCACAAATCCCCGACCGGCAGGCTGGCCGTCGTCCTCAACGTGATCGGGCCGAGCTGCATCCTGGTCTCGCTGACCGGCGCCTTCAACCTGGCCTCGTTCCTGACCCAGTGCTTCTGGCTGGGGCTGACGCTGGTGGGCTGGTGGCGCAACCGGCGGGCAGGGCATGCGGTGGTGGAAACGCTGGGCGGGCCGCGCCCGGGACAGCCAGCGCAGCAGTAAGGAAGAGGCGGCCGGGACGCTTTGCAACGCGATACAAATCTTCCGTTGCCTTGGCTCCCAGCCGTTTCTATACTCACCTCAAAACACCCTTGGTAACATAATTAACTAATGGTGAATCGACGAGATACCGGAAAGCCTGAGACCCCGTAACGGGCCGCATGGCAACCCGGGATGACAACAGGAGACAAGGATGAGAAACGCCCCCAGAATCCCCGCCAGACATTCCCGACCGTCGTAACCCCGGCAGGCAGTACCGCAACGTACCCACCCAGACCGCAGACGGCAGACCGTGACGGAGCGCAGCTCCAGATAAACGGCAACCCGGGAAGCAAGGAGACATCGTGTATTCACAGAAAGACGTGCTGTCGATCGGCGCGCAGGCGCCGCTCGCCCCCGCCCAACCACAGCAGCAAACCCAATCGCATGAACTGCAGCGCACCCTGACCTGGAAGGATGCCTTCTGGGTCACCAGCGGCGTGCCCGCGGGCGTGCTCTTCACCATCGGCGGCGTGTCCGCCACCATCGGCAACCCGGCCTGGGTGATCTGGATCCTCGCCATCCTGGTCGGCTTTGTGCAGTGCTTCGTCTATGCGGAGATCTCGGGCCTGTATCCGCACAAGTCCGGCGGCGCCTCGGTGTACGGCGCGCTCGGCTGGGTGCGCTACAGCAAGTTCGTCGCACCGGTCTCGGTGTGGTGCAACTGGGTAGCCTGGTCGCCGATGCTGGCGCTGGGCACCAGCCTCGCCGCCGGCTACATGCTGAGCGCGCTGTTCCCGCCCGACTCGGTCATCAACACCTGGCAGCTGACGCTGCTGGACCTGGGCGTTGTCAGCAAGGGCCTGACGCTGCGGGTGAACTCCATCTTCATCCTGGCCACCGCCTTTCTGCTGATCACCTTCAAGCTGCAGCACAGCGGCGCCTCGGCCGCGGCCACCACGCAGCGCATCCTGGGCATTGCCTCGCTGACGCCGCTGGTGCTGATCGCGCTGGTGCCGATGTTCACCGGCGACATGCCGTCCACCAGCTTCCTGCCGCTGCTGCCGCTGACCCAAGACGCGGCCGGCGCGCCGGTGCTGGGCGGCTGGAACGCCGCCGGCATCAGCACCGCCATGGGCGCCATGTTCCTGGCCTGCTGGTCGACCTTCGGCTTCGAGACCGCAGTGTGCTACACGCGTGAGTTCAAGGATCCGCAGAAGGACACCTTCAAGGCGATCTTCTGGTCCGGCGTGCTGTGCCTGTTCATGTTCATCGCGGTGCCGATCGCCTTCCAGGGCTCGCTGGGCCTGTCGGGCATGCTGGAACCGGCCATCGTCGACGGCTCCGGCGTGGGCGCGGCCATGGCCAGGTTCGTCGGCGGCGGCGCGGTGGTGTTCAACGTGATCGTGGTGATGCTGGTGCTGGCGATCCTGCTGATCGTGATGACCTCGATGATGGGTTCGTCGCGCACGCTGTACCAGGCCTCGCTCGACGGCTGGCTGCCGCGCTACCTCTCGCACGTGAACGAGCACGGCTCGCCCACGCGCGCCATGTGGACGGACCTGGTGTTCAACCTATTCCTGCTGCTGATGTCGAACTACATGGCGGTGCTGTCGATCAGCAACGTCTGCTACATGATCTTCGTGTTCCTGAACCTGCAGTCGGGCTGGATCCACCGCATGGACCGCCCGGACTGGGCCCGGCCCTACAAGTGCAAGAACTGGCTGCTGGCACTGGGCGCGTTCTTCGGCTTCTTCGACCTGGCATTCGTCGGTGCCGGCGCCAACTTCCAGGGCGAGCACACACTGCGCAACGGCCTGATCGCCGCGCTGCTGATCGTGCCGGTGTTCGTCTACCGCCACTACATCCAGGACAAGGGCCGCTTCCCCGAGTCGATGCGCCGCGACATGGAGCTGCCCAATGCGCGCGCTGGCGCGCTGCCCTACGTGGCGCTGATCGTCGGCGGGCTGGTGGTGTGGATCGCTGCCAAGCTGACGGTGATCACCTGACGGCTCCGGCAGGCCGGCCCGGTGGCGGCCTGACCCCCTTCCCGATTTCCCTGCTTTTCCTGAATTCCGAGGTACCGCCATGACTGACACGCTCCGCGTGCGCGTCGGCCGCGTCGAGCCGCTGGCCGCCGGCATCAAGCGCTTCACCCTGCAACCCTGCGAAGGCGGCGCGCTGCCCGCCTTCGACAGCGGCAGCCACGTGGTCGTCCATATGGACGGCGGCCGGCTGCGCAACGCCTATTCGCTGACCAGCACGCTGGGCGAGCCCGGCCACTACCAGATCGCGGTGCGGCTGGAAGAGGCTTCGCGCGGCGGCTCGCGCTATATGCACGAGCAGGTCAGCGAAGGCGACGAACTGCATATCGGCGCTCCCGGCAACCTGTTCAGCCTGGACCACGGCGCCCGCCGCCACCTGCTGATCGCCGGCGGCATCGGCATCACGCCCTTCATGACGCATATCCAGGCGCTGGCCGCGCGCGGCGCGGCGTTCGAACTGCACTACTGCTTCCGCAACGCCCAGTCCGCCGCCTTCCTGGACGTGCTGCCCGCCACGCTGCAGCCCGGCCAGCTTCACCTGTACGAGAGCGACAGCGGCACCATGCTCGACCTCGCCGCGCTGATCGCCGCGCAGCCTGCCGACACGCACGTCTATGTCTGCGGCCCGGTGCCGCTGAACGACGCCGTGGTCAACGCGGCGCGCGCCGCGGGCTGGGACGCGGGGCGCATCCACTTCGAGCAGTTCCGCAACGAGGTCGACGCCACCGGCGGCGCCTTCGAGGCCGTGCTGCAGAAGAGCGGGCTGACGCTGCAGGTCGGCGCCGACGAACCGCTGCTGCGCGCCATCGAGAAGGCGGGTATCAAGGTGGACTGCATGTGCCGCGAAGGCATCTGCGGCTCCTGCGAGACCGCCATCGTCGAAGGGCAGGCCGATCACCGCGACCAGTACCTGTCGGATGCCGAAAAGGCCGCGCAGAAGACGATGATGCTGTGCGTGTCGCGCTGCAAGGGCCAGCGGCTGGTGCTGGACCTCTGAGCATACCGCGGTCATTCGCAACCTTTTGGTTGCATTTCCCCGTCCGGTCTCCTAACATGCCACCACGAAGTTGCCTATTCATGCGTGAACAAGGAGACCGGACATGGCTTCATCCACCGACCGCATCGAGCGCAGCGTCCTGCTGGCCGCCCCCATCGAACGCGTCTGGCACGCGCTGGCCGACGCCGACACCTTCGGCAGCTGGTTTGGCGTGAAATTCGACGGCGTGACCTTCGCACCCGGTCAGCGGGCCGTGGGCAGCATCACCTATCCCGGCTATGAATACCTGAAGTTCGACGTAGAGGTCGAACGCATGGAGCCGCCCCGGCTGTTGTCCTGGCGCTGGCATCCGGCGCCAATGGAGCGCGGCCGCGACTATTCGGCCGAACCGCCCACGATGGTGGTGTTCGAGCTGAAGGAAGCCGAAGGCGGCACGCTGCTGACCGTGGTCGAATCCGGCTTCGACCAGATCCCGCCCGAACGCCGCATGGAGGCCTTCCGCATGAACAGCGGCGGCTGGGACGGGCAAATGGAAAATGTCCGGAAGCATGTCAGCGGCGCAGCCTGAAACCTCCCCCGCGCTGGAACTGCGCGATGCCGCGACCGTCTTCGCCGCGCTTGGCGACGAAACCCGGCTGCGGCTGGTGGCAGCGCTGTGCGCGGGCGGCACGATGTCGATCGCGCAGCTGACCGCGGGCAGCGCCATGACGCGCCAGGCGGTCACCAAGCACCTGCAGGTGCTGGCGCAGGCCGGGCTGGTGCGCGACAGCCGCGCCGGCCGCGAGCGCCTGTGGCAGTTCGAGCCCGGCCAGGTCGAAGCCGCGCGCCGGTCGCTGGAAGCGATCGGGCGGCAATGGGATTTCGCGCTGGCGAAGCTGAAGCTGGCGGTGGAGACCAGTCACTAGCTGACAACGTTGATTGCGCAGCCGGTTTGCTCCCCTCTCCCGCCTGCGGGAGAGGGGCAGAGGGTGGGGGAAGGCGCTGGCAAACCACCGGCTGTACTCCGTGGATGCTCCGGCCCTCACCCTAGCCCTCTCCCGCAAGCGGGAGAGGAGCAAACAAGTGGTTCTACTCCCGCTCGCTGACCATGGACACCCTTTCACTCGCCGCTATACTGGGAGCCCCGCCCATCACAGCGAGAGGAAGCGCGCAGTGGCTGACCATGATCTGTCCAGGCTGAAAATCGACCGCGGCGCCGCCGCGGCCGGCGCCAGCATCCGCCCCCGGCGCAGGTGGCTGCGCTACGCAGTGATCACGCTGGCCGTGCTGGCCCTGGCCGGCATCGCCATGAAGCTGGCCGGGCCGCGGGCGGTGCAGACCGTCACCGTCACCTCCGCCTATCCCACGCAGAATTTCACCGTGCTCAATGCCACCGGCTATGTCGTGCCGCAGCGCAAGGCGGCGGTCGCGTCCAAGGCGCAGGGCCGGCTGGAATGGCTGGGCGTGCTGGAGGGCTCGCATGTGAAGAAGGACGAGATCATCGCACGGCTGGAGAGCAAGGACGTCGCCGCCTCGTTCGCGCAGGCGCAGGCACAGGTCCAGGTGGCGCAGGCCAACCTGGCACTGCAGCAGGCCGAACTGAAGGACGCCGAGGTGAACCTGCGCCGCTCGAAGATCCTGATCGTGCCGAACGCCATCTCTCGCACCCAGTATGACGCCGACGTGGCGCGCTTTGACAAGGCGCGGGCCTCGGTAAACAGTTCGCGTGCGTCGATCGCCTCGGCCCAGGCCAATGCCCGCGCGGCCGAGGTCGCGGTGGAGCAGACCGTGGTGCGCGCGCCCTTCGATGGCGTGGTGCTGGTCAAGCATGCCAACGTGGGCGACAACATCACCCCCTTCTCCGCCGCCGCCGACACCAAGGGCGCGATCGTGACCATCGCCGACATGGAGACGCTGGAGGTGGAAGCCGATGTCGCCGAATCCAATATCGGCAAGATCCGCGCCGCCCAGCCGTGCGAGCTGCTGCTGGATGCGCTGCCGGGATTGCGGCTGGCGGGGCAGGTGTCGCGCATCGTGCCGACGGTGGACCGCTCCAAGGCCACCGTGCTGGTCAAGGTGCGCTTTGTCGACCGCGATGCGCGCGTGCTGCCGGACATGAGCGCCAAGATCGCCTTCCTGTCGCGCGCAGCCTCGGCGCAGGACCGCCAGCCGGTGGTGGCGGTGCAGCCCGCCGCCGTGGTCACGCGCCAGGGCCGGGAGCTGGCCTATGTTGTGAAGGACGGCCGTGCGCATGAGGTGCAGGTCAAGACCGGCGCCAAGCTGGGCGAACTGGTGGCCGTGCAGGGCGTCAAGCCCGGCGACGTGCTGGTGCTTTCGCCGGCCGACAATCTCGGCGACGGCGACCGCATCACCGTGGCCAAGCCGTAGAGAGGACCGCATGAGCGCAGCACCGCTGGTGCAGATCAGCCACGTCGCCAAATCCTACCGGCGCGGCGTGCAGACCGTGCCGGTGCTGACCGATATCTCGCTCGATATCGGCGAAGGCGAATTTGTTGCGCTGATGGGGCCGTCCGGCTCGGGCAAGAGCACGCTGCTGAACCTGATCGCCGGCATCGACCGGCCCGACAGCGGCACGCTGCACGTGGCGGGGCTGGACATCACGCGGCTGCCGGAAGCCGAGCTGGCCGACTGGCGCGCCGCCAACGTCGGCTTTATCTTCCAGTTCTACAACCTGATGCCGGTGCTGACCGCGTTCGAGAACGTGGAGCTGCCGCTGATGCTGACCAGCCTGCCGCGCGCGGAGCGGCGCGCGCGCGTGGAACTGGTGCTGGGCATGGTCAATCTGGCCGACCGCATGAGCCACTACCCGTCGGAGCTGTCGGGCGGCCAGCAGCAGCGCGTGGCGATCGCGCGCGCGCTGATCACCGACCCCGCGCTGATCGTCGCCGACGAGCCCACCGGCGACCTCGACCGCACCTCCGCCGCCGAGATCCTGGCGATGATGCAGCGGCTCAATGCCGATGCCGGCAAGACCATCATCATGGTCACGCACGATGCGCACGCCGCCGCAGCGGCGGGGTCGCTGGTGCACCTGGAGAAGGGGGAGCTGATCCGTGGCGAGATTGCCTAGATCGTCATGTACGCACTCAAGCTGATCACCCGCAATGCACTGCGGCACAAGTTGCGCACCGCGCTGACGGTGTTCGGGCTGGTGATCGCGGTGCTGGCGTTCGGGCTGCTGCAGACGGTGATCGACGCCTGGTATGCGGGCGCGTCTGCGGCGTCCAGCGCGCGTCTGGTGACGCGCAATGCGATCTCGCTGGTGTTTCCGCTGCCGCTGAGCTATGAAAGCCGCATCAAGGGCGTCGACGGCGTGGCCTCGGTGGCGCGCTCCAACTGGTTCGGTGGCGTCTATCGTGATCCCAAGAACTTCTTCGCGCAGTTCGCGGTATCTGACAACTACCTCGACCTCTACCCGGAATTCATCGTGCCCGACCAGCAGCGCGCCGACTACCAGCGCGACCGCAAGGGCGCGCTGGTCGGGCGCCAGCTGGCCGACCAGTTCGGCTTCAAGCTCGGCGACGTGGTCCCGATCAAGGGTACCATCTACCCCGGCACCTGGGAGTTCGTGGTGCGCGGCATCATGGAGGGGCGCGACGAGAGCACTATCACGCGCCAGATGGTGTTCCACTGGGAATACCTGAACGAGACCGTGCGCAAGCGCACCCCGCGCCAGGCCGACCAGGTCGGCGTCTTTGTGCTGGGCGTGGACAACCCCGACAACACCGCCGCGATCTCGCGCAATGTCGATGCGGTGTTCCGCAATTCGCTGGCAGAAACGCTGACTGAGACCGAGCAGGCCTTCCAGCTGGGCTTTGTCGCCATGTCCAACCAGATCATCGCGGCGATCCGCGTGGTGTCCTACGTGGTGATCGTGATCATCATGGCGGTGATGGCCAACGCCATGGCGATGAGCGCACGCGAGCGCACCGTGGAATACGCCACGCTCAAGGCGCTGGGCTTCGGCCCCGGCTTCCTGGCGCTGCTGGTGTTCGGCGAGTCGCTGGCGATCTGCGTGGCCGGCGGCGCGCTAGGCATGCTGGCGACGCCGCCGGTGGCAAGCGCCTTCAAGCAGGCCGTGGGCGGCGTGTTCCCGGTCTTCACCGTGTCGCCCCAGACCATGCAGCTGCAGGCGGCCTGCGCGCTGGCGGTGGGCGTGTTTGCCGGCATCGTGCCGGCGGTGCAGGCTGCGCGCGTGCGCATCGTCGAGGGCCTGCGGGCCATCGGCTAGCGCACGGAGGCTGACGTGGCGATCCCGCTGACCTATATCGCGCGCAACCTGTGGGCCAGGCGCCTGACCACCGCCCTGACCGCGGGCGGGCTGGCGCTGGTGGTCTTTGTTTTTGCCACCATGCTGATGCTGGACGCCGGCCTGAAGAAGACCCTGGTCACCACCGGCGAGCAGAACAACGTGGTAGTGATCCGCAAGGGTGCCGAGACCGAGATCCAGAGCGCGGTCGCCCGCGACCAGGCCAGCATCATGGAGATGCACCCGGCCGTGGCCATGAGCGGCGCGGGCCGGCCGCTGGCCTCGCGCGAGGCGGTGGTGCTGATCTCGCTCACCAAGACCAGCACCGGGCAGCCGTCCAACGTGGTGATCCGCGGCATCTCGCCGCCGGGCATGGACCTGCGCCCGCAGGTGCGGCTGGTGGCCGGGCGCATGTTCCGGCCGGGCTCGTCCGAAATCATCGTCGGTAGCAGCATCGCCAGCGGCTTTGCCGGGGTGCAGATCGGCGAGCACCTGCGCTTTGCCCAGCGCGACTGGACCGTGGTCGGCCACTTCGACGCCGGCGGCAGCGGCTTCGACTCCGAGATCTGGGGCGACGTGGACCAGCTGATGCAGTCGTTCCGGCGCAATGCGTATTCGTCGATGGTGGTGCGGCTGGCGGATACGGCGCTGTTCGACCGCTTTCGCGCCGATATCGACGTCGACCCGCGGCTGGCGGACGAGGCCAAGCGCGAGCAGGCCTTCTACAGCGACCAGTCCAAGGCGCTGTCCAGCTTTATCAATATCCTGGGCTTCACGCTGTCCACCATCTTCTCGGTCGCGGCGATGATCGGCGCCATGATCACCATGTACGCCTCGGTGGCCAACCGCGTTGCGGAGATCGGCACGCTGCGCGCGCTGGGCTTCAAGCGCGTCAACGTGCTGGCCGCCTTCCTGATCGAAGCCGCGCTGCTCGGGCTGGTGGGCGGTATCGCGGGGCTGGCATGCGCCGCGCTGATGCAGTTCGCCTCGTTCTCGACCACCAACTTTCAGACCTTCGCGGATCTTTCGTTCCGCTTCATCCTGACCCCGGCCATCGCGCTGCAGACGCTGGCGTTCTCGATGGTGATGGGGCTGGCAGGCGGCTTCCTGCCGGCGGTGCGCGCGGCGCGGATGAATATCGTGGACGCGTTGCGGGCGCGCTGAGCCGACGCCCGGGGCGGCCCCCGTCCCATCCTTTCCTTGCCTTATTCCACCCGCGCGTCTACAACCCGTAGTGATGCATGCTCCCCGTCAGGCACTGCCGGCGGCCAGTGCACCCCCGGCACGGCCAGCGGCGCCCGATGGCATTACCCCGCAACCCTCTCCGCCAGGACGGCCCGATGAACCTCGACCTGCTGAGTTCGCTGCTGACTGCCGTCGTGGTGCTGCTGATCGGCACGCTGGTCAACCGCAGCGTCGGCGTGCTGGCGCGCTACAACATTCCCGACCCTGTCACCGGCGGGCTGCTGTTCGCGATCCTCGCCTCCGTGGCGCTGGCGGCAGCGGACTTCCGCGTGGTAATCGATCCCGGCATGAAGCCGGTGCTGCTGCTGATGTTCTTCGGCGGCGTCGGGCTCTGCGCCGACCTGCGCATGCTCAAGCGCGGCGGCAAGGCGCTGGTGATCTTCCTGATCATCCTGCTGCCCTATATCTTGGTGCAGAACGTGGTAGGCGTGGCCATGGCCCGGACGCTGGACCTGCATCCCATCTTCGGGCTGGTGAGCGGATCGATCACGCTGGTGGGCGGCCACGGCACCGGTGCCGCCTATGCCGAGCGCTTTGCCGAGGTCAACAACCTGCAGGCGGTGATGGACCTGTCGATGACGGTGGCCACCATCGGCCTGATCGTGGGCGGCATCATCGGCGGCCCGGTGGCGCAATACCTGATCTCGCACTACAAGCTGCGCTCGACCGCGCGCGAGGCCGGCGACACCGAGGAAGAAGCCGCCGCCATCTCGCCCATCACTACCGTCGGTGCGCTGGCGGCGCTGGCCGGCATGCTGGCCGCGGTGATCGGCGGGCGCTGGATCGCCGCGCAGATGCCCGCCGGCCCCATCACCATCCCCGGCTTTCTGTGGTGCATGATGCTCGGCATCGCCATCCGCAACCTGCTGCCCTTTATCGGGCTGCGCTTTGACGACCGCGCCACCGACCTGATCACCAATGTCTGCCTGTCGCTGTTCCTGGTAATGACCATGATGGCACTGGACCTGGCCGAGGTGGCGCTGTCCGCAGGCCCCTTCCTGCTGATCATCGCCATGCAGGTGGTCTTCATCATTCTCTATGTGGTGCTGGTGTGCTTCCGCTTCATGGGGCGCGACTACGAGGCCGCGGTCACCTCGGCCGCCTTTATCGGCTTCAACATGGGATCGACCGCCACCGCCATGGCC
This sequence comes from Cupriavidus sp. FW305-F7, assembly GCF_058782875.1. NCBI lineage: Bacteria > Pseudomonadati > Pseudomonadota > Betaproteobacteria > Burkholderiales > Burkholderiaceae > Cupriavidus > Cupriavidus sp. FW305-F7. Next base: position 300,807 of record NZ_JBYSYC010000003.1, on the reverse strand, counting down.
AATATGCGCGCCATCACGTCCCGCTACGGGCCGGCACCCACCAGCTACCTGATCACGCCGCTGGCCGGCGCGTTCTTCGTCGACCTGATGAACGCCTTCGTGCTGACCATGCTGCTGGCATTGCCGCTGATCGGAGGCTGACATGCGCCGCGCCCTCCTCACCCTTCTCTTTGCCTTGCTGGCCAGCGCCTGGCTGGCAGGCTGCGGCGGCGGCCCGCCCGCGGACGGCATCCGCACCGGCATCAACGAGCGGCTGGCGCAGGCGCTGCCGCCGGGCACGGTGGAACTGGCCGGCCTGGACCGGCGCGGCTCGCAGGCCGACACCAAGGCCCCGGCCGGCGAGACCCGCCGCGTGGTGTATTTCGATGCGGAACTGAAACTGCTGCGCGACTACGACTTCGGCGCGTGGGACTCGCCCGGCGTGGCCGGGCTGGTGTCGGCACTGGGCGCGGGCCCGCGCGGCATCACCGGCATCACCAGCGGCGGCAACAAGGCCGGCGACATCATCCGCGCGCATGGCACGGCGCTGTACCGGCGCGACGGCGAGCGCTGGGTCGGCGTGCTGCCGGCCGGCTACCGCCCCGCGGAAGCCCCGGCCGTCGCCGCCGATGCGCAAAGGGGCCCGGCGGCGATCCTGGACGCTATGCGCAAGGTGATCGAGTCCGTGCAGAAGGATGCCTCGCCGGCACAGCGCGCCGTGATCGAGCAGGAACTGACCACCGCGCACGCCAACATCCGCGCGCGGCTGGCACGGGTCAACGAGGGCTATGCCATTGCCGCCGGCGCCGAACACGGCCAGTACCTGCGCTTTGCGAAGGCGCTGGTGGACGGGGCGCGCGTGCGCGCGATCCCACTGGTCACGCACGGCGGAGAAGAGAACCTGCGGCTGCTGCGCGCCGGCAAGGTCTCGGTGGCGCTGGCGCAGGGCGACGCGGCGCTGGAAGCCTACGAGGGCAAGGGCGCGTTTGCCGCCGACGGCCCGCAAGCCTCGCTGCGCGCCATCGGCAGCCTCTACCCCGAGCCCGTGCACGTGCTGGTGCGCGACGCCGATCCCGCCCGCTCGGTATCCGAGCTGCGCGGCAAGCGCATCGCCGTGGGCGAGCGGGGCTCAGCCTCGCGCGTGACCGCGCTGCGCGTGCTGGCAGCGCACGGCCTGACCGACAAGGACTTCAAGGCCGAGGAAGTCGGGCTGAGCACCGGGCTGGTGGCGCTGCGCCAGAACCAGGTCGACGCGGTGATCCAGGTGATCGGCGTGCCGGCCGACAGCATCCGCGACGCGCTGGGCGAAATGCCGCTGCGGCTGCTGCCGCTGGATGAACGGGTCATCACCGCGATGGTTGGGCAGAAAGCGGGCTATTTCAGCGCCACCATCGCGCCGGGCACCTATCCCGGCCTGCACACGCCGGTACGCACCATCGCCACGGCGGCGATCCTGGTGACCGGGCCGGACCTGTCCGATACCGAAGTGGCCGAGCTGACGCGGCTGGTCTACCGCCACGGGCGCGACTTTGTCGCCCGCGGCAGCGCCCAGGGCGCACAGATCGCCGTGGCAACGGCGCGTGAAGGGCTGATGATCCCGCAGCACCTGGCGGCGGCCAAGGCGCTGGACGCGCTGGCGACACCCGGCGGGACGCCCGCCAAGCCCAGCGGAACGCCCGCGAAGCCCATTGAAACGCCTGCGAAGCCCGTTGAAACGCCTGCGGCTTCGGGCACCCGGGCGCAGTGAGGCCCGGCGCTGGCCGCCGATCAGCCCGGCGCGCTCGACAAGCCTTCGGCCAGCCTGCAGCGCCGGTCCAGGAAATCGCTGGCGTGGCCGTTGCTGCCAGCCGCCGTGTCGACGGGCTGGTCGATCACGACAAAGCCTGCCCCGCCCTGCCGTTCCTGCACATAGGTGACAAAGATGCCACGGTCCGGTGGCGCTGCGGCGGCGCTCCCCCTGGTGCCGTCACGCACAAGCTGGAAAGGGTCGACCGCCAGCCGCGGCGCGCCGGCCGGCACAAAGATCGCGCGCACCGGCTTGCCCTCGAGCCGCAGCGCAGTCCAGCCGGTGCCGATCGGCCCGGCCGCGCCATTGACCACGGCGCGCGCGGCCGCGCTGATGCAATCGAGATGGATATGCAGCTGGTCCTGGCTGCGCGAGGCGCGGGAATTGATCGCCAGGCCCAGCATGTCGTCAGGCACGGCCTTGCCAAGCGAGCGGCCAACGATGCCGCGCGCGGCCCAGCCGAAGGCCCAGGGGTTGGCGCCTGCGCCGTCCCAGGCTTTGGCATCGTCGATGCCGGTCACCGTCCGTGCCGGGATCACCAGGTAGTGCGACTTGCCGATCGCGTCCTTGTAGAGCACCAGTCCCTGGGACCGGTCCACTTGCGCGCAATCGGGATGCGCCGCCGCAGTATTGCCAAGGCAGCGCTGCTGCACGTTGCGCCACAAGCCATCGCGACCGCCCGACAGGAAGCCGACGACGTTTTCGGCGGTGCAGCCGGCCAGGGCCAGGATGGCCGCCAGCCACAATGCGGGGGCACCGCGCCAACCGCGTGCCGGCTTCAGCGCCGGCACGAAACTCCGTAGAAAGTCCCGGCGCGTGGATTAGACACCACATAGGCGTGGCGCTGCGCCCAGAACTGCGCGGTACGGAAGGCTTCGGCCTCGCGCTCGCTCCAGTCCGTTGCAAGCAACGGCAGAGCCTCGGCATCGGTGGTGAGATAGACGCGCGCCTGATAGCGGGCGGATTGCAGCGTGCCGGTACGGATGGTGCGGATCGTGACGTGGAGGGTCATAGGCAGCTTCTCGACAAGGCGACTACCAAATCATAACCACTTCCGTGTGTTGGATTGGTGAAACCGTTGCGAATGTGCTAAGGCACCACAGATCTGTCAGGATCCGGCCCCGGCATCGACTTACCCGCATCCTCATGCCTTCGGGAGAAAAACATGCCGGCCAACCCGCTCCGCAAGCCCGCCATCCTTGTGCTGACCCATCTTGCCGCGCTGGCCGTGGGCTTTGGTGCGGGCATCTATGTCTTGCCGATCCTGACGGAACAGGCCGGGGCCAGTGCCGAGCAAGTGCAGATTGTGGCACAACAGTCGCGCTACACCGGCACCTTCCGCAAAGACCTGGCGGGGAGCGACGCGTTGCACTGGGCCAGCGGCCAGCTCCATGTTTCGCCGCACGCGCTTGCCTTTGAAGGCAGCGTTGCGCCGGGGCCGGATTATCGGATCTACCTGGCGCCGGAGTTTGTCGACAACAAGGAGGCCTTCCTTCGGATCAAGGACCGGTCGCTGCAGGTTGGTGAGCTGAAGACCTTTGGCAACTTCACCGTGGCGTTGCCGGCTGGCGTGGATCCGGCGCGGTATGGGGCGGTGGTGATCTGGTGTGAGAGGTTTGGGCAGTTTATTGGGGCGGCGGGGTATCAGTAGTCATCGCCAACAAAGACACCCCGCAACCAAGGGCGAGGACCAGAGAAAAAAGAGCCGATCAAACCAACCGGCCCAACGAACCCCGCAATGCAATCCGCAGGTGTCGATATGACAGTTAATCGCCCACCCATGCAGGCATCACCCCCTGCCAGGCGGGCATCAGGCGATTACGCTCAGAAGCGATGACGCAGGCCAACGGTAGCACCAGTCTGGTTCTCACCAGCCACCACCGTACCAACCCCATTCAAGCCCAGCGCCGAACCCGACTTGTTCTTCGAGTAGCCAACATTCAGGTACACATCCGTACGCTTGGACAGCGAGTAGTCCGCCGACAGCACGAACATCCACGGATCCGCATCGCTATTGCGGGTGTCGTTGTAGTAGGCCGCGCCGGTAAGCTGGAAGGCAGGCGTGAAGCGGTACTGCGCGCCAGCCCAGTACACGTTGCTGCGGGTCGAAGCGGCGCTGGCGCTCGACACGCCGTCGTCCTTCAGCCAGCGGTAGCCGGCAAACACCTTGGCGTCGCCGAAGGCATAGGCGGTACCCACCGCGGCGCGCTTGGCGGCACGGTCCTGCAGCGCCACGGTGGCGCCCTGGTACTGGTCGTAAGCCGCGCCGACCGAGAAGCCGCCTGCGGCGTACGACAGGCCGCCGCCGAAGTTGCGCGCGACCTTGGGCTCGCCCGGGACTTCGCCGTTGTTGTCGCGGCCGAAGCTGTAGAAGCCGGTGGCGGTCAGGCCGCCGAACTTGCCGGTGTACTTGATGGCGTTGTCGGCGCGGCCGTTGAAGGCCGAGTCAACGCTGTTCAGCGAGTAGCGCGGGCCCACGCCCATCGGGTCGAAGGCGCCGAACAGGTCGTACAGCGAATTCTGCTGGCGGCCCAGCGTGACCGCGCCCCAGCCGCCCTGCAGGCCGACGTAGGCCTGGCGGCCGAACAGGCGGTTGCCCTGGCCCGAGGTGCCGGTATCGATGTCGAACCCGCTCTCCAGCACGAAGATACCCTTCAGGTCGCCGCCCAGGTCTTCGGTGCCGCGCAGGCCCCAGCGCGAGCCGGACAAGTTGCCAGAGTTCAGGCGCGTTGCCGTACCCTGGGCGCCGTTGCTGCCCGGCACGTGGCTGATCACTTCGACGCCGGCATCGACGATGCCGTAAAGCGTAACGTTCGACGCGGACTGGGCCGACGCCACCCCGGATACGGCCGACGCAGCCGCTGCTGCCGTCATTGCAAGGAAAGCTTTCTTCACTGTAATTTCTCTGTGTTCTGTTTGAGGCACGACACCGCGCCGGACCCAGGCCGGGTCGGCAAGGCCAACCCGGTCCAGCCGGGCAACCCGGCAACGGCGCATCGTCCGCACAAGTTGCGGACTCGGCATTGTCGCGGCGCAATATGAAACCTTTGTGACCCATGCTTTGCAGCAGGAAGTGGCGGATAGCCGCAAATGGGGGTTTTCCCTGTAACCAAGGGGAACGTTTTGGTACGATGCATGCTTTTCCGACGACGGTAATGCCAGTGCCCCGTGCCGCCATGTGCCTGTGCCTCGACCGCTTCGCCTCATGAGGCTGGCTGAGATCAAGACCCGGCTTGCCCCGCTGCTCGCCTCGCTGCAGGCTTCATTGCCTGCCCCCCTCCAGCAACGCCTGTCAGGCATGGCCGCGCGCCTTGCACGCGCCGGCCTGACCCGGCCCGGGTCACTGCGCCCCACGCGGTGCGGCGTGCTGGTGGGCCTGGCCGCCATCCCGGCCGCCTTCCTGCTCTATGTGCTGGTCCTGATCCCGTTCACGCCGGGCATCAGCGATATCCGCAAGGCCAAGTCCGAGCAGCCGGCGCAGGTGCTGTCCGCCGACGGCAAGGAGCTGGCGGTGTTCAAGTGGGCCAACCGCGACTGGGTGCCGCTGTCGCAAATCTCGCCCAATGTGGTGGCTGCGCTGATCGCCACCGAAGACCATCGCTTCTACCAGCACCACGGGCTGGACTGGCGCCGGCTGGCCTCGGCCGCGGTGCATACCTTTTCCGGCGACCGCCAGGGCGGGTCCACCATCACCCAGCAGCTGGCACGCAACCTGTATCCCGATGAAATCGGCCGCGCGCCCACGCTGACGCGCAAGCTCAAGGAAGCCATCACCGCGCTGAAGATCGAGGCGCTCTATACCAAGGACGAGATCCTCGAGACCTATCTCAATACCGTGCCGTTCCTGTACAACGCGTTCGGCATCGAGATGGCGGCGCGCACGTACTTCGACCGCCCGGCCCGCTCGCTGGACGTGCTGCAGAGCGCCACGCTGATCGGCATGCTCAAGGGCAACAGCTACTACAACCCGGTACTCAACCCCGAGCGCGCGCTGGACCGGCGCAATATCGTGCTGGGCCAGATGGTCAAGCGCGGCAAGCTGGATGCGGCGCGCTACGAGCAGCTGAAGAAGCGCCCGCTGCGCATCGACTTCGAACGCCAGACCGAGCCGCCCGGCCCCGCGCCGCACTTCGCGCAGCAACTGCGCAAGTGGCTGATCGGCTGGGCCGACCGCAATGGCTACGACATCTACGCCGATGGGCTGGTGGTGCATACCACCATCGACGCCCGCCTGCAGGCCATGGCCACGCAGGCCGTGGTGCAGCAGGGCAACCGGCTGCAGGCTATCGCCAACGCGGCCTGGGCGCCGCGCGCGGGCTGGGCCGCCAACATGCCGCTGGTGCAGGCCTTCGTGCGCGAGACCCCGGAGTACCGTGCCGCCATCGCCGCCGGCACCGCGCCGGAAGAGGCGCTGCGCCATCTGATGTCCGACAATGCCTTCATGCGCGCGCTGCACCAGCAGAAGACGCGCATCCAGGCCGGCTTCCTGGCCATCGACCCGCGCAACGGCGAGATCCGCGCCTGGGTCGGCAGCCGCGACTACACCCAGGACGCGTTCGACCACGTGCAGCAGGCGCGCCGCCAGCCGGGCTCGACCTTCAAGCCCTTTGTCTACGGCGCGGCCTTTGAAGAAGGCAAGACCCCCGACGACACGCTGATGGACCAGCCGGTGGAAATCGAACTGGCCGGCGGCGAGGTCTGGCGCCCCACCGATGAAGGCCGCCCCACCGGCCGCGCCATGTCACTGCGCGACGGCCTGGTCTATTCGCGCAACACCATCACCGCCCAGCTCATGCACGAAGTGGGGCCGTCCCGCGTCGCGCGGCTGGCCCGCGACATGGGCGTGCGCGACAGCCAGCTCGACCTGGTGCCGTCGCTGGCGCTGGGCACCAGCCCGGTCACGCTCAAGGAGATGGTGGCCGCCTACGGCACCATCGCCAACGCCGGCGACTACATCGCGCCCACCATGGTGACGCGCATCGAAGACCGACAGGGCAATGTGCTGCAGGTATTCCGGCCGGCCCGCGCCGAGCACGCGCTGCCCGCCGCCACCACGCAAACCCTGCTCGACGTCATGCGCGACGTGATCGACCGCGGCACCGGCGCCAGCATCCGCTCGCGCTTCGGCATCCGCGCCGACGTGGCCGGCAAGACCGGCACCACCCAGGACAACGCCGACGGCTGGTTCATTCTGATGCATCCGGAACTGGTGGCGGGCGCCTGGGTCGGCTTCAACGACAGCCGCGTCACGCTGCGCAGCGACTACTGGGGCCAGGGTGCGCACAGCGCGCTGCCGATGGTGGGCGACTTCTACCAGCGCGCGCTGCGCTCACGCATCGTCGACGGCCGCGCGCGCTTTGCCGAGCACGAAGAGACCAGCCTGTTCGCATCGCTGGGCACGCAGCTGCGCGGCTGGTTCAACCAGCTGTTCACGCGCGACAAGGCCAGCGAGACCCCGGCGCCGCGCCCGGCACCGCGCCGTCCGGCGCTGCCCGCGCCGGAGGCCGAGGTCGCGCCGCCGGCCGGCACGGCGTCGTCTGCCGCGGGGGATGTCGGCCCGGATGATTCCAGCCTGGCGTTGGACCGGGGGGAGACGGTGATTGCGGTGCCGCCAGATTCTGCTATGGGCACCACTTCGGCAAGCGGAGTGGAAACGCCGGCAGCATCAGCAGCCACGGCGCCGCCTGGCACATCCGTGCGGCCTGCTTATCCGAGCGCGCCCACGGTTCCGGCCGCGCCTGCCAATGCGCCAGTGGCGCCTGCGCCCGCCTCGCCGCCAGTCGATGCCCCTGCGCCGGCAAACGGCACCCCGAACAATTCTGCGCCGGGCTGACGATTTCGCTATTCCCGCCTAGCGTGAGATTGGCGCCTATGCGCTGGCCTGAAGGCCTACTTCAGCCAGTTTTCGCAGCGCAATCCGTCCACGCGAGAAAACTCCCCGATATTGTCGGTCACTAGCACGGCACCCAGCGATAGAGCGTGCGCCGCGATCAGCATGTCATTGGCGCCAATCACCCGTCCGCTGCGTTCCAGTCCTGCGCGCAACTCGCCGTAGCAAGCGGCAGCATCGCCGCCCAGCGGCAAGACACGCAAGCCAGCCAAAGCCTGGCCGACACGTTGGCTCAGCGCCGGAGAGCCTTTCTTGGCAGCTCCGAATCGGAGTTCGGCCGCCACAATGATGGAAGTGCACAGACTGTCAGGCTCGAGCGCGGCAATACGAGCGGCACAGGGTCCGCGGGTATTGCGAATCGCGTCGGAAATGATGTTCGTATCGAGCAGGAACAAGGACATCAGAGGTCGACATCCTCGGCAGGCAGGTTATCGATCGTCGGCCAATCGACGTCGATAGGCTCCCATTGCGCCAGCAAGGAACGCAATGGCATTGCAGCAACCGGCTCGATGATGAGGTGATTCCCTTCGCGGCGCAGAATGGCTTCCTCCCCCGGCAGTTCGAACTCGCGCGGAATCCGGATCGCCTGATTGCGGCCATTGCGAAACAGCCTGACATGGCGGATTTCATCTGTCGTGGTCATCGGGAACTCCTCAGCATATGCCAAAGCATATGCCAAATTGGAGGCAAGTGCAATCAGCCAACTCGTCGTTAGATCATCACTTTTCCCTTAAACCTGGCCCTTGTACTGACATCGGATCCAGTTGCCACGCCATTTACACCAACCCGATATCCCGCCCCCGGACCCCCGGAAACACCTGCGCCAACCGCGCGTCATCCAGCCCGTACAACTTGCGGAAGACCCCGCCCAGCACCGCCCGGTACTCATTGCGCACCGGCCAGTCGCGGTTCTGGTTGAGCGTGGCCTGTTCCACCGCCACCTGCTCGCCAGCAATGCGGCCGCCGCGCACCGCGCCGCCCGCAGCCCAGTAGACCGTGCCGTGGCCGTGGTCGGTGCCGCGCGTGCCGTTCTCGCGGAAGGTGCGGCCGAACTCGGACAGCACCACCACGGTGGTCTTGTCCCATACAGGACCCATCTCGGCGGCGAAAGCAGACAGGCCGCGGCCGAGGTTGTCGAGCAGGCCGGCCAGCTGCCCCTGCGCGCCGCCCTGGTTGACGTGGGTGTCCCAGCCGCCCACGTCGATAAAGCCGAGGTTGAAGCGCTCGCGCATCAGCCCGGCCATGCGCCGGGCCTCGACCTCGAAACCGCGCGCGCTGAGCGAGCGGCGGTTGGCGGCCTGCATTTCCTGCATGCGCGTGACCATGGTGCCGGCGTCGTTGCCCGACATTCCGGGCTGCGGCTGCGCCTGGCGCGCCACCGTTTCGCGTAACTCGAAGCCTTCATCGATCAGCGACTCAAAGCGGGTTCCGCTGTACATCTGCGCCAGCAGCTTCGCCTGGCGCGCATCGAACGGGGTGCGGCCGCTGCCCTTGAGCGAGACATTGGGCACATCGCGCGGGCCGGACAGCACCATCGGCAGGCCGTCGGTGAAGGCCACTGGCGCAGCCTGCCCGCCCATGGCCTGCGCCAGGCGGTTCAGGAAGCCGCTGCCGCGCAGCGAGGCCACGGCCTTGCGGTCCTCGCCCTCGCCGGGCAAGCCGGCCTCGATCCCGTCCTGGGTCTCGAAGTGGCTGCGCGACAGGTCGTGCGTGCCGGCGAACGGCACGAAGGCCAGCTGGCCGCGCTGCCACAACGGCAGCATCGTCGCGGCCAATGCCGGGTGCAGCGCCCAGTCGCCGATGCCACGCGCGGTGCTGTCGGCCGCAAAAGCCGGCGCCAACGCCACCGCCGCGTTGGGGTCAGCGTCCGCACCGGCCACGGGCGGGCGCCGGATGGCGATATTGGGCCGCGCGGCATAGTAGAAATCGCTGCCCGCCGGCACCAGCACGCTGGCGGCGTCATAGCCGCCGCGCAGGAACACCAGCAGGAAGCGCGCATCGGCCTGCGCCGGCAGCGCATAGACGCGCGAGGCGATGGCGGGCAGCGCCAGCCCCAGCGTGGCGCCGCCCATCGTTTTCAGCCATTGTCGGCGTTCCATGGTCCGCTCCCTGTCAGCGCTGCATCCACTCGGGCGAACCGAGCAGCACGGTATTCCATTCGGCCTGCGATTCGGCCTGGGCCAGCGCGGCGCGCGTGGCGGGGCCAAGGGTGGCTTCGATGGTGTCGTAGTACAGCTTGTTGCCGATCATCGGGAAGCGCGCGCCGCGCGGCCTCGCGCTATCGCCGGCAAACAGTCCCGCCGGCCCCGAGCCGATCGCGCGGGCGATCTCGAAGCGCCGCACCATCTGGCCCGAGCTGGCCCACGCGCTTTCCGACGACGGATAGCCGTCCGGCGCCACGTGGCCGTAGAGCGGCTCGCCAAGCTGGTTCAGCCAGTTCATCACCGGGCGCAGGTTGGCCACGGGACGGCCTTCATAGGCGAGCCGCATCGACGACACCACATAGACCATCGGATCCTTGAACTTGCGCGTGGGCGCGGCCAGTTGCCGGTCCAGTTCCGGCGCCAGGAACAAGGTGCGCAGCACCGCGGCGATATCGCCATCGGTGCGCGTGAAGGTCTGCGCCATGCGCTCGACCAGCGTCGGCGGCGGGTTGTCGGCGATGAAATAGGCCGCCAGCTTGGCGCTGATATAGCGCGCGGTGGCCGGCTCGCGCGCCAGGATCGACACCGCTCGCGCCACTTCGTCGAAACCGGCCGGCTCGATGCGCTGGCCCAGCAGCGTCTTCGCGCCGAAGTCGTGGCGCGCGGGGTTGAATTCGAACAGGCCCTCACTGCGATACAGCCCCGCGCGCGCCGGCGGCAGCCGCGGCGGCGGCGTGCCGCGCAGGTTGACGCCCACGCCGGTCAGCACGCGCGCCAGCTCCTGCACGTCCTGCTGGGTGTAGCGGGAGCCGCTGGGGCCGCCGGAGACGCCCATGGTATGCAGCTCCATCAGCTCGCGCGCGTAGTTCTCGTTGATGCGGTTGGCGCTGCTCTGGGCATTGTCGAGGTAGACCAGCATGGCCGGCGCGGTCACGTTGGCCATCAGCAGGTCGCGGAAGCGACCGAGCGCGTGCGGGCGGATGGCGCGTTCCTCGTAGTCGGCCAGCAGCAGCCGGACCTGGCCCTTGCCCGAGTAGACGTTGAAATGGTTCATCCAGAACCACGTCATCTGCTCGCGCAGCTGCGCCGGCGAGTACAGCGCGCGCAGCAGGTGGCGCCGCGTGGCATCGGCCACGATCTCGCGGCCCTGCGCGTTCAGCACCTGGCGGGCCTGCTGCTTGCTGTCGTCGTCGGGCAGCGCGTCGATGCGCTGGCGGGCGTCGCGCGCGGCCTGGATCTGCGCGGCGGCGTCGGCCTGCAGGTTGGGCAAGGCTGTGATGGCGGCTGCCAGTTCGGGTGGATCGGCCAGCGGCAGCGTCAGTTGCTGGTCGAGGAAGCCCTTGCGGCCCAGCCTGCGCAGGTCGTCAAGGGTGGCCTGGTCAGCGCCGTAGGTGACGGTGTTGAGCCAGCGCAGGTCGGTGGCGGCGGTGCTGCCGCCGGCCTCGGCCGGCACCTGTGCGCAGGCGGCCAGGCATGCGGCCAGTGCCAGTGCCGCGGCGGCCCGCCAGGAGGCGAGCCCGCCACGGCGGGGTTGTCTCGAATGCTGCGCCGGATTCATGCTCGCCTCCTCGCCTTTTTCGATCAGACCATCAGTATGTTACGTGGCAAGCGCACATCCGTTGACCCGGAGGCGCTGCGGGAGTGTTACCAATGCTTTCAGCATGCCGATTGCCGGATTTGCCAAGACAGAGGCGCGCTGCCTGGCTAGCCTAGCGCTTTGCCCATCCGATCCCGCCCCGGCGGAAACGCCTGCTTGCATGTCGCGCCCCCTGTCCGCTGCCGTCTGGCTGCCCACTGTTGCCTTCGTCCTGATCTGGTCCACCGGCTTTATCGTCGGCAAGGCCATCGTGCCGCTGGCCGATACCAGCCTGTTCCTGCTGGGCCGCTTTGCCGTGGCGGGGCTGATGTTCGTGGCGTGGTCGCTGGCCGCGCGCGCGGCCTGGCCGCCGCTGCGCGAGGCGCCGCGCCACCTGCTGGCCGGCGCGCTGATGCAGGGCATCTACCTGTGCGCCGGCTACGGCGCCGTGGCCAGGGGCTTGCCGCCGGCGATCATGGCCCTGCTGGGTGCGCTGCAGCCGCTGCTGACCGCGCTGCTTGCCATCCCCCTGCTGAAAGAGCTACCTTCCAGGCGGACGTGGCAGGGCCTGGCGCTGGGTGCGCTCGGCGTCGCGCTGGTGGTCGCCCCGGCGATGCAGGCCGGCATGCACACGGCCGCGCCGGCCCTGTCGCCCTGGATCGTGCTGCTGGGCGTGCTGGCCATTGTCTCCATCACCATGGGAACCCTCTTGCAGAAGTCCGCCATCGCCGCCTGTGACCTGCGCGCCAGCTCCGCGTGGCAGAACCTGGGCGCCATGCTGGTAGCCGCCGCGATGGTGGCGATCCAGTCCGCCGACACGCCGGTACACTGGCATGGCGGCGTGGCGCTGTGGGCCACACTGGCGTGGGCGGCGATCGGCCTGTCGGGCGCCGGCACCTGGCTGCTGGTCAGCCTGGTGCGGCGCGGCCAGGCCGCCAATGCCGCGGCGCTGATGTTCCTGGCGCCGCCGCTGGCCGCGCTGCAGGCCTGGCTGCTGTTCGGCGAACGGCTGGATGCGGTGCAGGCACTGGGCATGGCGGTGGCCGGGGCGGGCGTCTGGCTGTGCCAGACCCCTGGCAGGTTGCGGCATGCCCAAGCCCGCTGAACCCCACGCCTCGCCGCTGGTCGAGCACCGGCGCTACCGCCCGCAGCCGGACGGCCACCAGCACGGCTACCACCAGTTGCTGTTCGGCCTGGCCGGCTCCACCGAACTGGAGATCGACGGCCACGTCTATCGCGTGGATGACCGCACCGGCCTGATCGTGCCAGCCGGCAGCCATCATGAATTCCTCGGCTTCGACGGTAACCTGCAACTGGTGGCGGACTTCCCGGCGCGTTCGGTGGCGCTGCCCGCGCGGCTGATGGCGCGCCCGCGCACATTCCCGCTGGACGGCGCCTTCGGCAGCCGCGTGCGCGCGCTGGCGGCGTGGCGCGCCGCCGCGGCAGCGCGCGGGCCGCAGACCGACTGGCAGCTGGCGGCCACGCTGGCCGCGGCACTGGCGTACTCCCTCGGCATGCCCGGCGACGAGCAGGTGTTCCCGCTGATGGCCGTGGATGCCTACCTGCGCGCCAACCTGGACTCGCCCCTGCGCGTGGCGGAAGTCGCCGGGCATTTCGGCTGGAGCGTGCGGCGCTTCCAGACCCTGTTTGCCGAGGCCTTCGGCGACACCCCGCACCGCTACCAGACCCGGCTGCGGCTGGACCGCGCGCTGCAGCTGCTGACGCAATCCACGCTGCCGCTGGCCGAGATCGCGCTGGCGTCAGGCTACCCGGACCAGACCACCTTCACGCGCAGCTTCACGCGGCGCTTCGGACAGCCGCCCGGGGCGTGGCGGGCGGTCGCACGCGGCTAGCCTGCCTGCGCCGTAGGCGATTCCGGCACCGGACTAACCGTGGTGACCCTCTCGCGTCGAGGCGAGTTAGAGGGCGGCGCAGGTTGAACGTGCGGCGTATAAGGCTTCCGCCCCTTGCGAGATCCGAGCGCTTAGCGCCGCATTGATCTGCGTCAGACTTAGATCATGCAGGGAAGCTATTGTGTCAATGAGGGCCCCGCGAGTCCCGATATCGTATCGGACTCAACGGTCTGCTTGCCCAGTTTCCCAGGAGGGCGCCATGGCCACCCCACTCGTCACCTCGCTTCCGACTTCACCTTCCGCCGCGCTTTCCACCCCGAGCCCGACACCGCTTGCCGCCTGGCATACCGACCATATCCATTTCGCCTCAATGCTCGACCTGCTGGAAAAGCAGGTCAGCACCTTCCATCAGGGAGAGCAGCCCGACTACGGCCTGATGGCCACGATCATCCACTACATGCGCAACTATGGCGATTGTGTGCACCACCCCCGTGAGGATGTTGCCTACGCGCTGCTCGTGGACCGGGATCCCGGCACGCGGATCATCATCAGCCGGTTACTGCAGGAACATCGCGTGATCGCCACGGTCGGCGCGGAATTGCTCGACCGCCTGCGTGAAGCCCAGAGCGAAGTGGTCACCTCGCGAGCGGCACTCGAAGCGGCCGCCGCCATGTACCTGGTGTACTACCGCAACCATCTCTCCACCGAGGAGAAACAGGTCATGCCGCGCGCCGCCCGGTTCCTGACCGAAGCTGACTGGGCGGAGGTCGCCGCCATCGATCCGGCCAGTGCCGATCCGCTATTCGGCGCCAATGTGGAGAAGCGCTTCGCGACCTTGCGCAAACAGATCGACAGCGAAGCGAACGCGTCCATGCGCTGAACGTCGGTGGCTGCGCGGCACTGCCGGGCCTCGGCTCAGAACTTATGCCTGCGGCGCGAGGGCACATGCCGGGCGCCGTCAGCAAGCGATCGGCGAACGGGATCCGGGCGTCTTCGCCAAGCCGTGCAGCCAACAGCACTCCGCGCCATGCTCATTGTCGTTGCCTACGGAACCGGTCTATCCTACAATACTTAGGCTCCTAATAATAGGACTGGAGGCATGATGGCAGCGCACAATCCAATGTACTGGCATGACGGTCTACTGATCGGTCATTCCGCTATTGACGACGAACATCGACGGTTTGCGGCACTCATCCAGTCGTTGCGCGTAGCGCCTGTTGAGCGCCTGGCGCAGATGCTGGAGGAACTGCTGCAACTGGCACGAGCGCATTTCCTGCACGAGGACAGCCTTATGGAGGCAACGGCCTTTCCGCCGCGCAAGTGCCACATTGGCGAACATGCAGCCGTGCTGGCCTCGATATCCGGCGTGCAGGCAAGGCTCGTACGCGGGGAGGTGGCGGTTGCGCGCCGGCTGGCTGAAGAACTGGAGCACTGGTTCCCCGCACATGTCCAGCATCTGGATTCGGCGCTGGCGCACTGGATCTGCAAGCAGCACGCCGGCGCCAAGCCGGTCGTCCTGCGCAGGAACCTGGAAGCCCGTCCCGCCGCGGAGCCTGCGTAAAGCACAGACAAGCCGTGGCAGAATACGCCTTTGCCCTTGCTTCCCGCCCTTATGTCGAAAGCCTCTGCAGTCAGAGAACAGGAAATCGCCCAGCGCGTCCTGCGCCGCTGGCACGACGACGTGCCCAATGATCGCCTTGCGCATCTTGTGAAAGACGCGACGCGGGTCTTCCTGCGCGCGCTGCAGCACCGGCTCTCCCAGCATGACGTGCAGCTTGGCCACTGGACCTTCCTGCGCATTCTCTGGGAACGCGACGGCATCACCAAGCGTGAGCTCAGCATTGAAGCAGGCGTGATGGAGCCGACCACATTCGCGGCCTTGCAAGCCATGGAGGCGCTCGGCTATGTCACGCTGGAGCGCCGGCCGACCAATCGCAAGAACATCTATGTGTTCCTCACGCCATTGGGCAAGCGGCTGCGCAAGACGCTGGTACCGTTGGCCGAAGAGGTCAATGCGGTGGCGGTCCAGCATCTCGCCACGGAAGAAGTCGCCACCACGCGCCGCGCCCTGCTGGTGATGATCGACAACCTGACCCGCGACCAGCAAGGTATCGAGCAAGCGTAAGCGACTGCACGGGGAGGACTGCGGCTGGCAGTCCTGTTTTCCCCAACACATCTCCAGCCGCCCCCCTCCTCCCTCCCGCTCTCAATCTTCCAGGCTGCGACCTGCTTCGCAGCCGGCACGTATTCGCCTTTCCGCCGAGCATCTGGCAAGCCGATGCCTTGCTTCCCGTCCGTCCGCGCATTGCGCACGTGACTGTGACAGCGCACGCCCTCTTTTCATTAGCCTCCTAAGTATTTTCCCTTGGTTTTCCCAATCCCGCCTTGCCACCGATGTTTGCTCTGATTATTCTTAGGCCACTAAGTATTTTTCAAGCAAAGCCAGAACGCCAGACCGGCCAGCGCCGGAGATGCGCTGGCCAGGAGCCCCCAAATGATGACGAAGGAAGAAAACGATCTGCTGTGCCGTGTAGAAGGCGATGCGCCGATGGGGCAGCTGATGCGCCGGCATTGGACGCCGGTCTGCCTGCTCGAGGAGGTGACGGAGCCCGATGGCGCGCCGGTGAAGGCGCGCGTGTTCGGCGAAGACCTGGTCGTGTTCCGCGACAGCGACGGCCGCGTCGGGGTGATGGACGAGTACTGCCCGCACCGCAGGGCATCACTGGTCTTCGGCCGCAACGAGGACGGCGGCCTGCGCTGCCTTTATCACGGCTGGAAGATGGATGTGGAGGGCAACGTGCTGGAGATGGTCTCCGAGCCCGCATCCAGCGGCATGGCAGAGAAGGTCAAGCACAAGGCCTATCCGGTCAAGGAATGGGGCGGCATGGTCTGGGCATACATGGGACCGGCGGACGCGGTGCCGGAATTCGTGCCGCCACGCTGGGCGCCGACCGAGGACACCCGCGTCAGCATCGCCAAGGTGCTGCTGCCTTGCAACTGGGCCCAGGTGCTGGAGGGTGCGATCGATTCCGCGCACAGCTCGAGCCTGCACAGCTCGGACATGGTGCCGGCGCGCGTGGACTGCGCCAAGGCAACCGACAGCCTGTGGCTGCGCCCTTCGACCGACAAGGCGCCGCGGCTGCAGGTGCAGCGCGGCGGCTACGGGTTCCGCTACGCCGCCATCCGCAGGCCGATCCAGCAGGCGCAGACGCATGACTATGTGCGCTCCACGGTCTTCGTCGCGCCGGCAACCGCGCTGATCCCGCCGAACAACCTCTACAACGTCGCCAACATCAATGTGCCGATGGACGACACCAACACGGCGTTCTACTTCATCGCCTGGGGCCATCCGGCGCAGACTCCTGAAACGGAGACGTGGCGCAAGTTCCTGCGCCAGACCGTCGGCGTGGACCTGGACGCGTACTACCGCCCGCTGCGCAACATCGACAACCGCTTCTGGCAGGACCGCCAGGCGATGAAGGCGGGCAACTTCACCGGGATTGCCGGCTTCCCGAACCAGGACGTCGCGATGTGGCTGACGATGGGCCCGATCGCCGACCGCAGCCATGACCGGCTGGGCGCGAGCGATCTCGCCATCGTCGAGTTCCGCAAGCAGATGCTGGATGCCGTCCGGGCGTTCCAGCAAGGCGGCGAAGCGATCGGCACGGGTGCCAATGCGATTCCCGCCGACGTCTGCGCGTTCCAGGCGGTGGTGCCAAAGTCCGATGACTGGCGTACGTTCAACGTGCAATACGTCTGGGCCGGCGGACCCGAACTGCCCGAGCTGGAGCCGTCGTACTCCGTCACGGCGTGAGGAGCACATCCCCCGCTGACCGCCACCCGCATTCCCCCGAGCCCCCACTCCATCACCGATGACCAAACTCCGCCTCTCCGTCGCCATGGGCGACTATGACCGTACCCGCGCGCTACTCGATGGCCGCGTCCAGATCGACGGCGTCGATCCCGTCTACATGACGCTCAACCCGGAGGAAATGTTCTTCCGCGCCATGCGCAGCCAGGACTTCGATATCAGCGAGCTGTCGTTCTCGAGCTACCTGGTCAAGCATGCGCGCGGCGACTGTCCGTACATCGCGGTGCCCGTCTTTCTCTCGCGGGCGTTCCGCCACACCTCCATCTACGTGCGCAAGGATCGTATCGGGCGTCCCCAGGACCTGAAGGGCTGCCGCATCGGCATTCCGGAGTACCAGCTCACCGCGATCGTGTGGGCGCGCGCGGTCCTGCAGGACGACTTTGGCATCCACCCGTCCGATGTGACCTGGGTACGCGGCGGCATCGATACGCCGGGGCGTCCGGAAAAGGTGAAGCTGAAGCTTCCCGCCGATGTCCGCGTGGAGGCCGCGCCCGAAGGCCGCACCATCTCCGAGCTGCTGGACAGCGGTGAGATCGACGGCTTTATCGCGCCGCGGCCCCCGGGCGCGGCGGCGCTGCGCAACGAGAACGTGGGCTGGCTCTTCGACGATCCGACCGCCGAGGCGAAAGACTACTTCCGGCGCACCGCCGTGTTTCCCATCATGCATGTGGTGGGCATCCGCAAGACCCTCGCCGAGGCGCAGCCGTGGTTGCCGGGCGCCGTCTTCAAGGCGTTCAGCCAGTCCAAGGCCCACGCGCTGGCGCAGCTGTCCGATACGTCCGCGACCAAGGTGACGATGCCGTTCGTGGAAGAGATGCTGAAGGCCGCCCGCGAGACGCTGGGCGAGGACTACTGGTCGTACGGCGTGCAGGCAAACCTGCGCACGCTGGAGACGTTCTCCCGCCATCACCATGGCCAGGGCCTGTCCGAGCGGCTGGTGCCGGTGGAGGAGATGTTCCACCCCGCCACCTACGAGTCCTACAGCATCTGACAAACGCGCGGCGGGGCCATGCCGCGCCCGCGCACCTCCAGGAGCAAAGATGTTCGAGTACATCGAAACCCTTGAGCAGGCCCTGCGACGCAACGTCGACGACGCGCTGCGCGAGGACATCGGGCACGCCGACTGGACGGCGCAGCTCGTGCCGGCGGCCAGGCGCGTGCAGGCGCGCGTGGTGGCGAAGGAAAACGCTGTGATCGCGGGCCAGCCGTGGTTCGACGCATGCGTGGCGCGGCTCGATCCGGACGCCCTGATCGCATGGCGGATTGCCGAGGGCGACGCCGTGCTGGCCGGCTCCGAGGTCTGCCGCATCACCGGTGACGCGCGGGCGCTGCTGTCCGCGGAGCGCCCTGCGCTGAATTTCCTGCAGACGCTGTCCGGCGTCGCCACCGTGACGCGCCGCTACATCGAGCGGATCGCCGGCGTGTCGCCCAATCCGAACGGCTGCGCGATGCTCGACACGCGCAAGACGCTGCCTGGCCTGCGCCTGGCCCAGAAGTACGCCGTCCGCGTGGGCGGCGGCGCCAACCATCGCCTGGGGCTGTGGGACGGCATCCTGATCAAGGAGAACCATATCGCCGCGGCCGGCGGCGTGCGCGAGGCGCTCGAACGCGCGGCGCAGCTCGGCGCCGATGTGCCGGCGCAGATCGAAGTGGAAGACCTGGAGGAGCTGGCGGCGGCACTGGCCGCCGGGGCCACCAGCATCCTGCTGGACGACTTCAGCCTCGACGACATGCGTCGCGCCTGTGCGCTGAACGCCGGGCGGGCGCAGCTGGAGGTCTCCGGTGGCGTCGACCTCAAATCGCTGCAGGCCATCGCCGCCACCGGCGTGGACCGGATCTCCAGCGGCAAGCTGACCAAGGACGTGCGCGCGATCGACCTGTCGATGCGCATCGTCGACTGACAGGAATGCGCATCATGACTACCACACCGCTCCATCCCGAGCCCCACGCAGATACGCCGATGCTGCTGCGCATCGCGCGCATCCAGGACGCCGCGCAAGGCATCCGCAGCTTTGAGTTCGTGCAGGCGGACGGCACCGAGCTGCCTCCGTTCACGCCGGGCTCTCACATCAAGGTGCAGGTGCCCAACGGCATGCTGCGCAAGTACTCGCTATGCAACGACCCCGCCGAGCGTAACCGCTACATGATCACCGTGAAGCGCGACGAACAGGGACAGGGTGGCTCGAAGAGCCTGTGCGACGATGCCAGCGAAGGCGACCTGATCCCGGTCGGCTTGCCCGACAATGCCTTCCCGCTGCTGGAGGACGCCAAGGCATTCGTCTTCATCGCCGGAGGCATCGGCATCACGCCGATTCTGTCGATGATCCGCAGCTTTGGCGAGCTTTCCACCGCAAAATGGCGGCTCTATTACTTCACGCGCTCGCCCGAGAGCACCGCCTTCCTGGACGAACTGCAGGCGCCCGAACTCAAGGGAAAGGTGAAGATCCACCACGATTTCGGCGATCCCGCCAAGGCCTTCGATCTGTGGCCGGTGCTCGAGCGTCCGAGCGACACCCACATCTACTGCTGCGGTCCGCGCGGCCTGATGGAGGCGGTGCGCGACATGTCGGGGCACTGGCCCGCCACCCGGATCCACTTCGAAAGCTTCAACGAGGGCGGCGGCGTGCGTGCCGACGACAAGCCGTTCGACGTGGTGCTCAGCCGCAGCGGGCAACGCTACGAAGTGCCGGTCGGCGCGAGCATCCTGAACGTGCTGCGCCAGCATGGCTGCAATGTGCCATCGTCCTGCGAGAGCGGCACTTGCGGCACATGCCGTACCGGGCTGGTCTCGGGCGAGGCGGACCATCGCGACATGGTGCTGATGCCGGAGGAGATGGACCACCAGGTGATGATCTGCGTCTCGCGGGCAAAGTGCGCCGAACTGGTGATCGACCTATGAGCGCCAACGCAACCCGGCAAGTGCGCCTGGGCGTGGTCGGGCTCGGCCGGGCCTTCTCGCTGATGCTGCCTACGTTCCTCGCGGATCAGCGCGTGCGCCTCGCCGCCGCCTGCGATCCCCGCGAGGCGGCACGCGTGCAGTTCGCGCGCGATTTCAATGCGCCCGTCTATGAGGACCTGGCGGCCATGGCGGCGTCGCCAGACCTTGACGCCATCTACATCGCGAGCCCTCATCAGTACCATGCTGCGCACGCGTGCCTGGCGGCGGAAAGCGGCAAGCACCTGCTCGTGGAGAAGCCGATGGCGATCTCGCTCGCGGAGTGCGACCGGATCATCGCGGCTTGCGAGCGCGGCGGCGTACGGATAATCGTGGGGCATTGCCACAGCTTCGATTCGCCATACCTGCACGCGCGGCAACTAATCGCGTCAGGGCGCTTCGGCGCAGTGCGCATGATTCACGCGCTGAACTACACCGACTTCCTGTATCGCCCGCGGCGCCCCGAGGAATTGCAGACGGAGGCCGGTGGCGGCGTGGTGTTCAGCCAGGCCGCGCACCAGGTCGACGTGGTGCGCTTGCTGGCAGGCGCGCCCGCCACACGTGTGCGGGCGACACTGGGCAGATGGGACCCGGCCCGGCCGACCGAGGGCGCCTATAGCGCCATGCTCTGGTTCGAGGACGGTGCCTACGCGTCGCTGACCTACAGCGGCTATGGCCGTTTCGACACGGACCCGTGGAACGGCGGCTTCAGCGAAATGGGATTCGCCACGCGCGAGGAGGACTACGGCCGCGCACGGCGCAAGCTGGCGTCGATCGGCTCGGCGCAGGCGGAGGCGCGCCTGAAGACGGATGGCACCTACGGCGGCCCGTCGTGGCAGGCCCCGGCCGGCACGGAACGCGCGCTCGCCAACCAGCACTTCGGGCCGGTCATCGTGAGTTGCGAACATGCCGATATCCGGCCGATGCCGGACGGCATCTGGATCTACGCCGACACGCAGCGCGAGCACATCCCCCTGCCGGCACCGGCGGTGCCCCGCTTCGAGGTCATCGACGAACTGGTCGACGCCGTCATCCATGGCCGCGACCCGCTCCATGACGGCGCGTGGGCGCGGTCCACGCTCGAGGTCTGCCTGGCGATGCTGACCTCGGCGCGCGAGGATCGGGACGTCACGCTCACGCGCCGGGCGAGAGCTTCGCCATATCCTGTCGACGTATCACCGGTCGCCTGACCCCATGGCTCGCCCAAGACCACCATCCGGGTAACCCCCGCGCAGCGAGCCCACGAATGCCGTCGTCAGAACGGCATCGCCAAGGGTCGCCGCATGCACTACGATCGTAAAGTGGAGACAACACATGAACCGCCCCCAAATCCGCCTAGCACGACGCAGGCTTTGCCTCAGCCTGGGCCTCGGCCTCACCGCAGCATTCGTTCCCGCATTGGCCATGGCCAGCACCGATGCCTGGCCCACCAAGCCCATCCGCTTTATCGTTCCCTACGCGCCCGGAGGCTTGCCTGACACCGTTGCGCGCGTTTTGTCCCAGCAACTCACCCAGCGCCTGGGCAAGCCGGTGGTCGTTGACAACCGGCCCGGCGCCAATGGCGTGGTCGCCGCCCAGGCGCTCATGACGAGCCCTGCCGACGGCTACACGTTCCTGGTGACCGACGGCTCGATGATGTCCATCAATCCGGCGATTTACAAAAACCTGTCGTATGAACCCAAGCGCGACTTCGTACCCGTCTCGCTTGCCGCCAGGTCCCCGCTCTTCCTCGCCGTCAATGCACGCGTTCCAGCCAACTCACTCAACGATTTCGTCGCGCTGGCAAAATCCAAATCTGGCACGCTCAACTATGGATCTTCCGGCATCGGCAGCACCCATCACCTGTCGATGGAAGCACTGAAAACCGCGCTCAAGCTGGATATCAAGCACGTACCGTTTCGTGGCTCCGGCCAGTCCGTTCCGGCTTTGATCGGGGACCAGGTCCAGGTGGTGTTTGCTGCCTTGCCGTCGCTGTCAGGCTTCGTCAAATCGGGCCAGGTCAAGATTCTCGGCACCAACTCCCTGCAGCGCTCCGCTCTTGCGCCTAAGATTCCGGCAATCTCCGAGGTGGTGCCAGGATACGACTTCGCTGTGACGGTCGGGTTGCTTGCCGCAAAGGGAACCTCGGACGCCGTGGTCAAGAAAATGGCCGACGCGGTTTCCGAGGCAGTCAAAATGCCCGAGGTGGTCTCGCAGTTCCACGTTGCCGGTATCGAACCCGTGGGAGGATCCAGTGCGGACTACGCGAAGGTCATTGCCGACGAGGCGGCTCGCTATGCGCAGACCATCAAGGTTGCGCATGTCGTGGCCGAGTAAGTAGCAAAGTCCATCCGACGCTATTCCTGAGCCTGATGACCAGGCTCAGGATTCACGCCTGCCGAGCGCTCTCGACAACACACCAGCCTCTGCAATCAGGAGCAGACGGCGCTGTGGCTGCAGCGGCGCCGTTTTTCGATGGCGCGGATCGCGTCGCTGGATCGATCCGTATTTTCGGACCGAGTGGCTGCGCGACGTCGGCGATCTGATGTGCCGCCCATTGATCCCAAAGTGGAGAAAGCGTCTAATCATCCAGAGACAGGGACCTGAAGTGACGAGGTCTATATGCACTGCACAAACTGCGGTTCCGAGAACCCTCCTGACGCTAGGTTCTGCAAGGATTGCGGATCGCGACTGGGCCGACGCTGCCCGCACTGTGGCCACGACTCGGGTTCGGCCGACAGGTTTTGTACCGCATGCGGCGCATCGCTGATCTTACCGACTGTCGGCCCTTCTGATGGAAATCAGCCGACGACGGCGCCCGCTCCCATCGACTACACCCCACGCCACCTGGTCGAACGAATCCTGGCGCAGCAGGCGGCGATGGAAGCCAGGGGCGCGACCGCCGGCGAGCGCAAGACCATCACGGCGCTGTTCGCCGACATGGCGGGCTCCACGGCGCTGATCCACGACTTGGACCCGGAAGAAGCACGCCGACTGATCGATCCCGTGATCGCCCTGATGATGGAGGCAGTGCACCACTACGAAGGCTATGTCGCCAAGTCGCTGGGCGACGGCATACTGGCCCTGTTCGGTGCGCCCATCGCGCATGAAGATCACCCGCAGCGCGCGCTGTATGCGGCGCTGCGGATGCAGGAAGCGATGCGCCGCCACAGCGACCGCATCCGCCTGGAGCAAGGCATACCGCTCCAGATCCGGGTGGGCATCCACACCGGTGAGGTGGTGGTGCGGTCCATCCGCCGGGACGACCTGCATACCGACTACGATCCGGTAGGACACACGATCAACATCGCCTCGCGGATGGAAAGCATCGCCACGCCGTCTTCCATTCTGGTCAGCGAGGCGACCTGCAAGCTGACCGAGGGGTATTTCGACTTCAAGGCCCTGGGCGCGACCCAGGTGAAGGGCGTTCGGGAACCGCTTGCCGTGTATGAGGTGCTGCGCCTGGGCGTGTTGCGCACACGTCTGCAGGTGGCGCAACACCGCGGCCTGGCGCGGTTTGTAGGCCGCGAGGGCGAGCTGGCGCAATTGCGTGACGCGCTGGAGCAGGCCAAGGCGGGACACGGGCAGATCGTGGGCGTGGTCGGCGAGGCCGGGGTCGGCAAGTCACGGCTGTTCCACGAGTTCAAGGTGCTGTCGCAGCGAGGCTGCATGGTGCTGGAGACCTTCTCGGTGTCGCACGGCAAGTCGTTCGCGTACCTGCCACTGATCGACCTGGTGAAGAATTATTTTCAGATCGAGCCGCTCGATGATGAGCGCAGGTGCCGCGAGAAGGTCGCTGGCAGGATGCTGATGCTGGACCGCACACTGGAAGAGCTGCTGCCTTACCTGCTCTTCCTGCTCGGCATCAGCGAGCCGGGTTCGGCATTACCGAACATGGATCCCCGCATCCGGCGCCAGCGCACGTTCGACGCGATCACGCGCCTGCTGGTCCGCGAGAGCCACAACCAGCCGCTCGAGTTGATCTTCGAGGACCTGCAATGGCTGGACAGCGAGACCGAGGCGTTCCTGGATGTCCTCGCCAGCCACCTGCCAGGTGCCAGGATCCTGCTGCTGCTCAACTATCGGCCCGAGTACCGGCATGGCCGGCACCAGCAGGACGCCTATACCGAGCTCCGGCTCGATTCGTTGGGCCAGGCCGAGGCCCAGGAACTGCTCGCCGCGCTGCTTGGCGACGATCCCGCGCTGATGCCGCTCAAGCGGCTCATCCTGGACAAGACCGAGGGCAATCCCTTCTTCATGGAGGAAGTGGTGCAGACCTTGTCCGAGGAGAAGGCCCTGCTCGGCGAACCTGGCCACTACCGCATCGAGCAGACCCCTATCGCGCTGCATATTCCCACCACGGTCCAGGGCGTGCTGGCTGCCCGCATCGACCGGCTGCCCCGCCCCGAGAAGGACTTGCTGCAGAGCCTTGCCGTGATCGGCAAGGAGTTTTCCCTGAGCCTGATCCAGCGCGTGGTCTCCCAGCCGGAGGAACAATTGCAGCCGCTGCTGGCCAGGCTGGAGGCCGGCGAATTCATCTACGAGCGGCCTGCATTCCCGGATACGGAGTACATGTTCAAGCATGCGCTGACCCAGGAAGTCGCCGGCAGCTCGCTGCTGACCGAAGAGCGCACCGCGCTGCACCAACGCACGGCGCAGGCGATCGAAGCCCTGTTCCGGCATCAGCTGAAGGATCACTACAGCGAGCTGGCTCGGCACTACAGCCTGAGCGGCAACGAACCGAAGGCCGTCGAGTACCTGCAGTGTACCGGCCAGCAGTCGGTACAGCGCTCCGCGTACCACGAAGCGATCCGCCACCTGAATGCCGCGCTGGAATTGCTCCAGCGCCAGCCCGATTCGCCCGAACGCGCACGCCAGGAACTCACGCTGCGCCTTGCCATCGGGCCGGCGCTGATCGCCGCCAGGGGCTTTGCCTCGTCCGAGGTCGAAGCCACTTACAGCCGTGCCCTGGCGCTGTGCGGCGAGGTCGGGGAGACCCCACAGCTCTTTCCCACGCTAGTCGGTTTGCGCACGTATTTCTCCCTGCGCGCCGAGCATCGCAAGGCTTACAAGCTGGGCAAGCAACTGCTTGCGCAGGCCAGGAAGACGCAGGACCCGGAGCTCTTGGGCGAGGCCCATGTTTCGCTCGCCACGACCTTGTATTACTGTGGAAGATTCAGGACCTCCGATGGCCACCTGCGAGATGCGCTCGCCCTCTACGGCGCCGAACCGGAGCATGTCCACGTGAATATGCATGGCGTCGATCCGGAGTCACGGGCGCTATCCTTTTCGGCATTGGTCCTGTGGAATCTCGGCTATCCGGACCAGGCCTGCAAGCGAGCACAGAATTCGCTCACGCTGGCCCGGCAGCTGTCCCATCCCTTCAGTCTCGCGCATTCCCTCTGCCTGGCGGCCGAGCTGCACCAGTTCCGCTGCGACCCAAGGCTCACGCTGGAGTGCGCCGACGCGGCCATCGCGCTCTCAAGCGAGCAGGGCTTCCCCGTGTGGCTTGCCTGGTCGACCGTCCTGCGCGGTTGGGCGCTGGCCGAGCAAGGGCAGCATGAGGAAGGCATCGCGCAGATGCACCAGGGGCTGGCGGCGTACCACGCCACCGGTGCGGCGCTGGGACATTCGCACTTCCAGGAACTGCTGGCGCAAATCTACGCACGCATGGGACAGGTCGATTCAGCTCTGGACGCGCTAGCCGAAGCGGAAGACGCGGTGCAAAGGACCGGGGAGCACTATTGCGAAGCTGAGTGGCATCGGATCAAGGGCGAGATGATCCTTCATGGCTGCCGTTCCGATGGCCTTCTGCCTGAAGATGACGCGCAAGCGTGTTTTCACCAGGCGATCGCGGTAGCCCGCAGGCAGCATGCCAGGTCGCTGGAGTTGCGGGCCTCACTAAGCCTTGTGCGGCTCTGGCTGCACCAGGGCAGGCCCGAGCCGGCCAGGCAACTGCTTGACCAGATCCGCAGCGCGTTTACCGAGGGGCTGGACAGCGCGGACATGCGCGACGTCGTGGCAGCATGCCGTTGATGACCATGACTGCGACTGCTGCGGCAACGGTACCGCCGCCGCATGACCGGCAACGTCCCGCTGTCGCTCCGTCACGCTCTGATGACATGCGGCACCAGGCGTGGATCTATCAGGATACTCAGCGCTGGGTAGCCGACGGGTCGGCCAGCGCCGTCAACGGGCCCTGCATCCGGTAGAACGCCTTGTCCGCGGCGGTGAAGAATGCCATGGAGCGGCCGCGCACGAAGTCGTCGACATGCACCACGGTCGCGCCATCAGCTTCCTGCCACGAGATCGCATACACGCCCTCCGAGATTTCCTGCCACGCGCAACGGGCCTCGCCAGTCGCTCCGGCGTAGGGGCCGGCGACGATCGCGTAGTGGATCGACTCGCCATCCTCGGAGTAGATGTTGTGCGCCGACAGGCCGTCATAGTCGACGCGGAAGCTGCGCCCGGCGAAGAGCGGCTTCTGGGGAGTGGAATTCGTGTTCATCGGATGGCTACCGGATTGATGTTGACCTGCATGGCGAACGGCAGGGTCGCCGCCAGGGAGATTTTCGCCAGTGTTTTCATTCTGAATCTCCTGATTTCCACTCAGGTCGCCTTGGCGGCCAGTGCGGGATAGTCGGTCAGCCCGCGTGCGCCACCACCAAACAGCGTGTCGCGGTCGTGGGGGTTGAGCGTCGCGCCAGCGCGCAGGCGCTCCGGCAGGTCGGGGTTGGCAACGAACGGCCGGCCGAAGGCAATCAGATCGGCCCATCCCTCGTTCAGCGCGGCTTGCGCACGTTCCGCGGTGTACTTGCCGGCGTAGATCAGCGTGCCCCGATACACCTCGCGCAGCCGCTGCTTGAATGCGGCGGGCATATGCGGTGCATCGTCCCAGTCGGCCTCGGCGATATGGATGTAGCCCACGCCCAGCTCGCCGAGCAGCTTTGCCGCGGCAGCATAGGTGGTTTCCGGATCGGCGTCGACGCAGCCATTGAGCGTGGTCAGCGGCGCCAGGCGGATACCAACCCGGTCCTTGCTCCCCGTGCCCTCGATCAGCGCCTGCGTCACCTCGCCCAGGAAACGCAGGCGGTTTTCGAGCGGGCCGCCATATACGTCGGTACGGTTGTTGGCTTCCGAGTCGATGAACTGGTTGACCAGATAACCGTTGGCCGCGTGCAGTTCCACACCGTCGAAGCCAGCCGCCATCGCGTTGCGCGCGGCCTGGCGGAATTCGTCGACGATGGCGTGGATCTCTTCCACCTTGAGCGCGCGCGGCTGGGATGCCTGCACGAAGCCCGGCTTGCCATCCTGTTCGGCAACGAACACGTTCACACCGTGCGCCTGGATGGCGGACGACGACACCGGCGCGTGGCCATCGAGCAGACTGATATGGCTCAGGCGGCCCACGTGCCAGAGCTGCGCGAAGATGCGCCCGCCCGCTTCATGCACGGCAGTGGTGACCTTGCGCCAACCGGCGACCTGCGCCGGCGTGTGGATGCCGGGCGTCCACGCATAGCCCTTGCCGAGCGGCGAAATCCAGGTGCCCTCGCTGACGATCAGGCCGGCACTGGCGCGTTGCGCGTAGTACTCGGCCATCAGTTCGTTCGGCACGTCGTCAGGCTGGCCTGCGCGCGAGCGCGTCATCGGCGGCATCACGATGCGGTTGGGCAGCGTGAGGGCACCCAGCGAATGCGGCTGGAACAGCGGATTGCGTGTATCGGGCATCATGGCCTCCTCAGTCCCAGGCCGGGGCCAGGCCCTCGGGGCTGACCTCGCGGCCGTTGCGCTCCAGCGCGGCGATCTGCGCCATGTCGTCGGCGTCGAGCTTCAGGTCGCGCGCCAGCAGGTTGCTGGCCAGGTTCTCGCGCTGGGTCGACGACGGAATCACCGCATAGCCGAGTTGCTGCGCCCATGCCAGCGCAACCTGCGCGACGGTGGCGTGGTGCTTGTTCGCGATCTGCGCCAGCACCGGGTCCTTCAGCACCTTGCCATAGGCCAGCGTCATGTACGACGTCACGGCGATGCCCTGCTCCTGCAGGAACGCGGTGAGCTTGTGGTTCTGCAGATAGGGGCTCAGTTCGATCTGGTTGGTGGCGATTTCGCCCTTGCCAACCGCATCGATCGCCTGCTTCGTCAGCGCGATATTGAAGTTGGAAACACCGATCTGCCGCGTCAGGCCCAGCGCCTTGGCTTCGGCCAGCGCCGCCATGTACTCGGGCAGTTCCACGCCATTGCCCGGCGCCGGCCAGTGGATCAGGGTCAGGTCGACGTAGTCGGTGCGCAGCTTGTCCAGGCTTTCGCGCAGGCTTGGCACAAGCTTGTCGGCGGCGTAGTTCGCCGTCCAGATCTTGGTGGTCACAAACAGTTCATCGCGCTTCACACCGGCCTCGGCGATCGCCTGGCCGACGTCGGCCTCGTTGCCATAGATCTGTGCCGTATCGACGGCGCGATAGCCCAGGTCCAGCGCGTTGCGCACCGAATCGATCACGGCCTGGCCGGTCAGGCGGAAAGTACCAACGCCAAACGAAGGAATGCTCATGGTGCAACTCCTATGAAGGAAATTCGAATGCACGCAGTTTGCCGCCCTTACCTTTGCGGATTAAGCCGTGTATAAGGGAAATTCATTTGATTTTAAATCAACAATGAAGACGACCATAGACGAACTGCTGGCCTTTGCTGCCGTGGTGGACACCGGCTCGATCACGGCGGCCGCCGAGCAGCTCAAGCTGACGGTCTCCGCCACCAGCCGCACCCTGGGCCGGCTGGAGGAGAAGCTGCAGACCACGCTTCTGCGGCGAACCACGCGGCGGCTGGAGTTGACCGAGGAAGGGGCGGCATTCCTGGAACACGCCCGCGCAATCGTGGCGATGGTCGACGAGGCGGAAGAGCAGATCGCGGCGCGTCGCATGCGGCCGGTTGGGCGCTTGCGGGTGGATGCGGCAACGCCGTTCATGCTGCATGTGATCGTGCCGCTACTGGAGGGCTTTTGCGCCAGCTACCCGGAAGTGGAACTGGAACTCAACTCGAACGAAGGCATCATCGACCTGATCGAAAAGCGGACCGATGTGGCGTTCCGCATCGGCCAGCTAAAGGACTCCACGCTGCACGCGCGCCCCATCGGCACCAGCCGAATCCGCATCCTTGCCAGTCCCGACTACCTGAAGCGCCACGGCACGCCCACCAAACCGGCGCAGCTCGCGCAGCATGCGCTGCTGGGCTTCACCCAGCCGGAATCGCTGAACGACTGGCCGCTGCGCGACGACGACGGCAGCGTGATGCATATCAAGCCAACCATCGCCTCGTCCAGCGGCGAGACCCTCAGGAGCCTGGCCCTGAACGGCCAGGGCATTGTCTGCCTGTCGGACTTCATGACGCGCGACGATCGGCAGGACGGGCGACTGGTGCAACTGTTTGCGAAACAGACCCTCGATGTGCGCCAGTCGATCAACGCGGTCTACTATCGCAACACCGCGTTGGCGTCCCGCATCACCTGCTTCGTCGAATATGTGGTCAAGGTGCTCGGCCAGAAGCCGTTCGAGAGCTAGTGGCACCGGTCCGTATCAGACGCGATCGACCGGCAGCGGCGCGTTCGCGGCCACCAGGTGCTGCTCACGCAGTTCGCGCCAGAAATCGGCGGGAATGACTTCCTTCAGCGCGGCCACGTCCTCGGCGATGCGCTCCGGCCGGCTCGCGCCCGGGATCACGGCCGCCACCACCGGGTTCGCCAGCACGAACTGCAGGGCCGCCGCCTTGATGCTGACGCCGTGGCGCTGCGCGACCGCTTTGATGCGCTCTACCCTGGCGATGATCTCGGGCGGCGCCTTCTGGTATTCGAAGTGCGCGCCTCCGGCCAGGATGCCGGAACTGTACGGACCACCGACGACAATCCCGGTCTTGCGTTCCGCCGCCTTCGGCATCAGGCGCTGCAACGCGCGCTCGTGGTCGAGCAGCGAATATCGGCCCGCGAGCAGGAATCCGTCCGGCTGCGCTTCGGCGAGATCCAGCGTCAGTTCGATCGGCTCGACGCGGTTCACGCCCAGGCCCCAGGCCTCGATCACGCCCTCCTCGCGCAGGCGGGTCAGCACGCGGAAGGCACCCTTGCGCGCGGTCTCAAAGTACGACAGCCATTCATCGCCATAGAAGTCCTGGGCAATGTCGTGGACCCACACAAAATCGAAGCGGTCGGTCTTCATCCGCTTGAGGCTGTCCTCGATGGAGCGCAGCGTGCCGTCGGCCGTGTAGTCGACGACGAGCTTGTTCGGGCGGCCAGCCGCAAACAGTCCGCTTTTTTCGCCCAAGGCCCGCGCACTGGCGTCCTCGACTTCGTCCAGGATCAGGCGGCCGACCTTGGTGCTGAGCACGAATTCGTCGCGCTTGTGTCGGGACAGCGCCTCACCCAGCCGGATTTCGGCCAGGCCCGCGCCATAGAACGGCGCCGTGTCGTAGTAGCGCACGCCTTGCGCCCAGGCCGCGTCCACGGTGGCCTGCGCTTCCGCTTCCAGGATGTCGCGGAACATGTTGCCCAGTGGCGCCGTACCAAACCCGAGCACGCTGCCGGCCAGTTTGTCCTTGATGTCCATGACTGCTCCAATTGCAAAATATGTTTGGGGTGAAGGCAGTCTAGGGTTGCCAATTAAGTCTGTCCAAGACAGAATTTGCCGAACTTGAGTCCCAAAAGGTCTTAAATGTTAGATATCCGCCAACTTCATTATTTCGTGGCCGTCGCCGAGGATGAGCACGTCGGACGTGCCGCCGAGCGGCTGCATATCTCCCAATCGCCACTTAGCCGGCAGATCGCCCAGCTTGAAGAGAAACTCGGGGTGACGCTGTTCGAGCGCTCGCAGCAACGAATCCGCCTGACCCGCGACGGCCGCACGTTCCTGGCCGAGACCCGCGCATTCCTGACGCATGCCAACCGGCTCGAATCGCTGGCGCGACGGCTTGGCCGCGGCGACGAAGGCGGGCTGTGCATCGGCTACCTGGAATATGCGATGCATTCGGGCGTGCTGCCGAATGCCTTGCGCGAACTGCGCGACAGCCGGCCTGCGGTGCATATCGCGCTGTACAACCAGCAGTCGGACGTTCAACTGGAGGGGCTGCGCCAGCGCAGCCTCGACATCGCACTCGTCTGCGAGCCGCCGCCACCTGACGATACAGACCTCGAGGCTGCCCAGGTGCTCAATGATCCGATGCTGCTGGCGCTGCCCGAGGGGCATCCGCTGGCAGTGGCGCAACGGATCACCCCGGAAGATCTCGCTGCGCAGAAGTGGATCGGTGTCATGCACAGGGAAAGCGCGCTACGGCATGACACGTTCATCGCGGCTTGTGCGAAGGCCGGCTTCACGCCGACGATAACGATGGAGGCCACGGAACCGCTGGCGGCCCTTGGCCTGGTCGCCGCGGGACTCGGCGTCACCACGATCCAGCAAAGCCTGCGCCACCAAGCGCCGGCGGGTGTGGTACTGCACGATTTGTCGTGGCTCAACTATCGGACGCCTTTATGGGCGGCCTGGCACAAGATCAACCTGAGGCCCCTGGTGGAGATCTTTCGCAAGACGTTGGTACCGGCAAGCGGCGAGATACCCGATCTCACGCCGCAGGAGGCGGGCTGACGCTCCCTCTAAACATGCGCATTGTCATGCTGGCCTAGGCTTATCGAGCTGCCCGGCGGGCCGCAAACGGGGCGGCCGTGAATTCACCTACATGGGGACAGGCCCTATTCCCATGGCCCGGCACGAATGCTATCGTGCAGCGGCTTGCCGGTGCCACAGCACCCCGCATGCCGGCAAGGCGTCTACAGGATTGCGTACCCCCGATATGTCGAGACAGATTCCCCCACTCAACCCGCTCAGGGCGTTCGAAGTGGCTGCCCGGCATCTGAGCTTCACGCGGGCCGCGGAGGAATTATTCGTCACGCCGTCGGCAGTCAGCCACCAGATCAAGGCACTGGAAGAAAGCCTTGGCGTGCAGTTGTTTATCCGCGAGGCCAAGGCGCTGGTCCTGACACCCGCCGGCACCGCCTACCTGCCCAGCGTGCAGCTGGCCTTCAAGCAGCTCGCCGATGCCACGCACCGCCTGCATAGCAAGGACCGCCCCGCGCTGAAGGTCAACATGCCGCCCACGTTCGCGGTCAAATGGCTGATCCCGCGCATGGACCGCTTCATGAAGGCGCACCCGGATATCGACCTGAAGGTGTCCACCTCGAACCATCGCATCGACTTCGAGCGCGACGATTTCGACATGGCGATCCGCTATGGCCGCGGCGATTACCCCGGCCTGCACTGCGAGCTTTGCATGGCGGTCGAAGTCATCCCCGTGTGCAGCCCGGCGCTGCTGCAAGGTTCTCTGCCGCTCGAAACGCCGTCCGACCTGAAGCACCATACGCTGCTGCACGACGACAGCACGTATACGGACGTGAGCAACCCCGACTGGGCAATGTGGCTTGAGCACGCCGGCGTGACCGATGTCGATGCCAGCCGCGGGCCGTCGTTCTGGCCAAGCCACCTGGTCATCAACGCCGCGCTTAATGGCCTGGGCGTGGCGCTGGTCAAGAAGAACTGGATCGAGCAGGACCTGGCCGAAGGCCGGCTGGTGCGATTGTTCGAAGCGATCCGGCTGCCGGTCGAATTCTCTTACTTCGTGGTCTTCCCGAAGGAGAGGCTGGAGGATCGTCGCATCCGCAGCTTCACTGACTGGATCCGCGCGGAAGTGTCGGCGGACCAGCAGCAGCCGGCCCCCGTCTGAGCGCAGCTTGCGGGGCGCGTCCCGCAAGCTGCCCGTGCCCGCCGCACCGGACAGGCAAACAGCGCGGCTTCAGGCCACGGCCGGCATCGACGCCGTCTTCTTCTGCACGCGTGCGCGCAAACGCTCGACATCGACAATGAAGCGGCGATGCGTGCCGCTGCAAACCCGCTCCACCGCATCGTCGGCGGTCACGCTAAATGTGACACTGCGGCCGTCGACGGCCGTGATCTCGGCATGGATGCGCACCTCGCCGCCCAGCGGCGTGGCACCGGTGTGTTGCACCGAGACCTCCGCGCCGACCGAGCTTTCACCGTCATCGAGAACGCCTTGCACGAAGTCGAGGCAAGTCTGCTCAATGTCGCGTACCAGCTCGGGCGTGGCGTAGATGCGCAGGCTTTCGCCGAGAAAATCTATGGTGCGCTGGCGGTCGACTGTCAGCGTGCGCGCGCAGGTCGCGCCCGGTTGCAATCCGTTCTTCATCAGGGGTTCCTTTCAGGTTTATGGACGAAGCCGCCCGGCCCGCCGCAGCGCGAGCCGGGCGGGTGGCGGATCCTTGTGATGCACTGCTACAGGCGATAGAAGCGCGCGGCGTTGTCGTGCCACAGCGCGCGCTGCTGTTCGGGTGAATAGACGGCGATGGCGGCGCGGAAGCCTGCGACGATGGTGTCGTAGCTCGCCACGAGGCTGTCCACCGGATAGTTGCTGGCGAACATGCAGCGCTCCGTGCCGAAGATGGCGATGGCATCGCGGATCACGGGCACGTTGTCGGCCTGCGTCCACGGCTTGCCCGGCAATCCCAGGCCAGAGATCTTCACGGCAACATTGGGTTGCCTGGCCAGCTCGGCCATCGCGGCGCGCCAGCCGGCCAGGCCGGCTTCACTGCGGTCAGCCGGCAACCCGGTATGGTTCAGGATCAGCTGCGTGCCCGGGAAATCCCGTGCCAGTGCTGCCGCCTGATCCATGTTCCACCACGGCGCCTGCAGGTCGAAGGACATGCCATGGCGAGCAAGCAAGGCATAGCCTCGCCGCCAGCGCTCATCGTCCATCGAGCCCGGCACGCCGCGCCGCGCGTCCTCGCGCCGCGCCGCGGTCACGGGCTTGTTGCGGATGCCGCGCATCATGGCGTAGGCGGCATGCCCCGCCAGCACTCCATCGACATCGCCTCGGTCAAGCTGGGCATGGCCGACAATCACCGTTGGCCGGCCTGTCTGCGCGGCGAGCTGCGTCAGCCACGCGGTCTCGTCGCCAGGATTGGCGCGCGCCCATTCGGCTTCCACGTGCACCGTCTTCACCGGCGCGCAGCCAGCCGTGTCACGGGCAAGATCCTCCGGAAGATAGTTCCTGCGCAGCGCCGAGTAATCGCCATAGCGGAAGTTCGGCACGGTTTCGTCCTGCAGCCACGGGTAAGGGTTGCGCGCCAGGTTCCAGAAATGCTGGTGTGCATCGATAAAAGGCTCGACGGGCGCCGCGCTCTCCGCAGGTGTGTCGCGCATGGGCCTACTCCCTGACGCTGATGCGGCTGGCGAGCTGCTTGAACTGCGCCGACTCCTTCACCATGGCGGCCTGCAGCGTCACGTCATCGGCATAGGTGTCGGTGCTGAAGTGCAGCTTCTCCAGCGTCTGGCGCATCACCGGCTCCTGCACGGATTTCGCAATCGCCGTCTTCAGTACCGCAATCACCTCGGGCGGCGTGCCCTTTGGCGCCGAGATGCCGCGCCAGATCCCCATCGACAGGTCGATATTGCGCTCCTTCAGCGTTGGCACGTTCTCGAAGCCGCCGACCCGCTTGTCCGCCATCACCGCCAACACCTTGAGCTTGCCCGCGGCCACATGCGTGAAGACCTCCGCCGTACTGACCGTGACCGCATCGATATGCCCGCCCAGCAGCGCGAGCGTAGCGGGAGCGCCGCCGGCATAGGGAATGTGGTTGAATTTCGCGCCGGTCTTGTCCGCCAGCGCGGCGGCTGCCATATGCCACGCGGAGCCCTGCCCTGCGTTACCCACGCGGACATTGGCGTCCGGCTTGCGCGCATCGGCGACGAACTGCTCGATCGTGGTCCACGGCGCATCGGCCCGTACCGCCACGGCGGCCGGGTCCGCGTTCAGGCGAGCGACGGGGATCAGGTCCTGGTAAGTGAACTTGGCCAGCCCGAGGTAGTTCAGGAAGGTCAGCTCGCTGGACGACAGCACCAGCTTGTAGCCATCCGGCTTCGCGTGAACCACTTCGCCCAAGCCTACCGCGCCGGTGGCGCCCGGCTTGTTGATGACGACGATCGGCTGCGGCAGGTGCCTGGCGGCCGCGGCGGACAGCGCGCGCGCCACCACGTCCGCCCCGCCGCCTGCCTGCCACGGCACAATCAGTTCGATGCGCCGGCTAGGGTATGTTTCCGCACTCGCCGTGGCTGTACCGCCCAGCAGCCCCAGTACCACGGCCGCCGGCATCGCCCAGCGCCGCATTAGCGAACGTGACATCGTCATGGTTGTCTCCTGTCTTTTATCGGTATAGATGATGACCGCGGTGCGCTCAGGCGGCACCGCGTTCCAGTTCCTGTGCGCGGGCCGGTGCGCCGAACGCCCCCTGCGCACGCAGCCGCGTGACGGTGGCCGCGTCCAGGCCGAACTCGCCCAGCACCTCATCGGTATGCTGGCCCAGCAACGGCGCCGGATAGCGCACCTGCTGCGGCGTGCCGCTCAGCTTGACCGGGAACCCCAGCGCCTTGACCCGCCCTTCGACCGGGTGATCGATCTCCAGCACCATGTCCCGCGCCACCGCCTGTTCGCTGGCCAGCGCTTCGTCGTAGGTGAAGATCGGTGCCGCCGGCACACCAGCCGCCAGCAGCGCATCCACCCACTCCGCCGCCGGCTTGCGCGCGAATTCTGCCTCAATTTCAGGAATCAGCGCGGCGCGGTTGCGGATGCGGGCGGCGTTGTCGGTAAAGCGCGGATCGGCAAGCAGGTCGGGCCGCTCGATGACCTCGCACAGCGCGGCCCACAGCTTGGGGTTGGCCGCGCCGATGACAAAGTGCCGGTCGGCGGCGCGCACAGCCTGGTACGGCGCACTCATGCGGTTGGCGCTGCCGATCGGTACCGGCACGGCGCCGGTGCCCCAAAACTCGGCCGACTCCCATACCGACAACCCCAGCGCCGTCTCGAACAGCGACGCATCCACATATTGTCCCTGTCCGGTATGCTCGCGCCCCATCAGCGCGCTCAGGACGCCATAGGCAGTGAACAGCCCGGCCCCCAGGTCGGCGATCGGCACGCTAGCCTTGACCGGCGGCGCGTCCGGATGGCCCATCACGCTCATCACGCCTGACATGGCCTGCGCGATCAGGTCCAGCCCCGGGCGTCGCGACCACGGTCCGGTCTGGCCGAAGCCGGAGATGCTCGCGTAGACCAGGCGCGGGTTAATCTCGCGCAGCACCGCATAGTCGATCTTCAAACGAGCGGCCACGCCCGGGCGGTTGTTTTCCACCAGCACGTCGGCGCCGCGCACCAGTTCATAGAAAGCCTCCAGGCCGGCCGGGTTCTTCAGGTCAATCTCGACACTGCGCTTGTTACGGTTCAGCGCCAGGAAGCCGCCGCTGTCATCGCCCTTGAGCCGGAAACCCATTGACTTGCGGGTCTGGTCGCCGGCACCCGGCGCTTCGACCTTGATAACATCGGCGCCCATGTCGCCCAGCAGCATGCAGCAGAACGGACCCGCCATGATCTGGCTGACGTCCAGGACCTTGATTTTCGATAACGGCAAATTCATGGATACCACCTGAGGTTGAGGCAGCCGCATGGGAATGACGGTGCCACGGTGCTTGGAAAAAAGGTGCTTTCAACGGCCCACGAATTGCGGCCGGGTCTTGTCGATAAAGGCGCGGTGGCCGATACGGAAATCCTCGGTATCGAAGCAGACATAGGACTCGGCATGCTCTTCCGGACGCAGCGGCGTGGGGTCCGACAACCGGCGCACGAACTGCTTGTGCCAGCGCGCCACCAGCGGCGCGCCGGCGGCAATGCGGCGTGCTGTCGCGTAGGCTTCGTCAGGCACCGCCTCATCCGCCACCACTCGGTTGACGAGGCGCTTTTCCAGTGCCTCCGCAGCATCGAACACGCGGCCTTCCAGCACGATCTCCAGCGCGGTCGCCGGCCCCGCAAGCGCCACCAGCCCGCCCAGTTCGCCATACGACATCACCAGTCCGAGCCGGTTGACCGGCACGCCGAAGCGGCTTGACTCGCCGCAGATGCGGAGGTCGCACATCGAGGCGATCTCCAGCCCGCCGCCGACGCACGCGCCCTGGATCAGCGCGATGGTCGGGTGCCGGCATTCGGCGATGGCGCGCATGGTGGCGTTGGTGATCTCGCCATACTGCTGCGCCTGCGCCGCGTTGGCGCGCATGGTGTCGAACTCGGCGATGTCCGCGCCGGCGGCGAAGGCCTTGTCGCCGGCGCCGCGCAGCACCACGCAGCGCAGCGTGTCGTCGGCAGACAGGCCCTGAATGGCTTCGGTCAGGCCCTGCCACATGGATAGGTCCATGGCATTGAGCTTGTCCGGGTTATTCAGCGTGATGGTGGCGACCTGGGCGTCGCGCTCGATCAGGATCGGTTGTCTCATGGTTGTCGTTGGTGTGGAGGAGGCCCGGCATGTGCGGGCGGTGGTCCGGAATCCGGCTGGTCTGCGCCAGTCTAGGGCCCGCGTCGCGCGCCGCAAAACGAGAAAATCTCAGCGCCGTTTCAAGAAAAACTAGGCATTCGTTGCTGTGAATTTTTCTTGGGCTCCCTTCAAGTAAATCCACGTTGTTACCTGCGGGCCTTGTTTCTAGACTTCGTCACCAATGCAGCCGGCCCGCCTGCGGCGCCCGGCACACCACACACAGCACGGAGACAAGATGGCCCTCATCAACTACATCACCCAGATCCAGATCGACTTCGGCGCGATCGGGCTGCTGGCCCAGGAATGCGAACGCATCGGCATCACGCGCCCGCTGGTGGTCACCGACGCCGGCGTCAAGGCCGCGGGCATCGTCCAGCGCGTGCTGGAGCAGCTGCGCCCTGGCTGCGAAGCCGTGATCTACGACGGCACGCCGTCCAACCCGACCGAAGCCGCCATGCGCGAAGCCGTGCGCCTCTATGGCGACTACCGCTGCGACGGCATCATCGCGGTGGGCGGCGGCTCGCCCATCGACCTGGCCAAGGGCGTGGCAGTGTGCGCCACGCACGACGGCCCGCTGCGCCAGTTCGCCGCGATCGAAGGCGGCGTGGCGCGGATCACGCCTGCGACCGCGCCGGTGATCGCCATCCCCACCACTGCCGGCACCGGCAGCGAAGTCGGCCGCGGCGCGGTGCTGATCCTCGACGACGGCCGCAAAGTGGGCGTGCTGTCGCCTTACCTGGTGCCGCGCGTGGCGATCTGCGATCCCGAGCTGACCCTGGGCCTGCCGCCGATGCTGACCGCGGCCACCGGCATGGATGCCATCGCGCATTGCCTGGAGACCTTCATGGCGCCGGCCTTCAACCCGCCGGCCGACGGCATCGCGCTGGATGGCCTGCGCCGCGCCTGGCTACATATCGAACGCGCGCGGCGCGATCCAAAGGACCGTGCCGCACGGCTGGCGATGATGAGCGCGTCGATGCAGGGCGCGTTGGCGTTCCAGAAAGGCCTGGGTTGCGTGCACAGCCTGAGCCATGCGCTCGGCGGGCTGATGCCAACGCTGCACCACGGCACCCTGAACGCGGTGCTGCTCCCGGCGGTGATCCGCTTCAATGCGGACGCGCCGTCGATGCAGGCAGAGGCCAAGCTGGAGCGCATCGCGCAGGCCATGGGCCTGCCCGACGCCGGCGCCATCGGCGCGGCCATCACGGACATGAACCAGCGCCTGGGCCTGCCGGCAGGCTTGCGGCAGATGGGTGTGGACCCTGCCCTGTTCCCCCGCGCGATCAACTACGCGCTGGCCGACCATTGCCACAAGACCAACCCGCGCGTGGCCAGCGCCGAAGACTACACGGCAATGCTGCAGGCCTCTCTGTAGATCGCGCGAAACACCCGCCCCCGCACGGGGCAGCACAGAGCCCGGCATACCCGACCGGGCCGCATGACAAACCAGGAGACACCATGAAACACGTTATCCCGCATATCGTGCTGGCGGCGCTATTGTCCGTCGCCGGCGTGGCCGCCGCGCAGACGCCCGTCAAGCTGCGCTTTGCCCATACCGTTCCGGAAACCGATTCGCAGCATCAGGCCGCGCTGGCCTTCAGCAAGAAGGTCAAGGAGCGCACGCAGGGCGGTGTCGAGATCCAGGTCTTTGCCAACAGCCAGCTCGGCAACGACACCACGCTGGTCACGGGCGTGCGCAGCGGCACCATCGACATCGGTGCCACCGGCAATCCCTTTGTCACCGGTCTGGTGCCGCGCCTGAACGTTCTCGACCTGCCCTACCAGTTCGAGGATGGCCCGTCGGCCTACAAGGTGCTGGACGGCGCGGTGGGCCTCTCGCTGCTCGACGAGCTGGGCGCGCACCGCATCAAGGGCCTGGCCTTCTG
This sequence comes from Cupriavidus sp. FW305-F7, assembly GCF_058782875.1. Lineage (NCBI taxonomy): Bacteria > Pseudomonadati > Pseudomonadota > Betaproteobacteria > Burkholderiales > Burkholderiaceae > Cupriavidus > Cupriavidus sp. FW305-F7. The sequence goes on along the minus strand of NZ_JBYSYC010000003.1, from coordinate 261,516 downwards.
GGAAATCGGCTTCCGCAGCCTGGGTAACAACAAACGGCCCATCAACAAGGCCGAGGACATCCGCGGCCTGAAGATCCGCACCACGCCCAACCCTTCGCATATCAAGGCCTTCCAGCTGCTGGGTGCGAGCCCGCAGCCGATGCCGTTCGCCGAGGTCTTCGGCGCGTTGGAATCCGGTGCGGTGGACGGCCAGGAAAACCCGCCCACGCTGATGGTGTCGGCCAAGATGTACGAGGTGCAGAAGTACGTCTCGATGACGCGCCACGCCTATACGGCGCTGGTGGTGCTGATGAATAAGGCCAGGTTTGATTCGCTCAAGCCTGAGTACCAGAAGGTGCTGCTGGAAGAAGCCGCGGCCGCCGCCAACTACCAGCGCAAGCTCAACGCCGACAACGAAGCGGCCGCAATCGCCACGCTGCGCGCCAAGGGCGTGCAGGTCAACGAGCATCCCGACAACTCCGGCATCCGCAAGGTAGTGCGCGAGGAAACGCGCCAGCTGTTCGTGCAGAAGAACGGCGACGCCGTGCTGCGCGCCATGGACGCCCAGCGGTAGGAGGACGAGCCATGCCGGTGCTACCCACCGCCATCGTCGACGCCCACCACCACCTGTGGCGGCTCGGCACGGCGCGCTACCCCTGGCTGCAGGAAGGATACGACCCTGCCGCCTTCTTCCTTGGCGACTACGCCACGCTGCGGCAGGACTTCGATCCGTCGGACTACCTGCGGCAGTGGGACGGGCTGCACCTGGCCGCCAGCGTGCATGTCGAAGCCGAACGGCATGCCGACGAGTCGATGGCCGAGACCGCGTGGCTGCATCAGGTCCACGCGCGACACGGCTTTCCCAATGCAGTGGTGGCGCATGCCGATTTCAACAGTGACACGCTGGCGGCGCAATTGCGCGCGCACCAGGCCTTCCCGCTGGTGCGGAGCGTGCGGTGCAAGCCGCGCACCAGCCGCACCGCCGATGGCAGCGTGCGCGGGCAGCCGGGCACGCTACAGGATCCGCGCTGGCAGTCCGGCCTGCAGCGGCTGGCCGAGCATGGTCTGGCGTGGGACCTGCGCGTGCCCTGGTGGCACCTTGAGGAAGCCGCGGAGGCGATAGCGGCCGTGCCGGGACTGGCGGTGGTGGTCGAGCACACCGGCCTGCCGTGGGACCGCTCGGAAGCCGGCCTGGGCGGCTGGCGCCGCGGACTCACGGCGCTGTCCAGCCTGCCCGGCGTGCACCTGAAGCTGTCCGAGTTCGGCCTGCCCGGCGCGGCGTGGGACCGCGCCGGCAATGTCGGCGTGATCCAGCAGGCGCTGGAAATCTTCGGCTGGCAGCGCTGCATGTTCGCCAGCAATCTGCCGGTTTCCGGCCTGCGCGCATCTCTGCATGAAATCGTCAACACCGTGGCCGCGGGGCTGGAATGCCTGCCCGACGCCGCCGCCCAAGCGGTGTGGCACGACAACGCCATGCGCTTTTACCGGATCGAGGCGCCCGCAGCGAGCCTGCGCTGACGCCCGTCCAACCAGGAGCTCCAAATCATGAACCGCATTACGCTCCGCCTGGCCCAGGGCGCCATGGTCGCCATGATGGCCACCATGATCGTGCTGGTCTTCGGCAACGTGGTCCTGCGCTACGTCTTCAATTCCGGCATTGCCTTCTCTGAGGAAGCCTCGCGCTTCATCTTCATGTGGCTGACGCTGACCGGCGCGCTGCTGGTGATGCACGACAAGGCTCACCTCGGCATGTCCACGGTGGTCTCGCGACTGGGGGAAAACGGCCAGCGCGCCTGCCGCCTGCTGGCCGATGCAGGCGCGCTGGGCTGCTGCCTGCTGCTGGCGCACGGCGCCTGGCAGCTGGTGGCGATCGGCATGGACGACCGTGCCCCCGTCACCGGCGTGCCGCTGGGCGTGGTCTATGCCTGCCTGCTGGTATGCAGCGTCGGCATGGCGGCGATTCTTCTGCACGGGCTGTGGCGGCTGGTCAGCGGCCGCATGCCGCAGCATGAACTGGTGCCGCAGTCCGGCGCCACCGGCGAATGACCGCGAGGAGCCCATCATGACCATCTTTGTCTTTGTCGGCTCGCTGCTGGGCGCGATGTCGCTCGGCATGCCCATCGCCTTTGCGCTGCTCGCTTCTGGTGTCGCGCTGATGCTGCACCTGGGCAACTTCGATACGCAGATCCTCGCGCAGAACATGCTCGAGGGCGTCAACAACTATCCGCTGATGGCGGTGCCGTTCTTCATGCTGGCCGGCGAGCTGATGAACGCCGGCGGGCTGTCGCAACGGATCGTGCGCGTGGCGAATGCGGCGGTCGGGCACGTGCGCGGCGGGCTGGGCTACGTGGCGATCATCGCGGCCACGGTGGTGGCCAGCATCTCCGGCTCGGCGGTGGCCGATACCGCCGCCGTCGCCGCGCTGCTGATCCCGATGATGCGCAACGCCGGCTACAACGTGCCGCGCGCCGCGGGCCTGATCGCAGCGGGCGGCATCATTGCGCCGGTGATCCCGCCGTCGATCGCCATCGTCGTGTTCGGCGTGGTCGCGCAGGTCTCGATCACCAAGCTGTTCCTGGCCGGCATCGCGCCCGGCGCCATGATGGCGCTGACGCTCGCCGTCACCTGGCACTTCTGCGCGCGCAAGGAGAAGCTGGCGCCGGTGGAACCGTTCAGTGCGCGCCGCCTGGCCAAGGCCGCGCTCGACGGCGTGTGGGCGCTGGTGCTGCCGGTGGTGATCATCGGCGGCATGAAGATCGGCGCCTTCACGCCGACCGAAGCCGCCGTGGTGGCGGTGGTCTACGCCATGGCGGTCGGCCGCTTCGTCTACGGCGAGCTGAAGCTGCGCGCGCTGCCGGATCTGATCGTCACCGCGGCCAAGACTTCCAGCACGGTGCTGTTCCTGGTGGCGTGCGCGCTGGTCTCGGCGTGGCTGATCACCATCGCCAACATCCCGGCACAGGTGACCGACCTGCTCGAGCCGTTCATCGACAACAAGATCCTGCTGATGTTCGTGATCATGGTCCTGGTGATCGTGGTCGGCACCGCGCTCGACCTGATGCCGACCGTGCTGATCATGACGCCGATCCTGATGCCGGTGATCACCAAGGCGGGCATCGACCCGGTGTACTTCGGCGTGATGTTCGTACTCAACAATGCCATCGGCCTGCTGACGCCGCCGGTCGGTACGGTGCTCAATGTGGTGGCCGGCACTTCCCGGTGCAGCCTGGACAGCGTGATCAGCGGCGTCTGGCCCTTCCTGCTGAGCCTGACCGCGCTGATGTTCCTGTTCGTGCTGTTCCCGCAGCTGATTCTCGTGCCGGCCGCATGGCTGCATTGAGGCCAACCGCGCGCCGCTTCCCTTCCTTGCAGGACACAAGATGTCATCCATCAACGAGATCGAGGACCTGCGTCGGCTCGCCCGGCAGCGGGTACCGCGCATGTTTTATGAGTACGCCGACTCCGGTTCGTGGACCGAGTCCGCATCGAAGTCCATATGGACGGCGGCACATCGTGCTGCCGCCGCATCCGCCTGCTCCGTAATTTTCTTGCCGTAGCCACAAACCCAACCGCAAACAAACCAGACAGGAGACTACAGATGATCCTTCGCATAACCCTGCGCGCCCGCCAGGCGCTCGCCATCCTCGCAGCGGCCACCTCCGTTGGCGGCCTCGCCCTGATGCCCGCGCCAGCCGCGGCGCAGCCGGCGCCATCCGCCGAATGCAGGACGGCACTGGACGCCCGTGCCCAGAACCCGAACTACCCGCGCGAGAGCGTGCCGCGCTACATCAAGACCCCCACCGGCTACCTGCTAGTGCTGCGCATGGGCGACAACGTCTTCGAGCAGATCGAAGCCTTTGCCATCTGCGAGAAGGTGCCCAGCGCAAGCCTGTCCGCGATCGGCTTCGCCAACGTCATGTTCGGCTTCTGGGATGCCGCGAAGAAGCAGTTCAACCCGCGCACCTTCCGCAACGTGGAGATGGCCAGCATCGTCGGCAGCCTGGCCTGGAAAGAAGGCAAGCCGTCGATTCATGCACACGGCGTGGCCGGCGACAGCAGTTTCGACACGTACGGCGGCCACATCCTGTCGATGGAGGTCGGCACCGGATCGCTGGAAGTGACGGTGACGGCCTATCCGCAGCAACTGGAACGCGGCATCGACCCGAAGATCGGCGCAAACGTGCTGGGGCTGCGCGATAGCCACTGACGGGCACTTCGCACACGCGGACCCAGAAGTCAATCACGTCGCCGCCCGGACCGGCAATTCGAGCTGGGCGTTCAGTAAAGGTCTCGATCGCAGGATTGGCTTCGACCATCATCCAGGTCCGGTAAACCTCATAGCTACCGAGGCTCAGCCGGCGTCCAGGCTTTGGGCTGAACAGCTCAATCGCGGAAGCTCAGGACTGCCGCGCGGCCTCGATCTCCTCCTTCAGGATCGGGATGGCGACCGACGTGTCAAGTTGAGCCGGAGGGGGGGCCGCTCCCGTGCCAGTACGGCAGGACCATCGAGCCACACAATTGCGCGCAGGGGTATCGCCGCTCCCATCGCCAGCAATCTTTCCTGATTTTCACGACGAATTCAGCAACAAATACCCCCGTTATCTGATTAACCTGCCCGCTATTTTCCGTTTGCGGCCCACCGCGGACGAGAAAATAGCTGCTCCCGCCGGCCCCACGAAGGCCGGCGCGGCCTTTCAGATGACACGGAGACAACGACACATGAGTGCAAGCGCAGAACATCTGCAACGCGGCCTGGGCGAACGCCATATCCGGCTGATGGCGCTGGGTTCGGCCATCGGCGTGGGCCTGTTCCTGGGCGCCGGCAATGCCATCAAGATGGCCGGCCCCGCCATCATGCTGGGCTACCTGATCGGCGGCGCGGTGATCTTCCTGATCATGCGCGCGCTGGGCGAGATGGCCGTGCACAACCCCGTGGCCGGCTCCTTCTGCCGCTACGCGCAGGACCACATGGGCCCGCTGGCGGGCTACCTGACCGGCTGGAACTACTGGTTCCTGTGGCTGGTGACCTGCGTGGCGGAAATCACCGCCGTGGCCATCTACATGGGCATGTGGTTCCCCGACGTGCCGCGCTGGATCTGGGCACTGGCCGCGCTGGCGGCGATGGGCTCGGTCAACCTGATGGCGGTCAAGGCCTATGGCGAGTTCGAGTTCTGGTTCGCCATGATCAAAATCGTCACCATCGTGCTGATGCTGTTCGGCGGCGGCGCGATGATCGTGTTCGGCTTTGGCAACGGCGGTGTCGCCACCGGCATCTCCAACCTGTGGGCGCACGGCGGCTTTATGCCCAACGGCGCCTCCGGCGTGCTGATGTCGCTGCAGATGGTGATGTTCGCCTACCTGGGCGTGGAGATGATCGGCCTGACCGCCGGCGAGGCGCGCAACCCGAAGAAGTCGATCCCGGACGCGATCAACTCGGTGTTCTGGCGCATCCTGATCTTCTACGTGGGCGCGCTGTTCGTGATCCTGGCACTGTACCCGTGGAACGAGATCGGCGCCCAGGGCAGCCCCTTCGTGCTGACCTTCGAGCGGCTGGGCATCAAGACCGCCGCCGGCATCATCAACTTCGTGGTGCTGACCGCGGCGCTGTCGTCGTGCAACGGCGGCATCTTCAGCACCGGACGCATGCTGTACAACCTGGCGCAGCAGGGCCAGGCGCCCAAGGCCTTTGCCAGGGTCGACCGCAATGGCGTGCCGCGCCGCGCGCTGCTGGTGTCGATCGCCGCGCTGCTGTGCGGCGTTCTGCTCAATTACCTGGTGCCGGAGCAGGTCTTTGTCTGGGTGACGGCGATCTCCACCTTCGGCGCGGTCTGGACCTGGGCCATCATCCTGGTCACGCAGATCAACTTCCGCCGCAGCCTGTCGGCGGCCGAGCGCAAGGCGCTGGCCTTCCGCATGCCGTTCTGGCCGTATGGCTCCTACATCGCGCTGGCCTTCCTGGCGCTGGTGGTGGCGCTGATGGCCTACTTCCCGGAGACCCGCGTGGCGCTGTACGTGGGCCCGGGCTGGCTGGTCCTGCTGACGGTGTGCTACTACGCGCTGGACATGCGCTCGCGCGGGCCGGTCAGCTACCGCGCCTGACCTTGCCGTAGCCTGCGGGGTGCGCCGGCCGGCGCGCCTCGCTACAATGACCCCCGGGCAATCCAACGCCAGGGGGGCCGAATGTCCGAGACCACTGAGGTTGCTGGCAACGCGGCGGCCGCGCCGCCGCGCAACAGCGCCGCCGATGCCGAGGCCCGCGCCATCGCGGTTGCCGATACGGTCGCTCGCACTGCCGTCGAGCAGGCCGACCATACCATGCGCCACTGGACCGACCCCACCCCGGGGCCGGTGCGCATCGGCTCCCCGCAGCACCTGCAGACGTTCTGCAATATGCTGCTGCAGACCCACAACCCCTACAAACCCACCGTGATCGACTGGCCGAAGCTGTCGCCGGAGGCCCTGCACCGCGTCACCTCGCTGCCGATCTGGGACATCGCCGTGCAGACCGAGGGCCGCGCCTCGATCCGCGTCAAGACCTTTGCCGATACCGTCGGCGATCCGCTGCTGCGCAGCGCGCTGGAAATGGACGGCGGCGAGGAGGCGCGCCACAAGGTGGTGCTGTCGAAGCTGGTCGAGGCCTATGGCATCGCGCTCGCGCCCGAGCCTGACTACCCGCCACCTGACGATCCGGAATGGGGCTGGCTGGTCACCGGCTACAGCGAGTGCATCGACAGCTTTTTCGCCTTCGGCCTGTTCGCCGCGGCCAGGCGCTCGGGCTTCTTCCCCGCCGAGCTGGTCGAGACCTTCGAGCCGGTGATCCAGGAGGAAGGCCGCCATATCCTGTTCTTCGTCAACTGGGCCGCCTGGTACCGGCGCAACCTGCCGTGGTGGCGCCGCCCGCTGTTTGCGCTGAAGGTGGCGCGGGTGTGGGCCTTCCTGGTCTGGGAGCGCATCGGCATTGCGCGCGGCATCGACACCGACGGCGTGGCCCAGGACGCCAACTTCACCATGAACGGTTCCGCGGCGCTGGGCGAAGCCCTGACGCCGGGCGCGATGATCGACCTGTGCCTGGCCGAGAACGACCGGCGCATGGCCGGCTACGACGCGCGCCTGCTGCGCCCGGAAACCGTGCCGCGGCTGGCCCGGCTGGCGCGGCGCTTCGTCAAATAGGGCCGGCCCATGCACCTTGCGTTGGCGTTGTCACTGCTGTCGCTGGCGGTCTGGCTGGTGCTGATCTTTGCCCGTGCCGGCTTCTGGCGCGTGCGCAAGCCGGCTGCCGCACCGGATCCCGCGGCCTGGCCAGACGTGGTCGCGGTCATCCCAGCCCGCAACGAGGCCGAGGTGATCGGCCGCGCCGTGGCCGGCGTGCTGGGCCAGCGCTACCCGGGCCGGCTGGCGCTGGTGGTGGTGGACGACCACAGCCAGGACGGCACCGCCGATATCGCCCGCGCCGCCGCCGCGGCCACCGCGCGCCCGCGGGGGCTGACCGTGATCGGCGCCCGCGAGCTGCCGGCCGGCTGGAGCGGCAAGGTCTGGGCCCAATCCGAAGGGCTGGCCGCGGCCGACCGCATCGCCGCGCAGGCCCGCTACGTCTGGCTGACCGATGCCGATATCTGGCACGGCCCCGGCGTGCTGGCCGCGCTGGTGGCGCGCGCCGAGCACGAGCGGCGCGACCTGGTCTCGCTGATGGTGCGGCTGCGCTGCGAATCCGCCTGGGAACGGCTGATCGTGCCGGCCTTTGTCTTCTTCTTCGCCAAGCTCTACCCCTTCGCCCGCGTGCGCGATGGCCGCAGCCGCGTGGCCGCCGCGGCCGGGGGCTGCATGCTGGCCAGCCGGGCGGCGCTGGCGCGCATTGGCGGCTTTGCCGCCATCCGCGGCGAGCTGATCGACGACTGCAGCCTGGCCTCGCGCATCAAGCCCGGCGGCGCGATCCGCCTGGACCTGGCCGACGACAGCGTGTCGTTGCGGCCCTACAACGACTGGCGCAGCCTGTGGGACATGATCGCGCGCAGCGCCTACACCCAGCTGCGCTATTCGCCGCTGCTGCTGGGCGGCGCGGTGGCGGGCATGGCGCTGACCTACCTGGTGCCGCCGGTGCTGGCGCTCGGCTGGCGGCTGTGGCCGGCATGGCTGGCCTGGGGCGCGATGACCCTGGCCTACCTGCCGATGCTGCGCGAATACCGGCAGCCGGCGTGGCTGGCGCCGCTGCTGCCGGTCACGGCGCTGTTCTACCTGGGGGCGACCATCGACTCGGCACGGCGCTACTGGCTGCGGCGCGGCGGGCAGTGGAAGGGCCGGGCGCAGGCGCCGGTGCGGTCCTGAGCGTGCCGTGCCAGCTTAGCGCTTGTCGAGATACCCCTGCGCCCGGAACCACTCCAGCGCGTCCCGCAAGCCCTCCTGGTATGGCCGCGGCTGATAGCCCAGCACCTTGCGCGCCTTGTCTGATGTAAAGAACATCCGGTACCGGGACATATTGAGTCCATCTACAGTGATGAACGGCTCCTTGCCGGTAAAGCGCGCCGCCGCCTCCGCCCCGTACGCCAGCGGGTACAGCGGCCAGCGCGGCAGCTGCATGGTCGGCGGGCGCCGGCCGCACATCTGCGCGATGTCGCGCAGCATCTGCTGCAGCATCACGTCCTGGCCGCCCAGGATGTAGCGCTCGCCGGCCTGGCCGCGTTCCAGCGCCAGGAAATGCCCTTCGGCCACGTCATCCACATGCGCCAGGTTCAGGCCGGTATCGACAAAGGCGGGGATCTTGCCCGTGGCGGCCTCGACGATGATGCGCCCGGTCGGCGTCGGCCGCACGTCGCGCGGGCCGATCGGGGTGGACGGGTTGACGATGACCGCCGGCAGGCCACGCTCGGCCACCAGCTTTTCGACCACGCGCTCGGCCAGCACCTTGCTGCGCTTGTAGGCGCCGATGGCCTCGTGCGGGCGCAGCGCCGCGGTCTCGTCCACCGGCGCCCGCGCGCCGGCCACGCGCAGCGTCGCCACGCTGCTGGTATAGACCACCCGCTCGACGCCGGCCTGCTGCGCAGCCTCCATCACGGCCAGGGTGCCGTCGACGTTGGTGCGCACGATGTCCTCGGGGTCCGGCGCCCACAGCCGGTAGTCGGCGGCCACATGGAACAGGTAGCGCACGCCCTGCAGCGCGGCGGCCACCGCGCCGGCGTCGCGCATGTCGCCTTCCGCCACGGTCACCGGCAGCCCGGCCAGGTTGGTCCGCGGGCTCTGCGGGCGCACCAGCACGCGCACCCGGAAGCCGCGTGCCAGCGCCCTGCGCGCCACCGCCGAGCCCAGAAAGCCCGAGGCGCCTGTCACCAGCACGTCATCGTTTTTCGTCATAAACCCGTTTTCCCGTGAGGCGGAGTCGCCTTGGCCAGCCTCGCGCTGGCCAAGGCGACTCCAGACAAAGCCGGCGTGTCGGGTATATAGTAACCACCGTGCGACGGAAATGTGATCTGCGGTGGATCTCCGGTGGTTGCCGGTGCATTTCCCGTCCCGCCATCCCAAACACTGACACCCGTTGAAATGGGTCGGGGGGCTTACTCTATGCAGGTGATTCTTGCTCAGCCCCGGGGCTTCTGCGCCGGCGTGGTGCGCGCGATCGAGATTGTCGACCGCGCCCTCGTCAAGCATGGCGCCCCGGTGTTCGTGCGACATGAGATCGTGCACAACAAGCACGTCGTAGAGGGACTGAAGGACAAGGGGGCGCGCTTCGTCGAGGAGCTGGACGAAGTCCCGACCGGCGCCGTGACCATCTTCAGCGCGCACGGGGTCTCGCGCGAGGTCATCGCCGATGCCAGCCAGCGCCAGCTGCATGCCATCGACGCCACCTGCCCGCTGGTGATCAAGGTCCATACCCAGGGGCGCCAGTACGCGGCCAGCGGCCGCACCGTGATCCTGATCGGCCATGCCGGCCACCCGGAGGTGGAAGGCACCATGGGCCAGATCCCGGGCAAGGTGATCCTGGTGCAGAACGAGGCCGAGGTCGCGCAGCTTGACCTGCCCGCCGACACCCCGGTCGCCTACGTCACGCAGACCACGCTGAGCGTGGACGACACCCGCAATATCATCGCCGCGCTCGGGCGCCGCTTCAGCAACCTGGTCGGTCCCGATACGCGCGACATCTGCTACGCCACGCAAAACCGCCAGAGCGCGGTGCGCGACCTGTGCAAGCTGGCCGACGTGATCCTGGTGATTGGCGCGACCAACAGCTCCAACTCCAACCGCCTGCGCGAGATCGGCACGGAAAGCGGCGTGCCCAGCTACCTGATCGCCGAAGGCAGCGAACTGGACCCCGCCTGGGTGCGCAACGCCAACGTGGTGGGCATCACCGCCGGCGCCTCCGCCCCCGAGGAAATGGTCGAGGACGTGATCAACGCGCTGCGCCGGCTGGGCCCGGTGGATGTCACCACCATGGCCGGGCGCGAGGAACATGCCGAGTTCCGGCTGCCGGCCGAGCTGGCCGACGTGAAGCCGAGACCGGCCCCGCGCAAGGCCGGCAAGGAAACCGCCGCAGCCGCGGCCGTACCTGCCACCGCCAACGAGAATATCGCCGGCTGAACCCAACCAGAGGAAGTTGCCTTGGCTATTCCGCTACTGCAGGTCGCCCGCGTGGGCGCCTACATCGTCGGCAAGCATCTGTCGCGACAGAAACGCTATCCGCTTGCCCTGATGCTGGAACCGCTGTTCCGCTGCAACCTGGCGTGTTCAGGCTGCGGCAAGATCGATTATCCGGACCCCATCCTGAACCAGCGCCTGTCGGTGCAGGAATGCCTGGGGGCGGTGGATGAATGCGGTGCCCCGGTGGTGTCCATCGCCGGCGGCGAGCCGCTGCTGCACAAGGACATGCCGGAGATCGTGCAAGGCATCATCGCGCGGCGCAAGTTTGTCTACCTGTGCACCAATGCGCTGCTGATGGAAAAGAAGCTGGACCAGTACCAGCCCAGCCCGTATTTCATCTGGTCGGTGCACCTGGACGGCGACCGCGAGATGCATGACCGCTCGGTGTGCCAGGAAGGCGTGTACGACCGCTGCGTCGAGGCGATCCGGCTGGCCAAGGAACGGGGTTTCCGCGTCAATATCAACTGCACGCTGTTCAACGATGCCCAGCCCGAGCGCGTGGCGAAGTTCTTCGACTCGGTCAAGGCGCTGGGCGTGGACGGCATCACCGTGTCGCCGGGCTATGCCTATGAACGCGCGCCGGACCAGCAGCACTTCCTGAACCGCGGCAAGACCCGCCAGCTGTTCCGCGACATCCTGAGCCGTGGCCGCGCCGGCAAGAACTGGGCCTTCAGCCAGTCGACGCTGTTCCTGGACTTCCTGGCCGGCAACCAGACCTACCACTGCACCCCGTGGGGCAACCCGGCGCGCACCGTATTCGGCTGGCAGCGTCCGTGCTATCTGGTGGGCGAGGGCTATGCCGCCACCTTCCGCGAGCTGATGGAAGAGACCGACTGGGACGCCTACGGCACCGGCAACTACGAGAAGTGCGCCGACTGCATGGTGCACAGCGGCTATGAGGCCACCGCCGTGGCGGACACCTTTGCCCATCCGCTCAAGGCGCTGGGCGTGAGCCTTCGCGGCGTGCGCACCAGCGGGCCGATGGCGCCCGATATTGCGCTGGACAAGCAGCGGCCGGCCGACTACGTGTTTTCGCGCCACGTCGAGATCAAGCTCGAGGAAATCCAGCGCGCGAAGCCGCCCGCCAACCGGCCGCGGCCGGCGAAGGCCAACGCCGCGGCCACGCACTGACTGCACTGCCGATGGCCACCGAACTTGCCGCCACCCTCCCGGGCGCTGCGCTGACCTGCGTGTCGGCGGGCTATGCGCTGGCCGCCGCCTGGCTGTCGCGCCGCGCGCCCGCGGCAGGCGGCGGCACGGCAACGACACCGGTCAGCGTGCTCAAGCCGCTGTGCGGCGCCGAGCCCCGGCTGTACGAGAACCTGGCCACGCTGTGCCGGCAGCGGCATCCGTCGTTCCAGCTGGTATTCGGCGTGCGTGCCGCAGACGATCCCGCCATCGCCGTGGTTGAACGGCTGCGCCGCGACTTCCCGGCGTGCGACATCGCGCTGGTGGTCGATCCGCAAGTGCACGGCACCAACCTGAAAGTCAGCAACCTGATCAACCTGTTCGCGCAGGCCAGGCACGATGTGCTGGTGATCGCCGACAGCGATATCGCCGTGCCGCCCGAATACCTGGCGCGCGTGACCGCGCCGCTGGCCGACGCCGGCGTGGGCGTGGTCACCTGCCTCTACCGCGGCAAACCGACTGGCGGGCTGTGGTCGCGCATTGGTGCGCAGTTTATCGACGACTGGTTCGCGCCGTCGGTGCGCATCGCCCACGCGGGCGGATCGCAACGCTTTGCCTTTGGCGCGACCATTGCGCTGCGCCGCAATGCGCTGGAAGCCATCGGCGGCCTCGCAGCCTTGTCCGGCCGGCTGGCCGACGACTACTGGCTGGGTGAGCTGACGCGGCAGCAAGGCTTGCGCACGGTGCTGTCGGAGGTGGTGGTCACGACCGACGTCACCGAGGACCATTTCACCGACCTGTGGCGACATGAGCTGCGCTGGCTACGCACGATCCGTTCGCTGAATCCGCCGGGCTTTGCCTTTACCTTCATCACGTTCACCTGGCCGATGCTGGCGCTGGGTGTGCTGCTGGCACCGCTGCCGCTGGTACTTGCGGTGGCGGCCGTCGGCGCGCTGGCGCGCAGCGTGCTGGCAGGCAGCGTCGCCGCCGCACTGCGCGCACCGTTGCGCGATGCGCTGCTGCTGGCCGGCTGGGCATTTGCGCTGGCAGGCAAGCGCGTGCAGTGGCGCGAGCAGGTGCTGTCGGTGCGCGATGCCCTGCACGCCAGTCCTGCGCTGACCCCGAATCAACCTTCATCCACCGGCATCCATCCCCAGAGGCCGCTATGAAAAAAACCCTTTTCCTCCAGGCCCCTTCCTTCGACGGCTTCGACGGCGGCGCGGGCTCGCGCTATCAGGCCAAGCGCGAGATCAAGTCGTTCTGGTACCCGACCTGGCTGGCGCAGCCCGCCGCGCTGGTGCCGGGCAGCCGGGTGCTCGACGCACCGGCCGACGGCCTGACCGTGCAGCAGTCGCTGGATATCGCCGCGGACTATGAACTGGTCATCATCCACACCAGCACGCCCTCGTTCCCCACCGACGCCAAGTTCGCCGAGGAACTGAAGAAGCGCAAGCCGGATGTGATGATCGGCATGGTCGGCGCCAAGCCCGCGGTCGATCCAGGCGGCACGCTAGGCGCGAGCGAGGCCATCGACTTCGTCTGCCGCGAGGAGTTCGACTACACCTGCCAGGACGTGGCCGCGGGCAAGCCGCTCAAGGACATCCTGGGGCTGTCCTACCGCCTGCCGGACGGCTCGCTCGAACACAACGGGCAGCGCCCGATGATCGAGAACATGGACGAGCTGCCCTTCGTGGCGCCGGTCTACCAGCGCGACCTGAAGATCGACAACTACTTCATCGGCTACCTGAAGCACCCCTATGTGTCGATCTACACCGGCCGCGGCTGCCGTTCGCGCTGCACCTTCTGCCTGTGGCCGCAGACCGTGGGCGGGCACCGCTACCGCACGCGCTCGGCTGAAAGCGTGATCGCCGAGGTCAAATGGATCAAGGAGAACATGCCCGAGGTCAAGGAGATCATGTTCGACGACGACACCTTCACCGACTTCAAGCCGCGCGTGGAAGAGATCGCTCGGGGGCTGGGCCAGCTGGGCGTAACGTGGTCATGCAATGCCAAGGCCAACGTGCCGTACAGCACGCTCAAAATCATGAAGGAGAACGGGCTGCGCCTGCTGCTGGTGGGCTATGAGTCCGGCGACGACCAGATCCTGCTGAACATCAAGAAAGGCCTGCGTACGGACATTGCGCGCCGCTTCACCGAGGACTGCCGCAAGCTGGGCATCCAGATCCACGGCACCTTTATCCTGGGCCTGCCGGGCGAGACGCGCGAGACCATCGAGAAGACCATCGAGTACGCCAAGGAAATCAACCCGCACACCATCCAGGTGTCGCTGGCCGCGCCCTACCCCGGCACCACGCTGTACCGGCAGGCGGTGGAGAACGGCTGGCTCGAGGAAAACAAGGTCATCAACCTGGTCAACGACCAGGGCGTGCAGCTGGCCGCGATCAGCTATCCGCACCTGTCCAAGGAAGACATCTACCACGGCGTGGAGACCTTCTATAAGCGCTTCTACTTCCGCCCCGGCAAAATCTGGGAAATCGTGCGCGAGATGCTGGGCAGCTGGGACATGATGAAGCGGCGCCTGCGTGAAGGCGTCGAGTTCTTCCGCTTCCTGCGCTCGCACGAGGCCTGATCCTGGCCCACGCGCTTTCCTGTGCCTCGCAACGCGCGCTGATCGTCACCGCCGACGACTTCGGGCTGCACCCCGCCGTCAATGAGGCGGTGGAGCTGGCCCACCGCGACGGCGTGCTCAGCGCCGCCAGCCTGATGGTGGGCGCGCCCGCCGTGGCGGACGCGGTCGAGCGCGCGCGCCGGCTGCCGTCGTTGCGCGTGGGGCTGCACGTGGTGCTGGCCGACGGCCCGGCCACGCTGCCGCGCGCGCAGATCCCCGACCTGGTCGACGCCGGAGGCCGCTTCGGCTCGGCCATGGCCTTGGACGGCTGCCGCTTCTTCTTCCTGCCGCGGGTGCGCCGCCAGCTGGCGGCGGAGATCCGCGCGCAGTTCGAAGCCTTTGCCGCCACCGGCCTGCCGCTGGACCACGTCAACACACACAAGCATTTCCACCTGCACCCGACGGTGCTGTCGCTGATCCTGTCGATCGGGCGCGACTACGGCCTGCGTGCGATGCGCCTGCCGCGCGAGCATGGCGCGCCGTTGCTGCTGCGCCCCTGGCTGGCGCTGCTGCGCCGGCGCCTGGACCGCGCCGGCATTGCGCACAATGACTACGTGGTTGGCATCGCGCGCAGCGGCCAGATGGACGAGGCAGCCCTGCTGCAGGCGCTGGCGCAGTTGCCCGCGGGCGTGGGCGAGATCTACCTGCACCCGGCCGTGGTCTCTGGCGAGGCCATCACCGCATCGATGCGCGGCTACCGCCACGCCGACGAACTGGCCGCGCTGCTGTCGCCGCGCGTGCGCGCCGCGCTGGAGCGCGCGGCCAACCGGCGCGGCGGCTTTGCCGACGTGCTGGTGCCCTGACTTTTCAACATGAAACGCATTGCTTACCTGACCGGCCTGCTCGGGCTGCTGGCGCTCACCGCGCTGGTGATCCACCAGGGCGCCAGCGATATCGCCGCGATCGTGGCGCAGGGCGGCTGGCTGCTGCTGTTGCTGGTGCCCCTGCACGCACTGCCGCTGCTGCTCGACGCGCAAGGCTGGCGCGTCCTGCTGACCTCGGCCGACCCCGAGGAGAAGGCGGGGCTCGGTTTCCTGTGGTGGGTCGCCACAGTGCGCGAAGCGGTCAACCGCCTGCTGCCGACGGTGGGGGTCGGCGGCGAACTGGTCGGCATCCGCCTGACGCGGCTGCGCATCCGCGACACCACCGCGGTGACTGCCAGCATCGTGGTCGAAGTGATGCTGACGCTGTTCTCGCAGTACCTGTTCTCGGCCATGGGGGTGCTGCTGCTAGTGGCCGCGCTGCAGGACAGCGGCGGGGCCTGGGTCATCCTGGCCGGGCTGTTGCTGTCATTGCCGGTGCCGGTGCTGTTCGCGATGTCGCTGCGGCATACCGCGATTTTCGAGAAACTGGAAGGCGCGGCGCGCAAGCTGTTTGGCGAAGATCACCGCATTGTCGCGATGATCGACGGCGCGCGGCTCGATGCCCATATCCGCGCGCTCAACCGGCGCCGGCGCGAGCTGCTGGCGGCGCTGGGCTGGCAACTGGCAGGGCTGGTCAGCGGCACGCTGGAGATCTGGCTGGCGCTGATGCTGCTGGGCCATCCGGTGCCGGTCTGGCAGGCGCTGGCGATCGAATCGCTGACCCAGGCCGCGCGCCAGGTGGCCTTCTTCGTGCCCGCCGGGCTGGGCGTGCAGGAAGCGGTGGTAATGCTGCTGGGGCAGGTGCTGGGGATCGATGCGCAGGTCTCGCTAGCGCTGGCGCTGGTCAAGCGCGCGCGCGAGATCCTGTTCGGCGTGCCCGCGCTGCTGTCATGGCAATGGGTGGAGTTGCGCCACTGGCGGCGCAGCCGGGACACCGGTCACGCCGCCCCATAATGGCGTGCGGCGCTCAGGCGTCAGATGCCTGGCGCGCGTTGTGGGTGGTCAGGTACTTCACCAGCCCGTCGACCCCGCTGCGCGCGACGATGTCCGCAAACTGCTTGCGGTACACCTCGATCAGCCACGCCCCCATCATATTGATGTCGTAGATCTTCCAGCCGTTGGGAGTGCGCTGCAGCCGGTAGTCGATCTGCATCTCGTCGGCATTGTTGATCACGCGCGTCTGCACCACCACATCGGTGGCGCCGCTGCCGGACTTGATCGGCTGGTAGCGGAACTTGACGTTCTGCTCGCGCAGCTGCGCCAGCGACACCGCATAGCTGCGCACCAGCAGCATCTGGAACTGCTCATGGAGCTGTTGCTGCTGCTCCGGCGTGGCGGTGCGCCAGGCACTGCCCACTGCCAGCCGCGTGGTGCGCTGGAAATCCGTGTAAGGCAGGAACTGCTTCTGCACGACGGCGGTAATCTTGCCGAGGTCGCCGGCGCGGGTGTCGGGATTGGACTGGATGGTGCCGATCACGCCCTCTACCGCGGCCTGCACCAGCCGCTCGGGGCTGGCGCGCAGGTCGCCGGGCTGGACAGCCTGGGCGTGCGCTACGGAAACCATGGCCACCGCTGCAAGCGGCGCCAGGGGAAGCAAACCGTGAATCGTCATGGATGTGAGAGCCAGGAAGGAATGTGAAGCGGCGCCGCCGCTGCAGCGCAGGCGCCAGGCTGACAGTTTATAGCGGATCGGCCTGAATCGCGGATGCCTGTGCCGCGCATGCCGCATGCCGCATGCGCCACGCTTCCAGCCGATATACTCGCGGTTCGTGCTCCTTGGATCCGCCCATGCTGACTTCGCTGCTGACACGCATTGTCCGGCTTGCCACCGCCTGGCCGTGGCGCGTCATCATCCTCGCGGCATTGCTGACCGCCGCCAGTGGCGTCTACGTGGCCCGTAATTTTGCGATCAACACCGATATCGGCCGCCTGCTGGAATCCGACGCCCCCTGGGCGGTGCGCGACGCCGCCATCGGCGACGCCTTTCCCCAGCGCAACCAGTTGATCCTGGCGGTGGTGCAGGCGCCCGCGACAGAGCTGGCCGACGCCGCCGCCGACGCGCTGGCCGAGGCGCTGCGCCGCCAGCCGGCACGCTTCACCGCGGTCAGCCAGCCCGGCGGCGGCCCGTTCTTCGCGCGCAACGGCTTGCTGTTCGCCAGCAACGATGAAGTGCGCCAGCTCTCGCAGCAGCTCGTGCAGGCGCGTCCGCTGGTCAACGCGCTCGCGCATGACCCGACCCTGCGCGGCCTGTCCGATCTCCTCACCACCACGCTGACGCTGCCGCTGCAGATGGGGCAGGTAAAGCTGGGCGACATGGCCAGGCTGCTGGGCAGCAGTGCCCAGACACTGGACCAGGTGCTGGCCGGCAAGCCCGCCGCGCTGTCCTGGGCAGGGCTGCTTGACGACAGCCTCAAGCCTGGGCCCGATGGCCAGGTCTACAGCTACCTCGCGCTCAGCCCGGTGCTGGACTACAGCGACCTGCAGGCCGGGGCCGCCGCCTCGCGCGCGATCCGGCAGGCAGCGGCCGACCTGCAGCTGGCGCAGCGCTACCAGGCCACGGTGCGCCTGACCGGCCCGCAGGCGCTGGCCGACGATGAATTCGCCTCGGTCAGCGACGGCGCCGTGCTCAACGGCGTGCTGACGGTGCTGGTGGTGGTCCTGATCCTGTGGCTGGCCTTGCGCTCGGCGCGGCTGATCGTGGCGGTGCTGGCCAGCCTGTTTGCCGGGCTGCTGATCACCGCGGCGCTGGGGCTGGCCATGGTCGGTTCGCTGAACATGATTTCGGTGGCGTTCGCGGTGCTGTTCGTCGGGCTGGGGGTGGATTTCGGCATCCAGTTCGGCGTGCGCTACCGCGCCGAGCGCCATGACCGCGACCATATCGTCGAAGCGCTGGGGCTGTCCGCGCGCGGCGTGGGCGCGCCGCTGGCCCTGGCCGCCGCGGCCACGGCGGCGGCATTCTTCTGCTTCCTGCCCACCGACTACCGCGGCGTGGCCGAACTGGGGCTGATCGCCGGCGTGGGCATGATGGTGGCATTCGCCACCACCTTCACGCTGCTGCCGGCGCTGATCTGCGTGCTCAAGCCCGGCGGCGAGCCCGAGGCGCCGGGCTTCGCGTGGCTGGCGCCCGCGGACCGGTTCTTCGACCGCTATCGCAAGCCGGTGCTGCTGGTCACCCTGCTCGCGATCCTGGCAGGCGCGCCGCTGCTGCCGCACCTGCGCTTTGACTTCGACCCGCTGCACCTGAAGGACCCCAAATCTGAATCGATGGCCACGCTGCTGGCGCTCAGGGACGCGCCGCAGGCCGGCACCGACGATGTCAGCGTGCTAGCGCCTTCGCTGCCGGCCGCACGCGATCTCGCCGGCAAGCTCGCGGCGCTGTCCGAGGTGGCACGCGCGGTCACGCTGCAGACCTTTATCCCCGGCGACCAGCCGCCCAAGCTGCAGGCCATCGGCCAGGCTTCGGCCGCGCTGATGCCGGCGCTGACGCAACCCACCGCCACGCCCGCCACCGACAGCGTGCGCGTCAATGCGCTGCGCAATGCCGCGCGGCAGCTGGCCATCGCCGCCGACGAGCATCCCGGTCCGGGTGCGGCTGAAGCCGCGCACCTGTCCGCCGCGCTGAAGAAGCTGGCCTCCGCCGACGCCGCCACGCGCGACCGCGCCGAGCGCGCCATCGCCGTGCCGCTGCAGCTGGCGCTGGCACGGCTAAAGCTGGCGCTGGACCCGCAGCCTGTCAGCCAGCAGACGCTGCCGCCCGAACTGGTGCGCGACTGGATCACGCCGGACGGGCGCGCGCTGGTCAGCGTCAGCCCGAAGCTGCCGCCGCCCGCCAGCGCGCAGCGCGAGGCCGCGCTGGACCGCTTCATCACCGCGGTGCAGCGCGTGGCACCGACCGCCACCGGCGGGCCGATCGCGATCCGCGGCTCGGCCGATACCATCATGGCCGCCTTTACCCAGGCAGGCGCGTGGGCGGTGGTGTCGATCACCATCCTGCTGTGGATCACGCTGCGCCGTTTCGGCGACGTGCTGCGCACGCTGATACCGCTGCTGGTTTCGGCCATCGTCACGCTGGAGTTGTGCGTGCTGTTCGGCATTGCGCTGAACTTTGCCAACGTGATCGCGCTGCCGCTGTTGCTGGGCGTCGGCGTCGCGTTCAAGATCTATTACGTGATTGCCTGGCGGCACGGCAAGACCCAGCTGCTGCAGTCCAGCCTGACGCACGCCGTGCTGTACAGCGCGGCCACCACCGCCACCGCTTTCGGCAGCCTGTGGCTGTCGCAGCATCCCGGCACCGCCAGCATGGGCAAGCTGCTGGCGCTGGCGCTGGCGTGCACGCTGGTTGGGGCCGTGTTCTTCCAGCCGATCCTGATGGGCCGCCCGCGCGAAGGCGCCCATCACAAACATGACAAGGCTGCCCGGTCATAATCACAAACCCGACGCGGCCGACCCCGAACCCCTTCGTACGATGCCTTTACGCCAGCGCGCTACATCCGTTGCCACCACCGCCATTGCCGCCACCCTGCTCGCCGGCTGCGCCACCGGCCCGCAAGCCAATCCCGACGATCCGTTCGAGCCCATGAACCGCGCGGTCTTCACCGTCAACGACAAGCTCGACCAGTACGTGGCCGTGCCGGTGGCCAAGGGCTACAAGGCGGTCACGCCGGAGCCGGTGCGCACCGCGGTCACCAATTTCTATTCGAACATCGCGGACATCGGCAACTTTGCCAACAACCTGCTGCAAGGCAAGGGCGTTGAGGCCGCGGAGAGCTTCATGCGGGTCGCGATCAATTCCGTGCTGGGTATCGGCGGACTGATCGACATCGCCACGCCCGCCGGCCTGCAGAAGCATTCGCAGGATTTCGGCCTGACGCTGGGCACGTGGGGCGTGCCGTCGGGACCCTACCTGGTGCTGCCGCTGTTTGGCCCCAGCTCATTCCGCGACGGCGTGGGCCTGTATGTGAATTTCCAGTTCGACCCGACCACTTATGCCGAGCCGGCGGTGCGCAATTCGCTGTTCGGGATGAACGTGGTGGACGTGCGCACCAACCTGCTGGGCGCCACCGACCTGCTGAAGCTGGCGGCGCTGGACAAGTACACCTTTGTGCGCGATGCCTACGTGCAGCGGCGCCGCTACCTGCTGGGAGAGAGCACGTCGCTGCCGGACTACGACGAAAACGACGACAGCGGCGCGGCCGCAGCGCCCGCCGCGGAGGCGCCGGCGGGCACGCCTGCGCCCGCGCAGCCGCAGGCGCCGCGCTGATGCGGGCTCTTAGCCGCCGATCCCCAGCAGCACCACCTCGAAGGTAAGCGTGGCGTTCGGCGGGATCGTGCCCGGCACGCCGCGCGCGCCGTAGGCCGTGGCCGGCGGGCAGGTCAGCTTGGCCTTGCCGCCCACCTGCATCGCCTGCACCCCTTCGGTCCAGCACGGGATCACGCGGTTGAGCGGGAACGAGATCGGCTGGCCGCGCTTGTACGAGCTGTCAAACTCGGTGCCGTCGGCCAGCGTGCCGCGGTAGTGGACCTGCACCGAGTCGGTGGCCTTGGGCGAGGCGCCATTGCCCTTGATCAGGTGCTGGATGGTCATGCCCGACGCCAGCGTCTGCGGCGCCGCCGCGGGTGCGGCAGGGGCGGCCGGGGCGGCCGGGGCCGAGGCAGCCGGGGCGGCCGCGGATGCGGCGCAGGCGAAGGTCAGGGTGCCGAGGAAAAGCGCAAGTGTTTTCATGGGAAACCTGATGGTGAGGTCGTGATTGGGGATGCGGCAGTTTAACCGACACACGGCAACGATATGGCGGCAGCGGCATATAGCGCACAACGCACCCCGGCCATGCGCCTTGTGGCGGGCATGGTGCGGCGCACCCCGCCGCATCCGTTACACGGGGCGTTTTGCCGTCTACGATGGTTCGTGACAGCCCCGCTGCCGCGGGCGCACGGAGATTGCCATGGCACTCACGGATTCACGGGATCTTCCGGTCTCGACCCAGAACGCCCGCTCGGTCGAGCAGTATGAGACCGCCCTGCAACTGCTGAACAGCTACTACGGCAACCCGCTCGCCGCCATTGACACGGCGCTGGCCGCCGACCCCGGCTTCGCCATGGGCCACGCGCTGCGCGCCGCGCTGATGGTCACCTCTGGCGACGGCACCGCCGAGCTCATGCTGCGCCAGAGCGTCGAAGCCGGCGAAGCCCTGCACACCAGCGCCAACGACCGCGAGCGCCGCCATATTGCCGCGGCACGCGCCTGGCTGGACGGCGAGTTCGAGCGCTCGGTCCGACTCTACGGCGATATCGTGATCGACTATCCACGCGACTTGCTGGCGATCCAGACCGCGCATCTCGAAGACTTCCTGCTGGGGCAGTCATCGATGCTGCGCGACCGCGTGGCGCAGGCGCTGCCGCACTGGGATGCCGGCATGCCGGGCTACGGCTACCTGCTCGGCATGCATGCCTTCGGCCTGGAGGAAACCCAGCTCTACGAGCGCGCCGAGGAAAGCGGCCGGCGCGCGCTGGAGCTCAATCCGCGCGACCCATGGGCCGTGCACGCGGTGGCGCACGTGATGGAGATGCAGGGCCGCCTGGCCGACGGCATCGCCTGGCTGGACGGGCGCCGCGACGACTGGTCCGACGACAATATGCTGGCCGTGCACAACTGGTGGCACCTGGCATTGTTCCAGCTGGAAGACGGCAGGACCGACGAGGTGCTGGCGCTGTACGACCGCTGTATCAAGCGCCCCGCGCCGGCGATCGCGCTGGACCTGGTGGATGCCTCAGCGCTGCTGTGGCGGCTGCACCTGCGCGGCGTGGATGTGGGCCGGCGCTGGCAGCCGGTGGCCGACGACTGGCTGGGCCGCGGCGCGGCCGGCTACTACGCCTTCAACGATGTCCATGCCGTGATGGCCAGCCTGGGCGCGCACCGGCCCGCGGCCGCCGACCAGGTCCGTGCCGCGCTGGAGCGCGCCGCCCTGGGCAACGGCACCAATGCCATGATGTCGCGCGATGTGGGGCTGCCGGTGGCCGATGCCCTGATCGCGTTCGACCAGGGCGATTACACCACTGCCATCGACCTGCTGACGCCGGTGCGCCTGATCGCCCACCGCTTCGGCGGCAGCCATGCGCAGCGCGACGTCATCAGCCTGACCCTGCTCGAGGCGGCGCTGCGCGGCGGCCGCAGCAACCTGGCGATTGCGCTCACGGCCGAACGCGCCGCGCTCAAGCCCATGAGCCCTAGCCTGCACCGGCTGGTGCAGCGCGCAGACTCGTGCCGCGCATAGGTCTCACTTCCACGGTCGGGATCGGCGCATATACTGCACCTGTCCTGACCGGAGACCACCCATGCCCAGCATCCGCGCCCTGTTCCGCCCCGCCCTCTTTGCCGCCAGCGCCGCGCTGGCGCTGGCCGCAGTGCCGGCCATTGCCCATCACGGCTGGTCCACCTATGACGAGACCAGGCCGCTGACGCTGACCGGCAAGATCGTCGAAAGCCACTACGAGAACCCCCACGCGCATATCCGCGTCGACGCCGGCGGCAAGCGCTGGCTGGCCGTGCTGGCACCGGTGTCGCGGATGGAGGCGCGCGGCGCCACCGCCGACAAGGTCGCCGTGGGGCGCGAGGTCACGCTGGTCGGCTACGCCAGCAAGGAAAAGGCCGACGAGCTGCGCGCCGAGCGCATCACAATGGACGGCAAGACCGTCGAGTTGCGCTGAGCCGGCTCGCGCCGCATGTCGGTGCTGTTCGCGCAATGGACGGAATGGGCCGGCGCGCTGGCGCGGCTGCCGTTCCCGATGGCCCTGCGCAGTTCGGCCTGGGCCTATCCCGCAGTGGAGATCGTCCACCTGGCCGGCATGGCGCTGCTGTTCGGCTCCATCTTCGTGGTCGACATGCGCCTGGCCGGACTCGGCCGGCGGCTGCCGGTGAGCCTGCTGTTGCGCCATGCGCTGCCCTTCACCGCCGGCGCCTTCGTCGCGGTCGCGGCCAGCGGCGTGCTGCTGTTCCTGGCCCATGCCGATGAGCTGGCCGTCAATCCTGCATTCCTGGCCAAGCTGTGCCTGATCGCGCTGGCGCTGGCCAATGTGCTCTGGTTCCACCTGGGGCCATATCGCAGCCTGCATGCCGGGCAACGGGGCTGGGACAGCGGCGTCGCGCCGCCAGCCGGCGCGCGGATCAGCGCCATTGCCTCGATGGTGACGTGGTCGCTGGTAATCTGTGCCGGGCGTTTGATTGCCTATGTCTGATCGCGCCGGCCTCATATCGGCGCCGGAGACAGCATCCCCAGCATGGCCACCAGGGCCATCACCAGCGCGGCGGCGCCGGCCTCCAGCAGCAGGCTGCGCCGCAACGCCAGCGCCGCCACCCGATGGTCCCCGGCCTGCACCGCCAACGCCAGCTGCGGGCTCAGGCGGAAGCGGTTCGCGGCAGCCATGCCAAGCATCGCCACGAACAGCGCGAGCTTGGCGGCCAGCAGCCCGCCATAGGACATCGGCGCAACATCGGGCAGCGCCGGGCCCACGATGAACCAGTAGTTGAGCACGCCGGTCAACAGCAGCGTGGCAACAATAATGGTGCCGACGCGGGCGAAGCCGTTCGAGGTGCGGCTCAGCAACGCCACGGCCGCCTGGTCCGATCCCGGCCGCGCCAGGGACAACAGCACGAACGCGGCCAACGCGCCAACCCATGCGCCGGCGGCCAGCAGGTGCGCCACGTCGGCGCTCAGGTGGACATAGCGCAAGGCGCCCTCATGCATCGCGCCGTGGCCGCCCCAGGCCAGCGTGGCCAGTGCAATCCCGCCGAACCCGGCCAGCGCAGCGCAGCGCGCGCCCGGCCGCCTGCGCCAGGACACGCCGGCCAGCACGCAAAGCAGCAGGGCCATCAGGCGCACCGACCAGGCCAAGCCGAAATCCGTGCCCGTGACGATCATCGCGAAGACGTGGCCCTGCAACGAAGCGTAGTCGGACACCCCCGTCATCGCCCGGGCCATCACGACGAGGGCGCCCAGCGAGAGCACGATGCCCGCTACGGCACAGCCCAGCGCAAGCGCCTGGCATCGCATGGCAAAGCGTGAGGCCCGTTCACCCCGATGCAGCGCATAGGTGCAGAACAGCGGCAGCCCGAACAGCAAGGCCAGGTCGACATAGAGCGCCAGGCGCAGCCCGGCGGCCACCCAGTCCGGTTGCGGCAATTACTTCACCGTGAAGGCGATATTGCCGTTGACGGGATGGGTATCGGATGACACCGCCCGCCAGTCGACGCGATAGCTGCCGGCCGGCAGCGGCTGCGCCGGCGTGATCACCATGGCCTTGGGGTCGTCGCTGCCGGAGACTTTCGCGGCCATTTTCATCGGCGCATGACTAGCCATGCCCGGCATGCCGGTCATCACCAGACTGGCGCCGGAAAACTGGGTGACCAGGGTCTCGGAGAACTGCAGTTCGATCTTCTGCGGCGCCGCCACTTCGGCCTTGTCCGCCGGCGTGGACGACACCAGCTTCGGGTGCGCGAAGGCGATGCTGCTGGCCAGCGCGGCGCTGGCGGCAAGCAGGGTCTGGATCAGGGGGCGATTGGCATGCATGGTTATCTCCGCTTGGGGATGATGAAGTTGTGGTGTCAGAACCAGACCCGGACACCGGCGACGAAACGCGTTTCGCCCGCCTTGCCGCCAGAGGTCCGGATCATGTCGGCGGTATTGCCGAAGGCCTGGTAGCGCTCCACGCCGATATACGGCGCAAACTGCCGGCTGAACTCATAGCGCAGCCGCAGCCCCACGGTGCCGTTGGACAAGCCGCTGCCGATGCCCACCTCCGGGTCGTTCTTGCCATAGAGGTTGGCTTCGATGCGTGGTTGCAGGATCAGGCGCTGCGTCAGCAGCAATTCGTATTCGGCGGACAGCCGCAGCGCGGTGCGGCCGCTGGTGCCGACATAGGCAGTGGCATCTACCTCGAACCAGTACGGCGCCAGCCCCTGCACGCCGAAGGCCAGCCAGTTGCGGGCCGGGCGGCCGCTGCCGGCGTCGTTGCGCAGGCCCAGCTGGGTATCCCAGTAGCTGGCCACGGCGTGGCCCCACAGCAGCTCGGTGCGGGCCTCGTGCATCTTGCCCTTCGACGCTTCGCCCTCGGCCTTGAGCACCAGCTTGTCGTAGCTGTTGCCGAACCATGCCTGCATCTCGTAGGCGGCGGCATTGCTGCCGTTGGCGTGGGCCCATTCGAGGCGGTCGACCAGCACCGAGGCGAACAAATGCTCGTCCGCCATCACTAGCTGGCGCTTGTCGCCGAGCGCGTACTTGCCGACGCCCAGCTGGTAGCCGCCGGAATAGGCATGCGGATCGCGGGCGTCGGGCGGCGCGCTGCCGCCCTGCATCTTCATGTCGCCGTGGTCCATGGCGGGGGCGGCCATGCCCTGCATGTCCGGCACCGGCGCGCCGCCACCGTCCATGGTCTGGATCCCGTCCTGCTCCATGCCCTGCATCTGGCCATGGTCCATGCCCTGCATGGCGGCCGGGGCATCGTGCTTGTGCGCATGGCCGGCATGCGGGTCCTGCGCTTGGGCTGCGCCGATTGCGGTCAAGGCCAGCGCCGCGGCCAGTATCGTCTTCGTGTGCCTGTGCATGGAGATTGCGAATTCAGGTTGAGCCATCACGCCACCACCACTTCGCGGAACATGCCCGCATCCATATGCAGCATCAGGTGGCAATGCCAGGCCCAGCGCCCCAGCGCATCGGCGGTGACCAGGAAGCTGATGCGCTGCGCCGGCTGCACGGGGATGGTGTGGCGCCGCGCCTGGAAGCTGCCGTCCGGCGCTTCCAGCTCGCTCCACATGCCGTGCAGGTGCATGGGGTGGGTCATCATGGTGTCGTTGTGCAGAATCACGCGCAGCCGTTCGCCGTGCTTGAAGTAGATCGGCGTCGACTTGCCGAACTCGACGCCGTCGAAGGACCAGGTGTAGCGCTCCATATTGCCGGTCAGGTGCAGCTCGACCTCGCGCCCGGGGCCGCGCGCATCCATGGCGCCGCCGATGGTGTGCTGGTCGGCCAGGGTCAGCACGCGCCTGCCGTTGTTGCGCAGGCCGATGCCGGGATCGTCCAGGTTGGTGCGGGCCATGTCGACGCGCATGTCGGTGCCCGGACCGTATTCGGTGCGGGCGTGGCGGGCGGTCTTGCTGGGGACCTTGAGCGGATCGGCGGCGGCCATGGCGTGCTGGCTGTGATCCATGCCGGCGTGGTCCATGCCCTGCATCGGCATCGCGCCGTGCTGCATGCCACCGTGTCCGCCATGCCCGCCGTGGCCTGTCATCGCGCCCATCATGTCGGTCATGGTCAGCCATTCGGCCTGGTCGAGCGCGGGCACCGGCGCCGCCAGCCCTTCCCTGACCGCCAGCGTGCCGCGCGCATAGCCGGTACGGTCCATCGACTGCGCGAACAGGGTGTAGGCGTCGTCGCGCGGCTCGACGATGGCGTCGCAGGTCTCGCCGGGGCCGAAGCGGAATTCGTCGACCGTGACCGGGTCGATATTCTGGCCATCGACCTGCACCACCCGCAGCTTCAGTCCGGGGATGCGCACGTCATAGAAGGTGTTGCCCGAGCCGTTGATAAAGCGCAGCCGCACGGATTCGCCGCGCCGGAACAGCCCGGTCCAGTTGCCGGCCGGGGTGACGCCGTTGGCCAGGTGCGTCAGCGTGGCGCTGGACAGGTCCGCCAGGTCGGTCGGGCTCATCCGCATCTGGTTCCACATGCTGCGCTTGTCCAGCGCCTGCTTCAGCCCGTCGCGCGAGACGTCGCGGAAGAAGTCGACCACCGTCGGCTGGTTGTAGTTGTAGTAGTCGCCCTGGATCTTGAGCTTGGTCAGCACCCGCATCGGGTCTTCGTCGGTCCAGTCCGACAGCAGCACTGTGTGGTCGCGGTCGGCCCGCACGGTTTCCTGCCCAGAGGCCGGATCGATGACGATGCCGCCGTACACCCCGGTCATTTCCTGGAAGCCGGAATGCGAGTGGTACCAGTAGCTGCCGGTCTGCGCGACCTTGAAGCGGTAAGTGAAGGTCTCGCCGGGCGGAATGCCGGCAAAGCTGATGCCCGGCACGCCGTCCATCTCGTACGGCAGGATGATGCCGTGCCAGTGGATCGAGGTGGCCTCGCGCAAGCGGTTGGTCACGCGGATGGTGACCGTGTCGCCCTCGCGCCAGCGCAGCGTCGGGCCGGGCAGCATGCCGTTGATGGTGGTGGCGATGGCCGGCTTGCCGGTAAAGTTGACCAGCGACTCGCCGATCACCAGGTCGAACTCGGTGCCGCGCAGGACCGGCGCCGAGCCGGAGCCGGCCGGGGCAGCCTGCCCGGCGCGCTGGCCCGCATGCTGCGCCCACGCGCTGCCGCCAACGCCGGCAAGGCTGGCCACCACGCCGCCGGCAACCAGCCCTTGCACGAAGCGGCGGCGGGGTAAATCGGGCAGCACAAGGCCGGTACTGGGGTGGCGTCGCATGTCATCAGTCCTGGTTGAAAGCATGCCAAGCGTAGCGAAGGCCACCCTACGCACGTCTGACTGGAACATGACATTCCGGTAATCTTCCGGTCATGTTGGCGCCCGCGTTACCGGCGTAGAGTTGCCGGACCCTGCCCAAAGGGCCGATCGATCAAGGAAAGTGCTGTGAAACTGCTAGTGGTGGAGGACGAGTCCAAGACCGGCGAATACCTGCGCCAGGGGCTGACCGAGGCGGGCTTTGTCGTCGACCTGGTGGCCAACGGGCTGGACGGCCAGCATCTGGCGATGACCGAGCCCTATGACCTGGTCATCCTGGATGTGATGCTGCCGGACGTCGACGGCTGGCGCATCGTGCAGGCGCTGCGCGCCGCGGAGAACGCCGTGCCGGTGCTGTTCCTGACAGCGCGCGACAGCGTGGCCGACCGCGTCAAGGGGCTGGAGCTGGGTGCGGACGACTACCTGGTCAAGCCCTTCGCCTTTTCCGAGCTGCTCGCGCGGGTGCGCACGCTGCTGCGCCGGGGCACGGCACAGATGGCGCTGGACCGCATCCAGGTGGCCGACCTGGTGCTGGACCTGGGCCGCCGCCGGGCCACGCGCGCCGGTCGCCGCATCACGCTGACCAGCAAGGAGTTCGCCTTGCTGGAACTGCTGGCACGCCGCCGCGGCGAAGTGCTGCCGCGCTCGCTGATCGCCTCGCAGGTGTGGGACATGAACTTCGACAGCGACAGCAATGTCATCGACGTCGCCATCCGGCGCCTGCGCGCAAAGATCGACGATGAGTTCGAGCCCAAGCTGATCCAGACCGTGCGCGGCATGGGCTATGTGCTGGAAGCCCCCGAGGCTGCGGAGGACGCTGAATGAAGGGCCGGATGTCGCTGACGGCACGGCTCACCATCCTGTTCTCGCTGTCGTCGGCCGCGGTGCTGCTGGGGCTGGGCGTGCTGATCTGGCTGGCGATCGACAATCATTTCGCCGACGAGGACTACGCCGTGCTGGGTGACAACGTGCGGCTGATCCAGAAGATCGCGGCCAAAGGCCCGGCAGCGTCGCTGCCGCAGCGCCTGGGCCCGGTGCTGGAACACCATGCCGGCTTCGTCGCCGAAGTGCGCGCCGCCGACGGCAGGCGCCTGTATGCCACGCAGGACTTCGACTTCGGCATCGCACTGGCTGCAGCCGCGCAACTGCCGGCGCAGCGGCATGCCTTCACCTGGGAACAGGGTGGCCAGACCTACCGCGGCATGCGTGCGCTGGCCCAGCTGGCGCCCGGGCAGCCGGGGCCGCTGCAGGTCGTGGTCGGCATGGACACTTCGCTGCATGCCCACTTCATGCACGCCTTCCGCCAGTCGCTGGCCTTCTACACCGCGCTGGCCGCGCTGGCGAGCGGGCTGCTGGGCTGGTGGGCCGCGCGCCGGGGGCTCTGGCCACTGCGCACCATGGCCTCGCGCGCGCGCGCCGTCACCGCGCACAAGCTGGACGAGCGCATGCCGGTCGATGCCGTGCCGGTGGAAATGGCCGACCTCGCCGCGACGCTCAACGCCATGCTGGAACGCCTGCAGCGCGATTTCGCGCGCCTGTCGGAGTTCTCATCGGACCTGGCGCACGAGCTGCGCACGCCGATCACCAACCTGATGACGCAGACCCAGGTGGTGCTCTCGCAGCCGCGCGATGCGGACAAGTACCGCGACGTGCTGGCGTCCAACGTGGAAGAGCTGCAGCGGCTGTCGCGCATGGTGTCGGACATGCTCTACCTGGCGAAGATGGAGCACGGCATCACCCTGCCGAACGCCGAGCCGATCGAGGTCGCTGATGAGGTGGCTGCGCTGTTCGATTTCTACGATGCGTTGGCCGAGGACAAGGGCGTGCGAATGGCCGTGCGCGGCAGTGGCCGCATCACCGGTGACCGGCTGATGCTGCGGCGGGCGTTGAGCAACCTGCTGTCGAATGCGCTGCGGCATACGCCGGCCGGCAAGGGCATTGTGGTGGAGATTTTGCGCTCGGCCGAAGGGGTGACGGTGGTCGTCGAGAACGAAGGCGACACCATCCGGCCGGAATTGCTGCCATCGCTGTTCGACCGGTTCTTCCGTGCCGACAAGTCGCGAGCGCGGCCCGAGTCCGATGGTGCAGGGCTGGGGCTGGCGATTACGCAGGCGATTGTGGCTGCGCATGGCGGGGGAATCGGGGTGGAGTCGGAGGGGGGAAGGACGCGCTTTGTCTTGACGTTCAGGGGATAGGCCGGGCTGCGTGTCTGTCGCTGCACCCGCACCTGTGCCGGCGAGAGAGCGCTCCGCGTTGTCGCGAAGCCGTACCCGCTGCCAACCCCAAAAAAAGCCGCCCACGCCAGTTACGGCCATTGGGGGAGCTGGCGTGGGCGCGAAAACCACCGGATGCGGCTCCAGCGGCGATCCGATGCTACGCAAATCCGCCTGTGACGACTGCCAACAATTGTGTCGGCGGCCGCAACACGCCTAGCGGCAATTTCCGTGCCGCTCAGGCCACAGGCAATTCGATGCGGAACACCGCCCCCGCGCCAGCGGCACTGCGCACGCTGGCCTTGCCGCCATGCCGCTCGGCCACGGCCCGCACCAGCACCAGCCCCAGGCCCGCGCCTTCCGGCGCGCCCTGCTGTCCCTCATGCAGGCGCGCGAACGGTTCGAACAATCGAGCCTGGTCGGCCTCGGCAATCCCCGGCCCGTGGTCCTGCACTGCAACGACAAAGCTGCCCGGCTCACGCGTGAGCGAGACCGTCACGGTCTCCCCTTGCGGGCTGAACTTGATCGCATTGCTGACCAGGTTGGCGATGGCGCGTGCCAGCAGCGTCGGTTCACCCTGCAGCACCGCGGGGTCGTCAGGCAGATCGATCTGCAGCGTCACGTCGCGGGCCTTGGCCAGTGCCCAGAGCTGGTCCGTCGCATCCAGCACCAGGCCACCCAGTTCCACTTCCATGAACGCCAGGGTCTTCGACTCCGCGCGCGCGACGCTGATGAAGTCGTCGGCCAGCGTCATCGTGCGGCGTGCATGCGCGGCGATACGGGCCAGCACGCTGCTGTCCGTGGCGACATCGCCGGTGGCTGCGCCATCGCGCCGCGCGCGGCGCTCATGCAGCTCGATCAAGGCCAGGATCGAGGCCTGCGGCGAGCGCATGTCGTGCGACAGGAAGCGCAGCATCTGCTCGCGCTGGCGCTCGGCAATGCGGATCGCAGTGATGTCGATCACGCTGACGATCAGGCCGGCCACGGCGCCGGCCTCGGCATGCAGCGGCGCGCCATGCAGCAGGTAGCGGCGGTCGCCGCGCCCGGCCACCTCGATGCCGCCGTCGGGGACCGGGGCCGGGGCGATGCGGGCGCCGGCGTGGCGGTCGTGCAGCGCCTGCCAGTACGCCAGGGCCGGTGCCGGCGCGGGAAAGAGCGCCTCGATCAGCGCGTGGATGGCCGGCCGCGGCGGCCCGGCCTCGCCCGGCGCGCGCGCGGGCTCGCCGTCCAGCACGGCGGGCGCCAGCGCCACGCAGCGCCGGTTGGCCAGCATCACGCCGCCATCCAGGTCGCAGATCGCGGTGGCATCGGGCAGACTTTCCAGGCCATCGGACAGGAAGCGGCGCGTGCCGCGCAGCTGCGCGCTCATGCCGTAGACGGCGCGCATGCGGCTGTCGAGCGTGGCGCCGGTATGGCGCGGCGCGGCAATCAGGCCGGGCTCGCGTTCCAGCCGCGCCAGTTCGTCGGTAAGGAAGCGCAGGGCCGCCTCCTGGCGCAGCCAGCTCCACAGCGGGTAGAACAGCACGCAGCCCAGCGCCGCGGCGGCGGGCGCGAACCACAGCCGCACCAGCGCCAGCAGCAACAGCGAGCCGCCCAGCAGGGCGGCCAGCAGCAGCCCGGTGGCCACCAGCGCGCCGCGCGGGGGCAGGCGCAGCGCGGCCAGTGCGGCCAGCAGCACCGCCAGCAGCGTGCCGCCGACCTGCCACGCGCGCGGCACCGCCACGATGGCGTCGCCGTCGGCCAGCGCCTGCACGGTATTGGCCAGGATCTCCACCCCGCTCATGCCGCGGCCATCGCGCGACACCGGCGTCGGCAGCACGTCGCCCATGCCGGTGGCCAGCGCGCCGATCAGCACGGCCTTGCCGGCGAAGATGGCGGGATTGGCGCGGCCGTCCAGCACGTCGCTCGCCGACACGCGGGCAAAGGTGCCGGGCGGGCCGGCATACGGGATGCGCAGGCGGCCGCTGCGCTCCCAGCCGTTGGCCTCGGTGATCCGGGCCGGCTCCTGGCGCGCGATGCCGGGCGGCTCTCCGGCGTGCCCGAACGCCGCCATCACCGCGGCCAGGTGCGGCACGCCGGCGGCGGCCACCGGATGAGGCCCCTCGCTCAGATAGACCTGGCGCGCCACGCCATCGGTGTCGACCACCATGTTGATATGGCCCACCGCGGCGCCCAGCCCGGCCAGCGGGTAGCGCACCAGCATGCCGGCGGGGCCGGATTCGGCCACCACCGGCAGCACCACGTTGCCGGCCTGGGCCAGGCTGCGGGCCAGCACGGCGTCGTCTTGCGGATAGCGGGTGTCGCGCTCGGACAGGATCACGTCCACGCCGATCACGCGCGGCCGGCCGGCGGCGATGCGCTCGACCAGTTGCGCCAGCACCGCGCGGCGCCAAGGCCAGCGGCCGATGGCGGTGATGCTGGCGTCATCGATGCCGACAATGACGATGTCGTCGCGGGCCGGATGGTGCTGCGCGCTGATGGCGATATCGTAGGCGGCCAGGTCGGCGCGCTCGGTCCAGCCCTGGCGCGCGGCCAGCACCACCAGCGCCAGCACGGCCGCAAGCAGCAGGCACCATTCGATCCGCGTGCGCCGCCCGAAAGCCCGCCCGCCTGCCCGCGTAGGCGCGGCCGGTGGCGAGCCTGGCGCGTCAGTTGAGCCGGACGCGGCCACCACCGTCCGGCCGGTCGCCCGACCCGATCGCGCCGCCCTGCGAGTCGCGCAGGAAGGCAGAGACCTCGATGCGCTGCGGCGCGGAGAACGCCGCCGGGTCAGGCGTCACCCCCGGCGCCGCACGTGCCACGCGGATGAAATAGACGCCGGGCGCGGGGCGCGGCAGGTCAATGGTGTTGGTGGTGGTGTGCTCGTCGGCCAGCAGCGTGGCAAAGCCGGCATCGGCCGACACCTGAACCCGGTAGCCCGCGCCGGCACCACTGCCCTCGGGCCAGCCGATATGCAGCGCGCCGCCGTCGTCCTGCAGGGTCGGCACGGGCGGCTTGGGCTCGACGCTGAACGGGACCGCATCCGACCACGGGCCCGGCCGGCTCGCCGCATCGACGCTGCGCACGCGCCACCACCAGCGGCCCGGCACCAGCGCTTGCGCGGCGGCGGGCCCGGAGGCCGCCTGCACCACGGCATCGCGCGTAAAGGCGGGATCGGCGGCCAGCGCCAGTTCGTAGCGCGCAGCACTCGGCACGGTGGCCCATTCGAAGGCGACGGCGTCGGCATAGCGCACCGCATCCGCGGCAGGCTGCCGCGTGAACGGCGCCGGCGGGTTCAGCCGCACCGCCACCGGCGCCTGCGCGCCGTGCCCGGTCAGCTGGTGCTTGTCGATGGCGCTGACGCTCAGGTACAGCGTGCCCTCGGGCAGCCCGTCTACACGGGCGGTCGTGGCCTTGGCGCCACTGACGATGCCGGTCCAGGCCAGTTCGCTCAGCGCCGCATCGCGCGCCACCAGCACGCGGTAGGCGGTGGCGCCCGGCACCGGCTGCCAGGCGGCCTCGAAGGACGGGCCCAGCACGGTATCGGCCGGGGGCAGCAGGGCCGGCGCCGGCAGCAGCGCCACCGGCTGCGACAGCTTGCCGCCGGCCGACACGCCGATGCCATAGCCGGCACCGACCGAAGCCGCCGCGGTCATGGCGCGCTCCGCTGCCGGCCGGGCGCGGGCGCCCCGCGCCGCGCTGACGCCGACGCGCCCTTCCAGCACCTCGCTGCGGCTTCCCGCGGTGTCGGCCGAGACCCGGTAGCGGGTGCCGCGCACGCCGGTCACCATCATCGGCGTATGCAGCTCGAAGCGGCCGACGCCGCCGCCCGTGGGCGCCACGCGCGTATCGGCGGCGCCCTTGTCGATGCGGATCACGGTGTCGGTCAGGCCGCTGCGCGCGAACGTGCGCAGCCGGCTGACCGAGAGCCTGGTGGCCGGCGGCACCGTGACGCGGCTGCGGTCCGGCAGCTCCAGCGTGACCGAGCCGCCCGCGGGGGTCTCGATGCGCGCGGCTTCGTCCAGCGTCATGCCGGCCTGCACCGGCCGGCCATTGGCGCGGACCTCGCCGGCCACATAGACCACGCGCGCCGAGGCGGCCTGTTCGGGAATCTGGCTGAGCGGGATGCGCAGGCGCGAGCCGGGCACCAGCCGGTACGGATCGGCCACGCCGTTCAGGCGCTGCAGCGTGCGCCACCCCTGCTCGGACGCCATGTAGCGCGAGGCCAGGCCGATCAGCGTATCGCCCGGCTCCACCAGGTAGATAAAATCGGCGCCTTCCGCGCCCGCGGGCCCGGCGTGCGCCGGAACCGCCACGCCGGCCAGCAGGGCCAGCGCGACACCACCCATCACCTTACGCATCCGCCCCGGCCTCATCCGCTTCCGCGTCAGCCGCGGAAGCCTCTTCAAAGCGATAGCCGTGCGAATACACGGAGGTCAGCCGCACGCCGTTCTCGGGGCGCAGCGCCAGCTTCAGGCGCAGCCGCGAGATATGCGTATCCAGCGTGCGCGAGCCCGCCCCCATGGCGCGGCCCCAGACGGCCTGCTCCATCACCTCGCGCGCCAGCAGGCGCCCGGTATTGCGGAACAAGAACAGGGCCAGCTCATATTCGCGCGGCGACAGCAGCGCCGGCTCGCCGCCGACGGTGATGGTGCGCGCGTGGGTATCGACGGTGTAGTTGCCGCGCCGGATCAGCTCCACTTCCTGCGCGGCCTCGGGGTAGGCGCGGCGCAGCAGCGAGCGCACGCGGGCGATCAGCTCGCCGGCGCGGATAGGCTTGAGCATGTAGTCGTCGGCGCCCACCGTCAGGCCGTCGACGATATCGGATTCAGCGGTGCGGCTGGTGACGAACAGGATCGGCGGCATATTGCCGGACTTCTGCCGCACCCAGCTGACCAGCTCATAGCCGCTGGTGCCCGGCAGCTGCCAGTCGACCAGCAACAGGTCATAGGCGCGCTCGCGCAGCGCGCGCAGCAAGTCCGCACCGTTGGCGAAGGACTCGCACTCGAAGCCGGCTTCGCTCAATATCTGCCGGATCAGTTCGGCCTGATCCGGATCATCCTCCACGGAGGCAATACGCATACCTCTACATCCTTCTGCCAGCTTCCGACTGCAACTGCGGTCTCTGCCACGGCATGTCGACGGCTCGGCCGGCAAGTCATTCCTCATATTCACCCCCAGGGGGCGCGGCCGTCGATCTGATCCGACGGGCCAGGCCGAAGCCCGCCGGCTGCCTCCATGTTACCCAATCGCGGGCCCATTCGTCGAGATGCCCCGACGAGGGGTGGCGGCGGTAACTGCGCCGATCCCTCCGCGATCGTCTTTCGATCTGCGCCCTCCTTGCCGCCATCGCGCTGCTCGGGGAGCCGGGCGGCGCGGCCCCGGCAGGACCTATTGCAGCATGTAGGTCTCGTACTCCAGCCGGTCCAGCTTGCGGTCCAGCAGGTACAGCGCCAGCGCCACCACCACCAGCAGCGACACCGCAAATCCGTAGCCGTACCACGCCGGTCCCAGGTGCAGCGTCAGCAGCGTCAGCGCGAAGTTCAGCACCACGAAGGTCGCGGTCAGCAGCAGCACCTCGCGGCGGCGGTCCAGGTAGAAGTAGATATTGAGCACCCCCAGCAGCACCACCTGCAGGCTGGCGCCGATCACGTCCACGTACAGCAGCGGCAGGTACAGCTCGGAAATGCCCAGCAGCCGCAGCACCCACACGCCCACCGCAAACAGCAGCAGCGCGGCGATGGCCTGCACCTTGACGATCTCGTACAAACCCAGCCGGATGGTCTGGACCATGGTGTTGCGCATGTCCTCGATATGCTCGAGCGAGCTGCCGCCGCGCACCGCGTTGTAGAACGCGTCGTAGTACTCGACGAAATCGGTCTCGATGCGCACCAGGAACACCGCCATGCCGGGGATGATCGCCAGGTAGGCCAGGAACACCGGGATGTCGTAGATGATCGACGCATGCAGCGGTCCGATCACCTGCTGCCCCGTGGAGGGCGCGTACCAGAACATGAACTTGTCGATCCAGATACCCAGGTTGTACAGCAGGCCGATCGCGACCAGGCTGGGGTAGGCATAGCGGCGCTGGAACACCTCGAACGACATGAACTGGCGGCTGGTGTAGTTGCGGTAGATCAGCGTCACCATGCCGGTCAGCAGGCACAGCTGGCCGGCGGCGAAACCGCCCAGCAGCCCTTCCAGCCCGTGGCCGCGCAGCGCCAGCGCGGCCCCGACCGAGATCGCATAGCCCAGCAGGAAGGTCCACACGATGGCCTTGTACTGCTTCATGCTCGACAGGAAGATCGCGGCAATCCAGATATTGCTCAGCACCACGAACCCCGCCACCATCAGCAGCCGGTACAGCACCGACTGCTCGCCGAAGCTGAACACTGCGCACGCCACGCCGATGCCGCCCGACAGCACCGTCGCCAGCAGCGCCACCGCGTGGTAGTTGCTCAGGACCAGGTGGTCGCGCTTCTCGAACAGCCGGTCCGAGGTGAAGCGCGTGAACGCCAGCTGCATCGGCCCGGTCAGGATCAGGCTGCCGGCGATCAGGTAGGTCACCGACACCTGGAACTGCGTGATCAGCGAGCCCGGCACCACGAAGGGCAGGCTCAGCATGCCGATCAGCAGGATGCCGACGATCGACAGGATCCACGGCCCGGAGCTGATGATGCCGGCATACGCGTAGGCGCTCAGCATGCCCGACAGGTTGTCCCGCCGCAGCATCTTGCGCAGCTCGAATCCAATGCCAGCCATGCTCAGGCTCCTCCGTGGACCGGGCAGCGCGCGGGGTTGCCGCCGCCCTGCCGCTCAGGTCCGCCATGCCCGGCGCCGTCTGGTTGCGCCATCAGCCGTTGATACAGTTCGCGGTAGCTGCCCACCATGCGGTCCTGGGTGTAGTAGCGCTCCACGCGCGCCACGCCGGCGGCCTGCGCCGCCTGCCAGCGCGCCGGGTCCTGCAGCAGCCCTAACGCCGCCGCGGCCAGTGCCGCAGGGTCGGCAATGCGCACCACCTCGCCGGCCGAGCCCAGCGCGGCATCCTCGCCGGGCAGGCCGAACAGCAGCTCGCGGCACGAGCCCACGTCGGTGGTCACGCACGGCACGCCGGCGGCAAAGCCTTCCAGCACCACCAGCGGCAGCGCCTCGCTGATCGAGCTCAGCACCAGCACGCCCACCTGCGGCAGCAGCGCGTCAATGCGCTGGAAGCCCAGGAACTTGACCTTCTGCCCCAGGCCCAGGCTTTCGGCCAGGCTGCAGCATTCGCGCGCGTAGTCGGGATCCTCGTCCTCGGGCCCGGCGATCCAGCCTTCTGCATCGGGGTACTCACGCACCACCGTCAGCATGGCGCGGATAAAGGTCTTGACGTCCTTGATCGGCACCACCCGGCCGATCAGGCACAGCACCGGCGGCACGCCCGGCTTGCGGCGCGCGCGCAGCGGCGCCAGGCGCGGCAGGTCGATGCCGTTGGGGATGCTGCGCGTGCGCGCCTCAGGGGCGCCGTCCTGCACCTGGCGGCGGCGGTTGCCCTCGTACAGCGCGACGATGTCGTCGCCGGCGTCGTAGCAGACCCGGCCAATGGTCTCGAAGAAGCGCACCCACAGTTCGCGGAAGTAGCTGATCTGGGAGATGTCGCGTTCGAACACATTGCGGTTGTCGCGGATCCACTGGCTCTGGAACAGGTCGATCTTGCGTTCCTTGGTGTAGATGCCGTGCTCCGACACCAGCAGCGGGCGCTGGTTGCGGTGGCGCAGCAGCGCCCCGAGAAAGCCCGCATAACCGGTGGAAACCGTGTGGTAGACGCGCGCCGGGATCAGGTTGTCGGCAATGCGCACCAGCTGCCACAGCGGCTTGTGCATAATGCGCACGGTCCAGAAATAGTCCGTGAACGACGGGTCCGTGCAGAAGCGCCGGTATTGCTCGGTGATGGTCTGCCAGGCGCGGCGGCTGTACAGGAAGGCGTCCTCGCCCAGCGCCCCGCCCTCGCGCAGCGTCGGCATCAGCTCGCGGATCATGGCGCCGGCCTCGGCCTCGCGGCCCGGGTCGCGCAGCAGCTCGTGCAGGCGGTCCGAGGCGTCGAACGCCCTGGCATCGCCGGTGCTGCCCTGGACCAGCGGCGGCGGCGGAAAGTCGTACAGGTAGTGCGTTTCCAGGTGCACCACGTTGGGCGGCAACTGGTAGGCCATGTCGCCATAGTCCTCGCGCCGGCTGCCGATAAAGACGATGCCGAAGCGCAGGTCCGGGAACGCGCGGATCATCTGGTTGACCCAGCTCGACACCCCTCCGCTCACATACGGGAAGGTGCCTTCGAGCAGCAGCATGACGTCGGCCGACGTCCCTTTCATCAAGATCTCGCTCATGATTGCCAGTACCGCAGCAGGGGCCGCACCAGCGGGAGCGGCGAGGGGCTGTCAAACGATGCCATCAGCTGGCGCACCGCGGCGTAGTCGCGTTCCAGGTAAGCGGCTTCGGCCAGGTGCGGCAGCACGCGCTCGCGCGCGAAGCCGAGGGATTCGGCGCGCTGCAGCCAGTCGCGCGCCTCGCGCGGGGCATTGCGCGCCAGCGCCAGGCGCCCGCGCATGTACCACAGCGAGGCATTGCTGTCGTCGTACTCCAGCGCCGCGCTGGCGTAGCGCTCGACCTGGCCGGCGGTGTAGCGGTAGACGTCGCCCTGCACCAGGTTCTGGTAGATCAGTTCCCAGTACAGGTCGGCCAGCCGCTTGCTGATCTCGGCGCGCTCGCTGGCGCTGTTGGCGCTCTCCAGCCGCGGCAGCTCGGCCAGGATCTGCTGGGTCAGCTGCTTCTCGGCGCCATCCAGCATGCCGTAGGCCAGCAGCCGCACGTCGTCGACGCTGTCGGCCAGCAGTTCGCGCAGCACCGGGCTGGCGGTGCGCGCCGGCATCGACTGCATCGCCACCAGCGCGGTCATGCGCTCGGGCAGCGGCGCGCGCGCATTGCCCAGCTGCGCACGCAGGCGCGCGCCGCCGCCGTGGGTGACGCGCGACATCAGGTGCGTGACGAACTCGGGCAAGCCCACGGTGCCGATGCCGCTGGTGTCCACGCGCCGCGGGAACAGCTTCGAGAACAGGTAGCTGCCCAGGCACACCAGCGCGC
Source organism: Cupriavidus sp. FW305-F7 (assembly GCF_058782875.1). NCBI lineage: Bacteria > Pseudomonadati > Pseudomonadota > Betaproteobacteria > Burkholderiales > Burkholderiaceae > Cupriavidus > Cupriavidus sp. FW305-F7. Next base: position 222,490 of record NZ_JBYSYC010000003.1, on the reverse strand, counting down.
CGCCCAGCGGCACGAAGAAGCAGAACAGCGCGAGAAAGCCATAGCTCCACGCGAACGGCACGCGAAAGCGCCGCGGCAGCAGGCGCCACAGCAGCAGCGCCGTCAGCGCGGCAGCCGCCGCCTGCATGCCGAAGAAGGCCAGCAGCAGCGCAGTGCTGTTGCCGGCGCGCGCCAGCAGCGCCAGCGCGGCGATCTGGGCGGCGAGCCCGCTGGCGCCGAGCTTAAACATGGGGCGCTTCCCCGGCCGGCAGCGTGGCGGGGGCGATCGCGCCATCGACCTGGGCCCGGCGCAGCAGCTTGACCAGCGCGTCTTCCGAGCCGGCGCCGGGCACCGCCAGCGTATAGACGCCGATGCCCGCACTGGTGAAGTCGGTGCCGAACTGCGCGCGCAGCATGTCTTCGATGCGCACCAGGTAGGCCGCCACCGCCTGCGCATCGGACAGCGGCATCAGCGTCAGCATGGCACGGTGATGGGCGTTGACCACCGGCCACGCCACATCCAGCGCGCGCCGGCTGCGCACCACCTGCTCGAACAGCGCATCGCGCTCCGGATCCGCGTCGAACACCAGCGCCACCACCGAGCTTTCGATGCCGGTCTCGCGCCGCAGCCGCGACAGCCGCGCATAGTCCAGCGCAAACGGGTACGGGCAGGCCGGCAGCGCCGCCTGGATGGTGCGGGTGGCGCCGGCGTGCTCCACGCCGTCGGCGTAGTAGCCCAGCAGCACCATCAGCATCTGCAGGTTCTCGTAGGTCAGCGACAGGAACGGCATGCGCTCGACCACCAGCAGGCCGATCAGGTGGTCGGAGCCGGCCAGCACCGGCGCCACCGCCACGTAGCGCGTCTGCGCGCCATGCTGCAGGCCGTCGGCGCGCAGGTGCGCCAGCTGGCGCGTGTCCAAGCAGTGGCGCACCAGCGGGTCGGTGGTATCGAGCGTGAATTCCGGGCCGACGCTGGCGACAGGGGCACCGTCCACGTGCTCGCCATCGCAGGCATAGAGCGCGGCTGCCTCGAGCTGGCAGGCCTGCGCCACCACCTGCAGCATCGGTTGCGCGCCGGCCAGCACCTGGCCGGTGCGTGCCGCCTCGTCCAGCGCCACGCTGCGCAGCTGCGACAGCGTGTCGCGCAGCGTGGTGGGCCGCGCCAGCAGGTCGTTCTCCAGCCGCGCATGCGAGATGCGCAGCAGGTAGTGGTTCTTGGTCAGTGCCGCCAGGCGTTCGTCCAGGTAGCGGTTCACGGCGCGGGCACGCGCCAGGCGCGTGCCCCAGATATCGCCGAACTGCCCGGCCACCAGCACCAGCAGCAGCCCGCCGAGGAAGAACAGGCGCGGGAAAGGCCCTGCCATCACGCCGGTCTGCTGGTAGAAGTACCAGCCGCCCAGCAGCATCAGCACGCTGCCCACGCCGATCAGCGTGCCGTAGCGCAGTGCCAGGATCACCGGCAGCAGCCAGGCCCACGGAAAGCCCATGCCGAGCAGCAGCGGGTTCTGCGGCAGCGCCAGCCACGCCAGCCCCATTGCCGCCAGCATGGCCACCACCAGTTCCACCACGGCCGCGCGCCCGCTGACCGCCGGCGCCAGCAGGCGCGCATAGCGCCCACCCAGGCCGATGCCCTGTCCTTGCCGCGCGCGATATGTCTTGTCAGCCGTATTGGCCACGCTCATCCCCTTGCTTCAACCATTCCATCGCCGCATCGGTGTGCAGCCTCGTCCTGATGGCTTGCCGCCGCCTCAGCCCTGCATCAGCGGCGCCAGCAGGCGGCGCAGCAGCTTCTGCGCGGTGCCCGACAGCGACGCGCGGCTCCAGCCGCTGTCGCTGCCGGTGGCCGACCACACCACTTCACCGCTGGCCACGTCCAGCAGCTGCAGCGAGATGCCGACCGCGGGCTCGCCGTCCACGCCCACCTTGTAGCGCCACTCCTGCACCGCGCCGGTCAGCGCGTAGCGGGCCTTCTCGGCACGCGCCCATTCCAGCGCCTTGCCCACGGCCTCGCGCTCGGCCGGCTCGAACAGCGTTTCCGGATTGAGGCTGGCCGGATAGCGCTTCAGGCTGGCCACGCCGCCGGTCTTCAGCAGGCTCTCGGCAATCGCCTCGGCGCGCAGGCCGGCCTGCGGCGTCTCGGTGTAGTTCACGATCGGCAGCACCGCGATGGTCTCGCCGCGGGCCAGCGCCGGCGCGCGGCCGACATCCGTCACCGCGCAACCCGCCAGCCACAGTGCCGCGCCCAGCGCGCCGCACCATGCCGCCAGCCGCCTGGCCACCGTCTTGCCCGTCACTGCCGTGGTTTGCTTGTTCATCTTCATCCCCTTTTCCATGTCCTGTTGTTACCCGATCCGTGCCATCCGCTGCCGCCGGCTCAGTACAGCCAGCGATAGCGCATTCCCAGTTCCGTCAGCGGCTTGCCACCGTTGCGCGCCGCGGTCTCATGCGAGATATACAGCGCCAGGTGGTCGTTGCCGAACACCGATCCGGCCAGCCCGCCCTGCACGCGGAAGTTCTGCCGTGCGCGCGTGTCGCGCAGCAGCCCCACTTCACCGAACGGCCGCCACTTGCGTGTGTACTCATCCAGCAGCTCAGTGCCGAAGCCGAACAGCACGCCGGCCTGCGTAAAGCCCTGCGGCATGTAGAACGCCGGCGTGGCTTCGTCGCCGACCGGCACCAGCGACGCCATGCGCGGCGTCAGGCTGCCGCCGTTGGCGCTGTAGTTGGCATGCGTGCCGACCACACGCACGGTGTAGTCCGGATACGAGGTGCGGATCCTGTAGCCGGCCTCGACGTCATAGACCATGCCATGCCCCAGCGCGCTGCGGTCCTGCCCGCGGAAGCTGCTGTACTCGATGCGCGCGCCGACGAACTCGCGCAGGCTGAAGCGCCAGGTTGCGCCCAGCCCCACCACGTCCTTGGCCCCGCCCACGCGCAGCGGCGCCGATTCATCGGCCGGCTGGTTCAGCCCGGCCAGGGTGCTGAACTGCAGCCGACCCTGCTGGTTCCACTCGCCGAAGAAGCGCGCGGTCGCCATCGTGTCCAGTCCCTCGCGGTAGCCTGCAGTGGCACGCCAGCGCTTGCTGTTGTCGCGATAACCCAGCGACAGGTCGGCGCGCCGGTCGGACGACGGCACGTTCACCAGCTGCTGGGGGTCGGTGCTGCGCTGGTCGCGCCAGGTGCCGCGTAGGTTCAGGTCATACCCGTCCCACAGGCGCACGCCACCCGCGAGGCTGCCTTCGGTATATTCCAGCGGCTTCTGGTGCATGAAGCTCACGCGCGGCTCGATCGCCTGGGCGTTGTAGAGCAGCGTCTCCTGCAAGGTGTCCTGCAGCGTGTCGTCGGAACGGGCCCGCTCCTGGGTCTCGAAGGCCAGCGTCTGCGCGGCGCCGATGCGGTTCAGTTGCTGGTTGGCCTCGATCTGGTTGGCCACCGGCACGCGGCCGGCCTGGCGCTCCAGGATGCGGTCCAGGCTGTTCATGTCCTGCTGGTCCAGCGCTATCGCCACCTCGGCATAGGCCGGGCGCTGCAGCCGGTTGACATACTGGCGGGCCAGCCAGCCGCGCGCCAGTTCGTTGGATTCCGCGGACATCGCCCAGGCCAAAGCGGCATCGCGACCGGCCGCGGACAGCGCGGCATCGCGGCGGGCCGCGTTGCGCACGACCTCCGCGGGCGCAGTTGCCGCCTCATGCAGCGGCGGCAGCCCGGCCACCTCGCCCAACTGCGACGGCGCGCCCGCCATCGGCGGCGCCAGTTCGCGCGCCGCGGTGGAAGCGCGGTCCGCGCGCAGCATCTGGATCACCAGCGCGCGCGAGACATCGCCCGAGGCAAAGATCTGCCCCAGCGCCACGGTCTGGCGGCGCAGGTCCGCGCGCGAAGGCGCGCCGGACTCGTTCTCGTACTCCTCGTCGCCGTCGGTGTTGTCGGGCCTCAGCCTGGCATAGCGCACCCCGCCCTGGGACCAGCCGTGGTGCAGGTCGATCCAGGCCTGGCGGCGCACGCGCCAGGCCATGTCGGTCTGGCCGATGGTTTCATAGGCATCGGCCATCAGGCTGAGCCAGAGCGGATCGGCGCTCTTGCCGTCATTGAGCCTGCGCAGGTAGTGCATGGCCGCGCGCCCGTCCTGGAAGCGCATATGGCCCGCGGCAAAGGCGCCCCACAGGTCGGGGTTGTCTTCCGCGTCGTCCTTCACCCGGCGCATCACCGCGCGCACCTCGGTAGCGCTGCCCTGGTCGACCAGCGTCCACAGCAGCGCCGCCAGGGTTTCGCTGTCGGCATCGCGCAGGCCAGCGGCGTGGCGCAGGTCGGCCAGAGCCAGGTCGCGCTGGCCGGTCACGCGGTAGTACTCCGCGCGCCGCATCAGGAAGCGGCTCGACTGCGCTGCCGCCTGGCGCTGCCCGGGCGTCATGTCCCGCAGCAGGCGTTCGATACGCGGGTAGGCATGGGCACGCGTGTAGTAGTACAGCGCCAGCTCCAGCGATGCCGGCTTGCCGCTGCGGCGCCAGTCGGCCTCGGCGATGCGCCCGGCGTCGATCGGGGTCTTGTCGTAGTAGGCGATCAGGTTGGAGAAATCCGCCTCCTGCGTGTCGCGGACCTCGTCCAGGCAGTCGTTGCGCGCCGGGCCCGCCGGCATCTGCAGGCAGTGTTCGTCCTGCGTCTGTGCCGCCGCCAGCATCAGCTGGCGATAGCCGTCCTTGAGCAGGTCGTCGCGCTGGTTCAGCCGCGCCAGCTCGGTAAAGGTGCGCCAGTAAAGGATGTCTTCCTTCCCGGCCGCGGCACGCGCCGGCAGCATGGCGTCCAGCGCCTGCGCCAGCTTGCCGCGCACATAGAGCAGGTTGGCGAGCTTGAGGGCATAGGCAGGGCGTGGGCCAAAGCGCTGCTGCAGCTGCGTATAGATCTGGAACGCGCGCTCGTCGTTGCCGGCGCGCTCGGCCAGCGCGGCGTGGCGCTCCATGATGTCGCGCGCCCTGGGGCCGTGGCTCAGGCCTTCGAGAAAGCGCATGGCCTCTTCCGGTTCGCCCAGGCGTTCGTAGGCCGCCACCACCTCGTCCACGGTCTTCAGGTCCGAGCCGCCCGCGCGGTGGCGCAGCGCGGCCAGGTAGGCGCGATCGTCGGACAGACCGGGGGCGAGCCGCATCACCGCATCCCACGCACGCTCGTCGTTGGTGGCGCGGGCATAGTCGAGCCAGCTCTTCAGGGCCACGGCGGGCTGGCGGTTCCATTCGGCCACCTGGGCCAGCCGTTCGCGCCAGATCGCCTCGCCCGGCAGCCGGCGCACCGCGGTCTCGGCCACGCGCTGCGCCTGGTCGAGCTTGCCGGCCGACAGGAACACGCGATAGGCGAGCTCGTAGTCGTCGGCGTTGAACGGCTTGTCGGCTGGCTCCGCCGGTGCTTGCGCGGGAGCAGCAGCTTGCGCCGCAATCTTGCGCGTACCCAGCTGGCCGGAAGCGGCCAGCGCTTCACGCAAGGCAAGGCCGCGCGGCCCGTCGAGGAAGACCAGGCCGCGCTCGGCCCAAGGCTGGCTGGCGGCGATGCGCCGCACCTCGGCCTGGCGCGCGGCCAACGCCATGTCCCCGGCATCGCGCATGCGCGCCGAGACCTTCAGCAGCCGCTCCACATAGCGGCTGGCCTGCTCCGGCTTGTTGGCCGCCAGCGCCAGCTTCGTCAGGTAGCGCAGCACCTCCGGATCGTCCAGCAGCTTGCCGCCGTGGCGCTCGGCCTGCGCCAGCGCTTCGTCCAGCAGGTTGCCTGACTGCAGCGTCTGCACCGCCTTCAGGAACAGCGCGCGCCGCTCGGCCAGCGTGGTGGCGGCCGCCTGTTGCGCGAACAAGGCGTTGGCGGCGTCGCGATAATCGCCGCCCGCGATCGCCATATCGGCCAGCTGGCGGTTCCAGAAGGCCGCGTTGTTACGGTCCTGGCTGGCCAGCGCCGCATAGAACTTGCGCATGGCGTCCTGGGCGCCCGCCTGGCTGGACTGCGTGGCCAGCGTTTGCAGGTCGGCCAGCCCCCAGCTGCGCCCGGCAGCCTGGTCCAGCAGGCTGCGCAGCTGCACCAGGTTCTGCTCGCGCTCAGGCGTATCCGGCAGCGCGGCCCAGGCGCGCTGCTGCGCGATCTCGATGCGGGTGCGCAGGATCTGGCCCGACAGGTCGGTGCCCTGCACCGCCTGCATGCGCGCCAGCATGGCCTGCGCCTCTTCCAGCCGGCCGGTGCGCGCGTATTGTTCGGCCAGCACGCCCATGAAAGCGGGGTCGTCGGGCGTGACCTTCCACCAGGCTTCGAGGTAGGCCATGGTCAGCCCGTCGATGGTGCGGCCCTGGCCCAGCAGGCGTTCGCGCAGGGTCTCGCGCGGGAACATCAACGCCAGGCCGATCCCCACCATCGCGGTGAAAGTCAGCACCAGCGCCGGCGGTAGCAGCCGCTCGCGCTCAACCGGCGCAGCGGACTTCGACTTGTTGCCTGGCATGGTTCGGATCGGTGACGGGTGCGGTGTCCACGCGCAGCGTGTCGCGCTCGCGGACGGCCTGTACGGGCTTGCCATCGACGCTCACACGGCAGTTGCCGGCGTTGGCAAGACGGAAGAATGGCTTGAAGTAGCCGCTGAAGGCGAAGCGCGTGACGCCATCGCGCTGCGACCAGTCGCGCACGATGCCGTTGGCTTCGGCCAGTTGCGGCGCGGCCGGGGCAGTGACGGTGTCGCGCACGGCAAAGCGCGCATCGCCGCCATCCAGGTGCAGGTAGATGCCGCCGCCCGGTGCCGGCGAGGTGCCGGTCACGCCGTGCGCCGCGCCCACGTCGGGCATGCCCGCGCCGCTCCAGCGCAGGTTGCGCAGGTTGCCGTCGCCGCGCACGATCCATTCGGCACCGGTGCTGCCCGGCCCGCCGTCGCCAACGTCCCGCGCCACGGCCATGTCCTGCCAGTCGAGCACCTTGCGCACGTAGTCGGTCGAGTGCAGCGGCAGCAGCGGCTGCGCCAGCACATAGTCATAGACCTTGCGCAGTGCCTTCAGCGACGCGGCCTTGGTGCCCGAATAGCTGTGGTAGTAGATATTGACCGGCTTGAAGCGATAAGGCTTGTCGGTCAGCTCGTAGGTCTCGATCACGCGTTCGAAGCCGTAGAACGGGCCGTGCCAGAGGTTGGTGTAGACGTTCTCGTTCTGGTTGGGCGCAAATACCTGGAAGGTGCCGCCGGGCTTGTTGATGCCCAGCGGCGCAATCGCGGTCCAGCTGGGATTGCTGCGCGTGATCAGCGTATCGCCGCCGTTCATGTTGAGCACGCGCGCCTTGTCGGTCAGGCGCAGCGCCTCGGCCGGCGGCTGGCAGTCGCCCGACCACAGCAGCATGCTGACCGGCTTGCCGGCCGGCGCCAGCGTGCGGTTGATGTAGTCGATGGAGCCGCCGATCTCGCGGTTCAGGTCCATGCTGTAGCCGGGGATGCTCAGGTGGAAGGCCTCGTCGCCCTCGACCACGGCGGCCCCGCTGGATTGCGCTGCCTGCCCTGGCGGTGCCGGCACCGTGCGCGACCATTCGAACGGATGCGAGAAGGTATGGCTGGCCACCTCGACATAAGGCTGCGCGAAGATCTTGCGCGCGATCGGCTCAAGCTCGGCGCTGAGCCTGGGGTACATGCCGTCCTTGCTGACTTCGCCCTGGATCACCGACATCGTCATCGGCAGCCGGTAGCGGTCGAAGATCTCGCGGAACAGCACCTCGCCGGAGAAACCGCCGCCGGGAATCTCGGCGCGCGAGGCAAAGCCGTCGCCGTCGATATGGATGGTCAGCAGGCGCCGGCCGTTCTCGGTGGTGACATCGGGCACGGGCATGGCGGGCAGGCGCAGCGCCTCGCGCAGGAAGTCCAGCGGCTGCACCACCCAGCGGCTCTGGGGGTTGCCGTTGCCGCTCTGGCGCACCGCATACGGCCCCAGCACATAGCCGCCCCACGGCGTGATCGCGGCGGCGTCATAGGTCAGCGTGCCCGAGCGCAGGCGCAGCAGCGAACGGTAGCCATCGCCGTCCGGCACCTGGATCGCTTCGGCCTGGGTGCGGTCGGGGGCCACCGGCATCTCGAAGCCCATCATCCGGTCCTTGGCCAGCACCTCGACCGGGCCCGACACGCGGCCCTTGACGGTCTTCAGCCCGAAGCTGCGCGCCACCGCGCCGCTCACGTTGGTGCCGAAGTCGTTGAGGAACACCACCGGCATGCCCTGCGCCATGCGCGCCTGCACCCAGGTATAGAAGCGTCCCGGCTGCGCCGTGACATTGCCTGACAGGTACACCACCACGCCGGCGTAGCGGTCCGGCCCGATCTCGGGCAGGTCCTCGCTGGTCTCGGCGAAATCCACGCGATAGCCAAGGTAGTTGAGCGGCATCGAGACAAAGCGCACGCCCTCGGAATCATCGATCGACACGCCGGGGCGGCGCTCCTGCACCACCAGCACGCGCCGGGGCAGCACCTCGACCTTGCCGATGCCAACCGTCTGCAGCCCGGGATCGGCCACATAGGGCGTGATCCCCAGCGCGCGGATGCGCTGCGCGGTTTCGCGTGCGCAGCGGCGGTCCGCCGGCGGGCAATAGTCGATGGAGATTACCGGCAGGCGGTACTGCTCGCGGATGGTGCGCGCCTGCGCCAGCAGCCAGTCGCGGTCCGCCTGCGGCACATTGACATAGCGGCCCTGGGCCTGGTTCCAGCTGCGGAACAGCGATTCGAAGGCAACGGCATGGGCCAGGTCGTGCACCTGCGGCAGGATCTCGAAGCCGCGGTTGAAGACCAGGCGCGCCTCGGGGTAGCGCGCCTTGATGGCGCGGATCACGCGCACCAGCCCGGCTTCCTGCCGCGCGCGCTCGGCGTCGGTCCTGGCGGCAAGCTGGTAGGAATCGAGGGTATCGAGGAAGAAGCCGCGGAAGCCGCGCTGCCACAGCGGCGCGATCACCTTGTCGACATAGAAGGCGGGCCAGCCGTCGGCTGCCTGGTCGATGACCGGGGCGTTCCAGGCGTCATTGCGCCCGACGAACCAGGCCTTGGGGATGTCCTTGAAGTAGGGGCGGCTCTCCAGCACCTCGCCCACGCTGACATAGGCAAACCAGGCGGTGGCCGGCGTCGCCGCCTGGCGCGGGTCGAAGCCGCTGTCGGGCTCGACCACGGCGATGTCGAAGGCCTGCAGGGCGTCAACCGGCGGCTTGGCGCCGTAGTGCAAGGCGATCGACGGCAAGGATGCCGTCTGCGCCGCGGGCACCGGCGCGGCCGCAGCCGTCGCCGCCCCGAGGGCCAGCGCGATGCCTTGCACCCGCTGCGCCATGCGCATCCCTACCCACCCCGATCGGAACGGCATGCGACCGCCCCGGCTCCCTTGTGCTTCCTCCAGCTGCTTCACAGGCTTGCTTCCTCTTCTCTGCGCACGCCGGCAAGTGCCTCACGCACAACATTTCCTGATGCGGTCGTCGCCGCCTTGTGTCCGACTGTGGACCTCAGAATCGGAAAAATCCGATGGTATCCGGCAAACGAATGCTAGGACAGACGCATGGATCACATTGTCAACAATTGTCCCAACACTGAGACATTGAGCCGGCTCGCGCATTAACGCGCGCCGCAGCGCCGCAGGGCACGCGCCAGCCACGCTCGTGGTACGGGCGCACCGCGAGCGGCCCTCAGTCTCAAATGCAAACAACGGAAACAGTCCAGGCCCCGTGCGCGACGGGTGGTGGGGCTGTCCGCAACCGCAATGCCGGACAGCTAGGTTTGAAACGCCATGATGGATTCCCCGTTCCGATCTTTTATGTATGGGCCCGCATACAGTGAGCGCGCTCATGTATGTCTGTGCATGACGCGAGCGCGGCCACCGGCCTGGCCTTTATTGCCAGCATAATGATATCTCCGGGCCGCGCCCGCTTCCCCCGAACGCGGTAGGCATTGGCTGCCGTAAGAATTTGTAAAAAAGATGGCACGCCCATGCACCGGACGGAAGCCATTATGCCCGGGGGCGTGGCATCGCGCTCGCTGACGGTGCACGCACAACCAAATCCGCCAATAGAAAATCAGGGAATTCACTGAACTGAAGCCGAAGTAGAAAACGCTAACATCTCCTATCGGAACCTCTCATCATGATTAGGCGCTTAGCCTGATTGACACGCCGGGAAAATTCGGCAGAATGATTCCCACTTGTGCAGCGCCCATGCGGTGTGTCTTTTGGTGTTGTCGTTCCGTGACGTTTTCGGTTGTCACGACAGCGACATATCGAAGTCATATGGAATGCGCTGGCGGGGAACATAAAAAAGGATCCGCTGGGTGCGTTGCACACGGTGTATAACGAGCGTTTTCGCTCATTTTGAAATTCAAGGTTGAGATAGATATGGAAACCGGTACCGTTAAGTGGTTCAACGACGCCAAGGGCTTCGGCTTCATCACGCCGGATGAAGGTGGCAATGATCTGTTCGCGCACTTCTCCGCAATTGAAGGCAATGGCTTCAAGTCGTTGAAGGAAGGCCAGAAGGTACGCTACGTCAAGGCCATGGGCCAGAAGGGCGAGCAAGCCACCAAGATTCAGGCCCTCTGATACCGGTGGAGTCCGGGCCGGTCCAGCGGACCGGCCGAAAGGAAAGCCCCGCAGCTTCGGCGCGGGGCTTTTTTATTGGCGCGCCGGCACCGGGGCGGTGGAGACTGCGATCCTGCAACGGGTGAAATTGCTATAATCGGCCGACCCACAACCACCCTCCCGCCAGTGGGCGCGCACGGATGCTGCGCGGTCAGTGCGGGACGGTATGCAGCGTGTCGAGGAGTTACGTGGCCGGTACTCAAATCGCAACGCAAGACGCCCCTGTCGCCGCCGACCATGGCGGCCAGGCCGGCCCAGCGGCATCGGCCGGCAGTTCCTTCCATGCCGCGCTGCGCATCCTGCCGTCAGCGCAGCGCCAGGCCATGTTCGAGATCTATGCGTTCTGCCGCGCGGTCGACGACATCGCCGACGGCAACGCACCGCACGCCGAGCGCCTTGCCGCGCTCGATGCCTGGCGCCACGACATCGCCGCCTGCTACGCCGGCAATCCGCCTCGCGCCCTGCAGCCGCTGAGCGCGCAGATCCGGGCCTTCCACCTGCAGCAGCAGGATTTCCTCGCCGTGATCGACGGCATGACCATGGACGTGGTGCAGGACATCCGTGCCCCCGACGCGGCCACCCTCGACCTGTATTGCGATCGTGTCGCCAGCGCTGTCGGCCGGCTGGCGGTGCGCGTGTTCGGCCTGGAAGAAGCGTGCGGCATTGCGCTTGCGCACCACCTGGGCCGCGCGCTGCAGCTGACCAATATCCTGCGCGATATCGACGAAGACGCTGCCATCGGCCGGCTCTACCTGCCGGCGGAAGCGCTGGCCGCGGCCGGCATCGGGGCGGACACGCCCCAGGCCGTGGTGGCCCACCCCGCCGTCGGCCAGGCCTGCGCGGCCGTGGCGCGCGAGGCCCAGGCGCACTATGACCAGGCCTATGCCATCATGGCGCGCTGCCCATCCCGGCAGGTGCGCTCGCCGCGCATCATGGCCGAGGTCTACCACCGCATCCTGGCGCGGCTGCGCACGCAGGGCTGGCGCGCGCCGCGCCAGCGCGTGCGCCTGCCGCGCGCCCAATTGCTCTGGATCGTGCTGCGCCACGCCATTGGCTGAGCGCTGCACCCGATGCATGCCGGGCGCGGCCGCGCCGCGCACCGGCATAAGGAGTCTGCATGTCGATGAATGAGACCGCCTTTGCCACGGCAGTGCCACGGATCGCGCCGGCCAGCGCGGGCGACAGCCCCTCGCCGCGCGGCGCCGCGCAGGCACTGGACCACGGCATCGGCCGCGCGATCGACGCGCTGCTGCACCAGCAGCGCCCCGACGGCCACTGGGTCTATGAACTGGAAGCCGACGCCACCATTCCCGCCGAATACGTGCTGATGGTGCACTACCTCGGCGAAGCCCCGGACCTGGAGCTTGAAGCCCGCCTGGCCCGCTACCTGCGCCGCATCCAGAATCCCGATGGCGGCTGGCCGCTGTTCCATGAAGGCCGCTCCGACGTCAGCGCCAGCGTGAAGGCCTATTTCGCGCTGAAGATGGCCGGCGACGATCCCCAGGCCGCGCATATGCAGCGCGCGCGCCGGGCCATCCACGCGCTGGGCGGCGCCGAGGCCAGCAATGTATTCACGCGCACGCTGCTGGCCCTGTACGGCGTGATGCCGTGGTCGGCGGTGCCGATGATGCCGGTCGAGATCATGCTGCTGCCGCAGTGGTTCCCGTTCCACCTGTCCAAGGTCTCGTACTGGGCGCGCACGGTGATCGTGCCGCTGCTGGTGCTGAACAGCCTGCGCCCGCAGGCGCGCAACCCGCGCGGGGTCGGCATCAATGAGCTGTTCGTCGGCAATTGCCATACGGTGCGGCTGCCGCCGCGCGCGGCGCACCAGCACGCCGGCTGGTACACCGTGTTCCGCGGCCTGGACGCGCTGCTGCGCGTGGCCGAGCCGCTCGTCCCGCGCACGCTGCGCCGGCGCGCCATTGCCGCGGCGCAGGCCTTCGTGCGTGAGCGGCTCAACGGCGAGGACGGCCTGGGCGCCATCTTCCCGGCAATGGCCAACAGCGTGATGATGTTCGACGTGCTGGGCGTGCCGCCCGACGACCCGGCGCGCGCGGTGGCGCGGCAATCCATCGAGCGGCTGCTGGTCGAGCACGGCGACGAAGCCTATTGCCAGCCCTGCCTGTCGCCGGTGTGGGATACCGCGCTGGCCGCGCACGCGCTGCTGGAAACCGGCGAGGCGCGCGCAACCGCCGCGGCCGGGCGCGGCCTGGACTGGCTCAGGCCGCTGCAGGTGCTGGACGTGCGCGGCGACTGGATCGTGCGCCGCCCACGGGTGCGCCCCGGCGGCTGGGCCTTCCAGTACGCCAATCCCTATTACCCGGACGTGGACGACACTGCCGTGGTGGCCGCCGCGATGGACCGCTACATGCGCGCGCACGATGTGCCGGGCCGCTATGACGAAGCCGTGGCGCGCGCCGCCGAGTGGATCGTCGGCATGCAAAGCAGCGACGGCGGCTGGGGCGCGTTCGAGCCCGAGAACACGCATCTCTACCTGAACAACATCCCCTTTGCCGACCATGGCGCGCTGCTGGACCCGCCCACCGCGGACGTGTCCGCGCGCTGCCTGTCGATGCTGTGCCAGATAGGCGCCACGCCGGGCAAGAGCGAACCCGCCGCGCGCGCGCTGCGCTACCTGCTGGCCGAGCAGATGCCCGACGGCAGCTGGTTCGGCCGCTGGGGCACCAACTATATCTACGGCACCTGGAGCGCGCTGTGCGCGCTGAACGCCGCGGGCCTGGCCCCGGAAGCCCCCGAGATGCGCCGCGCCGTGGCCTGGCTCGAACAGATCCAGAACGCCGACGGCGGCTGGGGCGAGGACGGCAGCAGCTACCGGCTCGATTACCGCGGCTACGAGCCGGCGCCGAGCGTGGCCTCGCAGACCGCGTGGGCGCTGCTGGCGCTGATGGCAGCCGGCGCCGCGCGGCATCCGGCGGTGGCACGCGGCATCGACTACCTGCTGCGCACGCAGCAATCCGGCGGGCTGTGGCATGAGCCACGCTTTACCGCCGTGGGCTTTCCGCGCGTGTTCTACCTGCGCTATCACGGCTATGCGCGCTACTTCCCGCTGTGGGCGCTGGCGCGCTACCGCAACCTGCAGCGCGGCGGCGCGCACCAGGTGTCCTGGGGGCTATGACGGCACCGTTCGTGCTGGTCGTCACCGGCATGGCGTTCGAGGCGCGCATCGCCGCCGGCCCGCATTGCCGCGTGGTGCACGGCCTGCGCGGCCTTGCGCTGGAACAAGGCGTTTCCGCGATGGCGAGCCGGTACTGCATGGGCATTCTCAGCTTTGGCGTGGCGGGCGGGCTGGATCCCGCGCTGGCGCCGGGCGATCTCGTGCTGGCGGACTCGGTCTGCGCGGCAGGCGAACGCTACGACACCGACATGACCTGGACCCGGGCAATGCACGCGGCACTGCCGCATGCCAGGGTCGGGGTCCTTGCCGGCGCGGACCAGCCGGTGCTTTCGGTTGCCGCCAAGCAGATGCTGCACCGGGCCACGGGGGCGCTTTGCGTCGACATGGAATCACACCTCGCCGCGCGCATGGCGGCGGCTTGCCGGCTGCCGTTCGCGGCTTGCCGCGTGGTGATCGACCCGGCCAGCCGCGCGGTCCCGGCTGCCGCGGCGGCGGGCATGGGTGATGACGGCAAGACCGATGTGGGCGCGGTGCTGGGCAGGCTCTTGCGCGCGCCGTGGGAACTGCCGGCGCTATTGCGGCTGGCGGGCGATGCGGCGGCCGCGCGCGGCGCGCTGCGGGCGGCCCGGCTGGCGCTGGGGGATGAATACGGCTTGCGCGATATGCGAACGCTGGCCGGCTGAGGGGATCCCCTGACGGCGTCAGCCGCCAAACTTCCGCACAGCATCCAGCGCCAGCCCGCTGCCGATGCTGCCAAACCGGTCCCCTTCCACGCAACGCGCTTCCGGCAACAGCGCCGCCAGCCGCTGCCGCAGCAGCGGCACGCTGCTGGAGCCGCCGGTGAAGAAGATGGTATCTACCGCGGCGCCATCCACGCCGGCGTCCACCAGCAGCTTCTGCACAGTCTGCTCGGTCTTCACCACCAGCTTGTCGATCGACGCATCGAACTCGTCGCGCGTGATGGTCAGCGTCAGCCCCTGCTCCAGCCGGTGCAGGTCCACGTCGGTGCTGCCGTCATCGGACAAGGCGATCTTGGCGGCTTCCATCTGGATGGCCAGCCAGTGCCCGGCACGCTCGCGGATCAGCCGCACCAGGCGGTCGAGCTTGACCGTATCCGCTGCGTCGCGGTAGTTGTCCATCACCAGCGACCACGCCTTGCGCGTATAGACCAGGTTGATGGTGTGCCAGCTGGCCAGGTCGAAATACTGGCTGGACGGCATCGCCTTGCCGTTGCGCAGCGCGCTGCCCAGGCCCAGCAGCGGCATTGCGCGCGCCAGGCTGAGCGCACGGTCGAAGTCGGTGCCGCCGATATGCACGCCGCCATTGGCCAGGATGTCGTCGCGCCGGTCGCTGCGCGCGGCGCGCTCGGGCGACAGCCGCACCAGCGAGAAGTCCGAGGTACCGCCGCCGATGTCGGCCACTAGCACCAGTTCCTCACGCGTGATCCGGGCCTCGTAGTCGAAGGCCGCGGCGATCGGCTCGTACTGGAACGCGATCTCGCCGAAGCCCGCGTCGCGCGCGATCTCGGCCAGGGTGTCTTCGGCGAGCTGGTCGGCGGCCGGGTTCTCGTCGATGAAGAATACCGGGCGGCCCAGCACGGCGCGCGAAAACTCCGTGCCGGCAGCCTGCTCGGCACGCGTCTTCAGCTCGCGGATGAAGTGCGCCAGCAGCTTGCGGAACGGCATCGCCTGGCCCATCACCTCGGTGCTGTCGTCCATCATCGAGGTGCCCAGCAGGCTCTTGAGCGAACGCATCAGCCGGCCTTCATAGCCAGCCAGGTAATCACCCAGCGCGGCGCGGCCATAGCTGACCAGCGGATCCTCCGCATGGAAGAAGATCACCGAGGGCAGCGTCACCTTGCCGTCCTCCAGCGGCAGCAGCGCCGCCGGCCGCTCCGGATGGCTCCAGCCGACCGTTGAATTGGACGTGCCGAAGTCCAGGCCGCATGCGTTTGACATCATCGATTCCGTTCCCTGCAAGACAAAGTAGCCCGCGCGGCGCAAGGCCGGCGCGGGCGGGGGCGTCATTGTAGGGCAGTCGCGCTGACCGTGGAGGCCCGAGGGGCAGACGATGTTGTCGGGAAGCTATTTTCAAACATGCATTGAAGGCAGTACTAATCAAATGTCTCTTTTTCAATGACATGGCAACTGGGACCATGGCGACCTCGGCGTGGTGCTCCCTGCATCACCCACTTTCCAACTGGAGCCTGGTCATGAATCTCTCCGACATCGTCGATACCCGGTATGCCACCAAAGCCTTCGAGGCAGGCCGCACCCTGCCCCAGGCCACCGTGGACCAGCTGCTCGCCGTGCTGCACAAGAGCCCGTCCTCGGTCAATTCCCAGCCGTGGCACTTCGTGGTTGCCGCCACGCCCGAAGGCCGGGCACGGATGACGCGCGCCACCGTCGACCGCCATCCCTACAACACGCAGAAGATCCAGGACGCCTCGCATGTGATCGCGCTGTGCGTGCGCACGGAAATGGATGCCGCCCACCTGGCCGGCATCCTGGCGGCCGAGCAGCGCGACGGGCGTTTTGCCGATGACGCTGCCCGCGCCGGCATGGACAAGATCCGCCGCGGCTTTGTCGACCTGCACCGCTACGACCTGCAGCACTGGATGACACACCAGGTCTACCTGGCGCTGGGCGGCCTGCTGATGGCCGCGGCCGCGCTGGGCGTGGACGCCACGCCGATGGAAGGCATCGATACCGGCCCGCTCGACCTCGAACTGGGCCTGCGCGAGCGCGGACTGACCAGCGTGGCGCTGGTCAGCCTGGGCTACCGCAGCGCGCAGGACTTCAATGCCGCGCTGCCGAAGTCGCGGCTGTCGCGGGAAGAAGTGTTCACGTTCCTGTAATTCCGTTCCAGCAAGTCCGGCCCCGGCAGGGGCTGGCGCGTGCCTTGACACGCCAGCATGCGCCTCCTATGCTGCGTCTGTTCTTTATTAAAGACCATTGTTCTGTTCTACGGAACATCAAGAACGTACGGCCGGACGTAGCCCCATGCAAAAGCCCCTGCGCCATATCCGCGTGCTCGACCTCACCAATGTGCTGGCCGGGCCGTTCTGCTGCCACCAGCTTGCCCACCTGGGCGCCGAAGTCATCAAGGTGGAAACCCCCGGCACCGGCGACCTGGCGCGCCAGCTGGGCGCCGATGCCGAGCTGAACCAGCGCCTGATGGGCGTGTCGTTCCTGGCCCAGAACCCCGGCAAGCAGTCGCTCACCCTGAACCTGAAGCACGCGCGCGGCAAGGAGGTGTTCCGCAAGCTGGTGCAAAGCGCCGACGTGCTGGTGGAGAACTTCCGCCCCGGCGTGATGGACCGGCTCGGGCTGGGCTACGAGACCCTGAAGCAGGACAACCCGCGCCTGATCTACTGCGCGATTTCCGGTTTCGGCCAGGACGGGCCGCTGGCCGGGCTGCCGGCCTATGACCAGATCATCCAGGGCATGGCCGGCGTGATGAGCATTACCGGCGATGCGCAGAGCGCACCGTTGCGGGTCGGCTATCCGGTCTCGGACACCATCGGCGGGCTGACCGCGGCGCTGGCGGTGTCGGCGGCGCTGGCGGACCACCAGCGCACCGAAGGCTATTTCATCGACGTATCGATGCTGGAAGCCACGCTGGCCACCATGGGCTGGGTGGTGTCCAACCACCTGATCGCCGGCAAGGTGCCGGCGCCGATGGGCAACGAGAACATGACCGCCAGCCCCTCGGGCACGTTCCGCACCGCGCACGGGCTGCTCAATATCGCCGCCAACAAGCAGGAACAGTTTGAAGCCGTGTGCCGCGTGCTGGGCCGTCCCGAGCTGGCCGCCGATGCGCGCTTCGCGCAGCGCCAGGCACGGCTGGCCAACCGGGGGAAACTGACACAGGCGCTGGAAGCAGAGCTGGCGAAGAAGCCGGCCACCGAATGGTGGCCGCTGCTGACCGAGGCCGGCGTGCCCGCCGGCCCGGTGCTGGACGTGCCGCAGACGCTGGCCCATCCGCAGGTGCGCGAGCGCGGCATGATCGGCGAATTTGCCGATGCGCCCGGCGTAGGCCGCGATATCCGCGTGGTGCGCACCGGCTTCAAGCTCAACCGCGAGGCCCCGGCCGTGGACACGCCGCCGCCGGAGCTGGGCCAGCATACGCGGCAGGTGCTGGCCAGCCTGGGCTACAGCAATGCGGACATCGACCAACTGAGCGAGGAGCGCGCGATATGAGCGGCATCGACACCAGCAGCCACCCCGGCCACACCCGGGATGACGCCATGGACCCGGGCCAGCGCCTGTCGCAGGACTGGTGGCGCACCGGCATCATCGACATGCGCCCGGGCGAGATCCGCTACCGCGGCTACCCCATCGAACAACTGATCGGCCGGGTCTCGTTTGCGCAGATGATCTGGCTGATGCTGCGCGGCGAGCTGCCCGGCCCCGGGCAGGGCGAGCTGCTGGACGCGGCGCTGATCGCCGCGGTCGACCACGGCCCGCAGGCGCCCAGCATTGCCATCGCACGCATGGCGGCCACCTGCGGCGTGGGGCTGAACAACGCCATGGCTTCCGCCGTCAACGTGCTGGGCGACGTGCATGGCGGCGCCGGTGAACAGGCGGTGGCGCTTTACCAGGACGTGGCGCAGCGGCTGGATGCGAGCAGCGCCATGGACGACGCCGTCGCCGCCGCGCTGCAGCACTACCGCGACCTGCACGGCAAGTTCATTGCCGGCTTTGGCCACCGTTTCCACCCGGTCGACCCGCGTGCGCCGCGGCTGCTGGCGCTGGTCGACCAGGCCGCGGCCAACGGCGTGGTCAGCGGGCGCTACGCGGGGATCGCGCGCGCGGTCGAGGCAGCGCTGGGTGCCGGCCGCGGCAAACCCATCCCAATGAATATCGATGGCGCCACAGCGGTGATCTATGCCGAACTGGGCTTTGCCGCACCGCTGGCGCGGGGGCTGTTCTGCCTGTCGCGCTCGGTCGGCATCCTGGCGCATGCCTGGGAACAGACCTGTGAGGGCGGGCGCAACAAGGGCCCGATGCCGCGCCAGTTCCTGTGGACCTATGACGGTGCGCCGCAGCGCGATGTGCCAGAGCCAGGCCGGCAGGCATAACGGGGTCAGCCGGCCAGGTCGGGCTCAGGCGCCAGCATTGACGCCGGCGATGCGCTCGCGGCCGCCGGCGCCACCATGGACGAGGCCAGCACGTAGCGGTCGCGCCCATGTTCCTTGGCGTGGTAGAGGGCGCGATCCGCATCGGCGAACAACAGGCGCCACAGCGCTTCCTTGCTGCCCGGGCCGCCGCGCAGCTGCGCCATGCCAATGCTGACGCTGGCATGGCCATGGCCGGCGGGCAGTTCGATCGCGCGCACCTTGCGCAGGATCCGGTTGGCCAGCGCCGAGGCCTGCTGCTCGTCGGTATGCGGGCACAACACGCAGAACTCCTCGCCGCCATAGCGCCCGGCCACGTCCGAGGCGCGGCGCGAATTGTCCAGCGCATGCGCAACCTCGCGCAGCACGGCGTCGCCGGCGTGGTGGCCGAAGGTATCGTTGACCTGCTTGAAATAATCGATGTCGATCACCAGGCAGGACAGCGCCTGCCCGTCGCGCTGCCAGCGCGCCACCAGCGACAGTGCCGACATCTCAAGCGCCCCGCGGTTGAGCAGCCCGGTCAGGGCATCCACGCGCGCGCCGCTTTCGTTGTGCGCGATGATCTGCTCCATCGCCATCATGGTGAAGCCGAACAGGCCCAGCAGCGTGGCGATCAGCGGCGCCAGCAGCCAGGCCGAGCCGGCCGAGCCGGCAAAGAACAGCGTCAGCGGCGCGGCGCCCGCACCGCCCGCCACGGGCAGGTTCATGGCATGGCTGAAGCCGGCCAGCTGCGTGGCCAGATGCACCAGGCTGGCCACCAGCACCAGCGGCGCGCCGATGCTGCGGCGCCCGCGCCCGGCGCGCGCCAGCGTGGCAAAGGTGGCCAGCGACACCAGCGCCAGCAAGCCGTAGACGATGCGCAGCACCACCTGCTGCCCGTCGGGCATGCCGCTGGTGGCCGCGATCAGGCCAAGCACGATCACGCCCGCGGCGGCCAGCGCCGCGGGATGGGCCGGCACCCCGTAATAGACCCGCACGCCGCGGTAGATCAGCAGCCAGCCAGCCACGAACGCCAACGCACCCAGCGTGCCCAGATGGCCCGTGCCGCTGGCAGCGCTGATGGCCAGCGCCAGGCCCGCGGCCGACACCAGCACGTGCCCGAACGCCCACAGCCGCCCCGCCTCGCTCGCGCGCAGCGCGAACACCAGCCCCGCCGCAATAATCAGCGTGCTGCAGAAAAACACCATCATCACCACCGCAATGGTCTGCTGGTCCAGGTGCACGGGGATTTCCTCAAGGATGCCGTCTGCCGCGCCGTCAATATCGAGCAGCGGGCATCAGGCCACAGGGGCGCGAAGCAGGCATCTCCCGCACTTGTTTTCACAACATGTGACGTGCGTTGTTTTCAATGCCAGCCGCATGATAGCCCGCACATGCCGGGCCGTGGCACCCCCGACAAGCCGGGTCGGGCCGGCTGCACACGCAGCTCAGTCCGGGGTGGCCTTGTCCGCAATGCTGTCCGGAAAGGAGCCGCCCAGCGCCTGGGTCAGCACACGCGCCGCATGCAGCACATCGACGCGGAAGTCTTCCCGGTAGCGCGAGGCCGGGCAGGTCAGCGTCAGCGCGCCGCACAGCACATCGCCGGGACCGAACACCGGCGCCGACACCCCGGCAAGATCGGGGCTGCGGTCGCCCACCAGAGCCGCCACGCCCTCGTGCCGGATGCGCTCGTAGAGCGAGCCGGACTCGCCCGCAAAGGCGCGCAGCACGCGCGCGCCGGCGCCCCGGTCGCGCGGCAGCAGTTCGCCGGCGCGGACATGGTCGCGCACCGGCTGCGGCGAATCGACGCGGTACAGGCACAGTCGGTGCTCGCCCTGCTCGACATGGAAGGCCGCGCTTTCACGCGTGATGCGCACCAGCTCGCGCAGCGCCGGCATCACCACCGCCTCCAATGAGAACGACGCCGCGTAGACGGCATTGAGCCGCGCCACCTCGGGACCCAGCCCATAGCGCCCGTCCGGCTGGCGCCGCACCAGCCCGGCGTGCTCGAGCGAGGCCAGCAAGCGCAGCAGCGTGCTCTTGTACAGGCCACTGCGCTGCGCCAGCTCGGCCAGCCCCAGCGCGGTATCGCCAAGGCGGAACACCGACAGCACGAACAGCGCCCGGTCCACGGCGATGGCGCCGCCCGCGGCGGCGTGCTTGTCGGCTTCTGAAACCTGTGCGGCTTTGCGTGGCATGGCGGACGGCGGCGATCCTGGCTGGACCGGATGACGGAACGATGCGCCAACGTATAGAACGCATCCCGGCTTGTCAATCCGCCCTGCTGCGTGTCAAGGAAGCAGCACACGTGCGCCGGAGCCGCGCAAACGACGCTGCACGCATTCATGGATCCGGGCGGCGGCGCGCTGGCGTTTTTCTGCAACACGTGGCCAGTGCCTCCTGCCGCCCAGGCCGTCGCCCAAGCGCCTTCGCCGGCCCCCCGGCTACCGCATGCGCCACATTGCGTGCGCGTACTCGCCACTCCCCAGTTTGCAAGTGGAATTAGAGGGAAAGTTACCTGCTTTTGATTAAGCAGCCGCTGCACGGCGTGGATAAAATCATGCGTTGCCTGACCTCTGCGCAATCCCTGCGCTGCTTTCCGTACCCTCGCTGCAATGTCTCACCGCCGTGCTTTTCCCGACCCTGGTATGACCGTTCCCGCCCTCTCGCTTGGCGCCATCCTGGATGACCTGCGTAGCGCCCCGCGCCCGCTGACCTCCGCGGAGTACACATACCTGGCCCACCTGCGGCAGCGTATCGTCACCGGCGACGCAGACCTGTGGACCACGCTCGAGACCGCGGGCGTGCCATGCAGGGAACGCCGCCTGTCGCCCGAAGTGGTGCAGGCGCTGACCGCTATCGGCCATTTGCCGATGCACTGAGCCCGGCTCGCACCACCCCGCATTGCAGAAATTTCCCGGGGTCATTTCGGAAAGCCGCACCCTCCAGCCAGCCTGCGTCCCGCTACGATCGATCCACTTTCGATTCGCCGGGCACCGTGCTTCCAGTCAAGCGCCAAGCATGCCCCGGCCACGGCCCAGGCATGGCTTACCCAAGCAACCGGCGCGTCAGCTTCCCGCGACGGCCCGGAAACCCGAACCCGGCGCCGTTGCGCGCCACGGCGCCGCATTCTGGGTGCGGCAGGCGACGATGTAGCGTCAGGCCAGCCGTTCGCAGCAATAGGCCTCGGTGCGATAAGGGAGAGCAACCTCGGCTCGGCCCGCCAGCGCGGGATGCCCGTCGATAACCGCCTGCAGCCGTTCACGCACGCGGGCTTGCTCCGCCGCCGGCAGCGCGGCAATGAAGCTCACCGACATCACCCGGTCCACGATCACCTGCTGCGGCGCCCCTACATGCGTGTAGGGCAGGCGCTGCAGCGCCAGCGGCCCGAAGCCCTCGGCGGGAAAGACCCGCCTCCAGTCGCCCTTGTAGAAGCGCGGCGCGTCGCCTTCATACGGCGTCATGATGGCCGTCAGCTGCGCCACCCAGTCCACGCTTTCATCGCGCACGTTCCATACCAGCCCTAGCCGGCCGCCGGGGCGCAGCACGCGGCCGATTTCCGCCATCGCGCGCGCATTGGCAAACCAGTGGAAGGCCTGCGCGCAGACGACGGCGTCGACGCTGGCATCGGGCAGCGGGATGGCCTCGGCACTGCCTTCCAGCGCCTGCACTGACGGCAGCACCGTGGCCAGCTGCGCGCGCATCTGCGCCACCGGTTCGACCGCGATCACCGTCGCCCCCGTCTCCACCAGCCGGCGCGTGAACTTGCCGGTGCCCGCGCCCAGGTCCAGCACGGTGCGGCCCGCGCGCAAGCCCAGCGTGCCGCGCAGCCAGGTGTCGATTTCAGTGGGATACTCGGGACGTCCGCGCGCGTAGGTATCGGCCTGGCTGGCGAATCCCTGTGCGGCGGCCTGGTGGATGGCGGTCATGGGTGGGCTCCGGTTGCGTACCGGAGGCGTAGCCTACGCCCCATGCCGGCACACGGCAAGCGGGCGGCTACTGCTGCATGCCCCAGCGGCGCACCGTGAGCCGTTCCAGCGTGGTGAACACCAGCCCCTCCACCAGCAACCCGATCAGGATCACCGCGGCCAGCCCTGCAAAAACGCGGTCGGTGTAGAGCTCATTGCGGTTCTGGAAGATGAACCAGCCCAGCCCGCCCTGCCCCGACGACGCGCCGAACACCAGCTCGGCCGCGATCAGCGTGCGCCAGGCAAAGGCCCAGCCGATCTTCAGGCCCGACAGGATCGCCGGCAGCGCCGCCGGCACCAGCACCAGCGCGACATAGCGCAGCCCGCGCAGGCCGTAGTTGCGGCCCGCCATGCGCAGCGTCGGCGGAACTGACTGGAAGCCCGCGTACATGTTCAGCGCCAGCGGCCACAGCACCGAATGGACGAGCACGAAGACCAGGCTCCTGGTGCCCAGCCCGAACCACAGCAGCGCCAGCGGCAATAACGCTATCGCCGGCAGCGGGTTGAACATGGCGGTGAGCGTATCCAGCACATCGCGCCCAAAGCGCGTGGACACGGCCAGCGAGGTCAGCACGAACGCCAGCACGATGCCGGCCGCATAGCCGCGCAGCAGCACCGACAGCGAAATCGCCGCCTTGCCCGGCAGCTCGCCGCTGCCCACCGCCTCGGCAAAGGCGCGCATCGTGGCCAGGCAGGACGGCAGCAGCAGGTCGTTGTCCTGCACGCGCGCCACCAGCTCCCAGATCAGCCCCAGCGCCAGCAGGATCACCGCCTTGCGCAGCCAGCCGTGTTGCCACAGGCGCTGGTACCACGGCAGCGCGCGCGCAAGCGGGGCTTCGGTGAAGGGTTCAGGATCGCGTTCGTATTCGGGCCGAAGCGTGTCGGCCAGTGTCAGTGTCGGTTGCGTCATGATGCGATGTCCCGGATCAGCGGCCCGCCGCGCTGCGCGCACGCGGCGCGGCCTCGGCGGCGGGCTCGTCGAACAGCAAGGTATGGATGCGTTGCGCGGCGGCCTGGAATTCGGCGCCGCCCTGGCTGGCCAGGCTGAACTGGTGGCTGTTGAGTTCCGCGCGCACGCGGCCCGGGTGCGGCGACAGCAGCAGGATGCGGCTGCCCACCACCAGCGCCTCTTCGATCGAATGCGTGACGAACAGCAAGGTGAAGGCTGCGTCGTCCCACAGCGCCAGCAGCTCTTCCTGCATGCGCCGGCGCGTGAGGGCGTCCAGCGCGGCAAAGGGCTCGTCCATCAGCAGCACCTTGGGGCGCATCGCCAGTGCGCGCGCGATCGCCACGCGCTGCTTCATGCCGCCCGACAGCGTATGTGGGTAGGCATCGGCAAAATCGGCCAGCCCCACCTTGTGCAGGCTGTCCAGCGCCAGCTCGCGCGCCTCTGCCCGCGACAGCTTGCGCGCTTGCCGCAGCGGGAACATCACGTTCTGCACCACCGTTTTCCACGGCGGCAGCTGGTCGAACTCCTGGAACACCACGATGCGGTCCGGGCCGGGCTGCAGCACACGCCGGCCTTCCAGCCGGATCTCGCCCTCGCTGGGCGGAACGAACCCGGCAACCGCCTTCAGCAGCGTGGACTTGCCGCAGCCGGACGGGCCCAGCAGCACGAAGCGGTCGCCGGCATGCACGTCGAAGCTGACGCGATGGGTGGCCCGCACGATGCGCTCGGGCGTGCAGTACTCCAGCGACACGCCATCCACCTGCAGCAGGGGCGTGGCGCGGTCCGACACCACGCGCAGGTTGTGGGTGGCCATGCTCAGCTCCCCTGCGCGGTGACCGGGTCCTGGAAGAAATAGTCCTGCCAGGACTTGGGCTGGTTGCGGATCGCGCCCACGCGGTGCATGAAAGCGGCCAGCGCAAAGGTGTTCTGCGGCGCCACGCGGAACTGCACCTGCGGGTTCTTGAGCACGCGCAGCAGCAGCGCGCGGTCGGTCTTGGCCTTGCTCTGGCGTAGGTAGATGTCGGTGGCCGCTTCCGGATTGGCGGTGGTAAAGGCCGCGGCCTCGGCCAGCGCATCGACGAAAGCGCGATAGGTCTTGGGATTATCGTCGCGGAATTTCTCGGTCGCGTACAGCACCGTGGAGGAGCTGGGGCCGCCCAGCACGTCATACGAGTTCAGCACGATGCGCGCGTTCGGATTGCCGGCCAGTTCCTGCTCCTGGAACGGCGGATTGCCGAAGTGCCCGGTGATCTCGGTGCCGCCGGAAATGATCGCCGCGGCCGCATCCGGGTGCGGCACCGCCACGGTCCACTTGTCGAGGCGGTTGTACTCCTTGTCGCCCCATTGCCTGGCCGCAGCCAGTTGCAGCACGCGCGACTGCACCGACACGCCCACCGCCGGCAGCGCGATGCGGTCCTTCTCCGTGAAATCGGCAATCGATCTCACTTTGGGGTTGTTGCTGACCAGGTAGTACGGGAAGTTGCCCAGCGACGCCACGCCGCGCACGTTCTGCTTGCCGTGGGTGCGGTCCCACAGCGTCAGCAGCGGGCCCACGCCGGCGCCGGCGATATCGATGGCACCGGACAGCAGCGCGTCATTGACCGCGGCCCCGCCCGACAGTTGAGTCCATTCGACCTTGATGTCGACGCCCTGCTGCTTGCCGTGTTTCTCGATCAACTGCTGGTCGCGCGCCACGTTGAGCAGCAGGTAGACCACGCCGAACTGTTCGGCAATACGCAGCTTGCCTTCGGCGTGCGCGGTGCCGGTGATGGCCAGGCCGGCGCTCAGCGCCAGCAGGCCGAGCCTGCGGGAAAAACGAGAGAACATGATCGAAACTCCGGGGAATACGTGGATGAGCGCTTGCCAGTGCAAGCGCGTACGGTGACTTGCGATACTGCTGCCGCCTTCAGCGCGGCACGCCACCTTCGATGGTGGTGCGGTACATCACGCGCCGCAGTTCCGGCGGACAGCCCGCGGCAAGATGCAGCAGCGAGCGGTTGTCCCAGAACACCAGGTCATGTGGCTGCCACTGGTGGCGGTAGATGTGGGCGGGCTTGACGCTGTGCGCGAACAACTGGTCCAGCAGGTCGCGGCTTTCCTTCTCGGGCAGGCCGACGATGCGGGTGGTGAAATGCTCGCTGACAAAGAGCGCCTTGCGCCCCGTTTCCGGATGGGTGCGCACCACCGGCTGCAGCACCGGCCTGACTTGCGCAATCTGCTCCGGCGTCAGGTTGGGCCGCCACGGGCTGCGTTGCTGCAGCTCGGCATAGCGCGCCAGGTAGGTGTGCTCGGCCTGCAGGCCATCAACGGCGCGCTGCAGCGCAGCCGGCAGCGTGTCCCAGGCCAGGTGCATGTTGGCGAACAACGTATCGCCTCCCTCGGCGGGCAGCTCGCGCGCATGCAGCAACGAACCGAGGCTGGGCTTTTCCTTGTACGACAGGTCCGAATGCCAGAAGTGGCCGGCATCGCCCAGCCCGATCGGCTTGCCGTTCTCGACCACGTTGGACACCACCAGCACTTCCGCATGGCCCGGCAGCTGGAACTGGTGCAGCACGTGGATCTGCAGCGGGCCGAAGCGGCGGCTGAAATCGATCTGCTGCGCGGGCGTGATCTGCTGGTCGCGGAACACCACCACGTGGTAGTCGAGGTGGGCGCGATGGATGCGGGCAAAATCCGCGTCGGACAGCGGCTGCGACAAGTCGAGCCCGATCACTTCCGCGCCCAGCGGCGCGTCCAGCGCACGGATCTCGAAGTTGCCCGCATCTGCGAAAAATGCGGTGGAAAGCGGCGCGCTCTGCTGGCGCGAAACACTGGCGTGGGCGGTTGCGGTCGTCATGGCAAGCTCTGGCATACGGGGGAAGCCGATGCGGCATCGGGGATGCCGCGTACAAGCTTGCACTGTAGAGAGCCGGCCATCGCCCGGTCAACGAATCATATCGCTGGCCCTTATCCGCTTATCGCATATCCATGTCTCGACATTTGCGGGCCATCAGGGCTTGCCGGGGCAACCGCTGCGGCACGGCACGTTGGCCGTATCCGGGCGCGCGTCGGCGACAAAGCCATCGCGGTTCGGCATCTTCACCTGCGGCAGCGTGCTCGCGTCCAGCACCGCATCTGCGGGCAGGACGCCGTTCCTGTGCAGCAGCCACGCGGTGACGGCATAGACCTCGTCCGGCGCCAGGCTCTGCGGCGCGTTGTAGGGCATGGCGCGGTTGATGAAGTCGAATACCGTGGTCGCGTAGGGCCAGAAGCTGCCGATGGTCTTGACGGGGTCCTTGCCCCTGGCGGCGTCCTTCAGCGTGCCCTGCCCGCCCACCAGCGCATCGGCCGGCTTGCCTTCGCCATTGACGCCGTGACATGCGGCACAGTGCTGCGCATAGACCTGCTGGCCCCGCGCGACCGTGCCGCTGCCTGGCGGCAGGCCAGTGCCGTCCGGGGTCACGTCGATATTCCACGCGGCAAGATCGCGCTCGCTGGCGGGGCGGCCTATGCCGAAGGTCTGCGCAAGGACCGTTTGCGCAGCGCAGGCCAGCGCCAGCACGGCGACGGCACCGCTGAATCGTTCAAGCGCGCGCATTGGCAATGCTCCCGTCCGCGGCCACGCGCCAGCGCTGGATCGCGTTGTAGTGATAGGTGGAAGCCACGCCGCGCGCGGCCACCAGCTGGTCCGGCGTGGGCTGGACGTTGCCGGCTTCGTCGATGGCGCGGCTCTCCAGCGAAGCTGGCCCGCCATCCCAGCGCCACGGCAGGCGGAAGCGCACCAGGGCGCGGTCCAGCACCGGCTCCTGCAGTTGCGCCTCGCGCCAGCTGCGGCCGCCGTCGACCGACACCTCGACGCGGCGGATACGCCCGTGGCCCGACCACGCCAGGCCCGCGATCTCGTAGAAGCCGCGCTCACGCAATCTGTGATCCGGCGCGGGGAAGGTGATCACGGACTTCACGTCCATCAGGAAGGTGAACTGCCGCGCGCTGCCGTCGGGCAGGGAATCCGTGTATTTCGAAGTCTCTTCGCGCGACATGAACGGCGCGCGCCCCAGCTTCAGGCGCCGCAGCCACTTGATGGACATGTTGCCCTCATAGCCCGGCAGGAACAGCCGCAGCGGATAGCCATGCTCGGGGCGCAGCATCTCGCCGTTCTGCGCATAGACCAGCAGTGCGTCTTCCAGCGCCTTGGCCAGCGGCACGCTGCGCGTCATCGCTGCGCCATCGGCGCCCTCGGCTAGCACCCACACAGCTTCCGGCGCCACGCCGACTTCGTCCAGCACCACGGACAACGGCACGCCGGTCCATTCGCAACAAGACAACAAGCCGTGGCTGATCTGCACGGACTTCGCACCGGGCGCCTTCCACTCGCGCCCGGTGTTGCCCGAGCACTCCAGGAAATGGATGCGCGACACCGACGGCAGGCGCACCAGGTCGTCCATGGTGAAGATGCGCGGGCGCGCCACCAGGCCAAGCACCGCCAGCCGGTGCTGCGCCGGGTCGATCAGCGGGATGCCGGCGTGATGGCGCTCGAACACCAGCCCGGTCGGCGTGATGATGCCGCGCAGGTCCTGCAAAGGCGTCATCGACGAGTTGGCGCCGGGCAGCGGCGCCGCGCTGCGGCTGCGCCGCACCACGTCTTTCTCGAACGGGGACGGCTGGCCATACGGATGCCACAGCACGGGCTCGCCCGGCGTGCGCGTCCACGGCGCAACCGTCAGGGGTTCTGCGCGCGCCGCAGTAGCGGCGCCAGCCGCGGCGGCGCCCAGCACCGCCCCGCGCTGCAGGAAGCGCCGGCGGCCGGAAGTCAGGTCATTGCTCATCGTGAGGGCTTGGTCAGCCTGGCAGGGATCAAAATGCGCAGACTGTAGGACAGCACCGGCGCTCGGCCAACGAAGAAGATTGCATGCCGATATGCCAACGCCGCGCTGCGCGCCATATGCGCGGGGCCGATAACCAAAGTCGGAATCATTCGTTCTGGTCCGCGCGCAGCGCCGCTTATCGTGGAGCCGTCCTCCACTTCAAGAAGGTCTGCACGATGACGACCCCGCGCCCCCATGCCACCGCTGCACCCACGCTGACCCGCCGCGAGCTGCTGCGCTGCGTGGCCTGGTCCGGGCTGGGCATGGCGGCTTCGCTGTCGCCGCTGTCCGCGTTCAGCGCAAGCCCGGCCGCGCGTCCCGACGTGATCCGCGTCGGCGTGGCCCAGCCCGCCACCGGCACCCCGCCCAGCTTTGCCGGCAGTTCGCTGGCGATTGCCCATGCGCGCGGCTGGCTGGAGGAATCGTTCAAACCGACCGGCACCCGCGTGGAGTGGTTCTTCTTCAAGGGCGCCGGCCCCGCCGTCAACGAGGCGCTGGCCAACCGCCAGCTCGACTTTGCGCTGCAGGGCGACCTGCCGTCCATCGTGGCCCGCTCCGCCGGCCTGAAAACGCGGCTGGTGCTGGCCACCGGCGTGCGCGCCAACATCTACGTGGGCGTGCCACCCGATTCGCCGCTGAAGACGGTCAGCGACCTGCGCGGCAAGCGCGTGTCGCTGTTCAAGGGCACCAATATGCATCTGCCGGCGCTGCGCCTGCTGGAAGCGAACGGGCTCTCCGACAAGGACCTGCGTCTGCTGAACCTGGACACGGCCGGCTACCTGGCGGCGCTGTCCACGCGCGACATCGACGCCGCCATCGGCGCCATGGACATCCTGCGCCTGCGCGACAAGGGCGCGGTGCGCATCCTGTACTCCAGCAAGAACCAGTCGCCGATCTACACACGGCAAAGCCACGTACTGGTGAGCGACGAATTCGCCGGGCGCTATCCGGAGGCCACGCAGCACCTGGTGAAGGCCGCGGTCGAGGCGGCGCGGTGGGCCTCGGACGAGAGCCATCGAGAAGAAGTGCTGCGCACCTGGGCGCGTGCGGGTACGCCTTATGACCACTGGAAGGAAGACTTTGACGGCGAGCCGCTGCGGGTGCGGCTGAACCCGAATTTCGATCCCTTCCTGGTCAGCCGCTACAAGGATGCGGTCGAGCAGGCCTATCGCTTCAAGCTGAGCCGTGCGCGATTTGACGTGGACCAGTGGATCGACCAGCGCTTCCTGAAGGCGGCGCTCACCGACCTGAGCCTGCAGAGCTACTGGCCCGTCTACCAACCCAACGGCAAGATCCTGGGAGCCTGACATCATGTCCGTCGCCGATTCGCTTTCACTGCCCGCCGCCGCAGCGCCGCGCGTGGCTGCTCCGCGCAAGCCACTGCGCTGGCAGGATGCCACACGCTGGCTGCTGGCCTGGCCGGTGCCGCTGGCGCTGCTGCTGGTCTGGTATGTGGCTGCCCGCAATGCCTGGATTCCGCCGCAGGTGCTGCCCGCCCCCGAAGACGTCGCACGCACGCTGGCCGACCTGTGGCAAAGCGGCGAGCTGCAGGCCAACCTGGCGATCAGCGCGCTGCGCGTGGCCGGCGGCTTTGCCGTGGGCCTGGCCGGTGGGCTGGCGCTGGGCGCGGCCATGGGCCTGTCGCCGACCTTGCGCGACTACATCTACCCGACCTTCAAGGCCTTCAGCCAGGTGCCGGTGCTGGGCTGGCTGCCGCTGCTGATGCTGCTGGTCGGCATCGACGAGGCGCTCAAGGTGATCCTGATCGCCAAGGCCGCCTTCGTGCCGGTGGCGCTGAACACGTACAAGGGCATCGGCAGCGTGCCGACCCGCTACCTGGAAGTGGCGCGGGTGCTGCAGCTCACGCGCTGGCAGACGCTGTCGCGCGTGGTGCTGCCCGCCGCGGCCGCGCCGGTGTGGAACGGCGTGCGCTACGGCCTGACGCACGCGTGGCTGGCGCTGGTGGTGGTGGAGCTGCTGGCCTCGTCCGAGGGGCTGGGCTACATGATCGTCTACGGGCGCCAGCTGTTCCAGCTCGACATGGTGCTGGCCGCCGTGGTGGTGGTGGGGGTGGTGGGCTTTGCGCTGGACAAGGCGCTGGCGCTGGCCGAAGGCGCGGTGCTGCGCTGGCGCAAGCCGGGCTTCTGAGGCGAGGCCGCGATGACCACTTCTGTAATCCGCCCCCGTATCCGCCTGCCCCGCGCCCTGCGCGGCTGGGTGCTGCCGCTCGCGTTGCTCGCGCTGTGGTGGGCCGCCGTGCGCTTTGGCTGGACCACTTCGCCGCTGCTGGTGCCGGTCTCCAGCGTCTGGGACACCGCGGTGCGTCAGGTGCAGAGCGGCGCGCTGGCCACGGCATTGGCCGCCAGCCTGTGGCGTGACCTGGCCGGCTTTGCCATCGGCGCCAGCGCCGGGCTGGTGTTCGGCACGGCGCTGGGCCTGTCGCGCCTGTTCGAACGCCTGGTCGGCCCGAGCTTTCACACGGTCAAGCAGATCTCGCTGTTTGCATGGATCCCGCTGATCTCGGTCTGGTTCGGGCTGGGCGATGCCGCCAAGGTGGTGTTCCTGTCGCTGGCCGCATTCTTCCCGGTGGTGCTGAACACCTTCGAAGGCATCCGCGCCGTACCGGCCGACCTGCTCGAGGTTGCGCGCGTCTTGCGATTCAGCCGCACCCAGGTGCTGTGGCGCGTGGTGCTGCCGTCGGCGGCCCCGTCGATTTTCGCCGGCATCCACCTGGGGCTGATCTATGCGTGGCTGGCCACGCTCGGCGCGGAGTACCTGCTGGTATCCGGCAAGGGCATCGGCAACACCATGACCGACGGCCGCGAGAACTTCTGGATGGACCTGGTGATCTTCGGCGTGATCGTGGTCGGCCTGGTCGGCTTCACGCTGAACTGGATCGCCAGCCGCATCGAATCCCGCCTGCTTGCCTGGCGCGGGCGCTCGGTAGCCGCGGGCTGAACCACGCAGCCCCTTATTGAACGGAGACCACAAATGCCACACGCCGGCACGCTAAGCATCGCGCACCTGCACAAGCAGTACGAAGTCGAGGGCCGGGCGCTGCCCGTGCTCGAGGACATCACCCTGACCATCGCCCCGGGCGAGTTCTTCAGCATCGTCGGCGCCAGCGGCTGCGGCAAGTCCACCCTGCTGCGGCTGGTGGTGGGCCTGGAAGAGGATTACCGCGGCGAGATCCTGCTGGACGGCAAGCGCGTATCGGGCACCAGCCTGCAGCGCGGCATCGTGTTCCAGGAGCACCGCCTGTTCCCGTGGCTGACAGTCGAGCAGAACATCCGGCTGGCGCTGCTCAACACGCCGGGCAGCGATGCGGAGAAAGACCGCAACGTTGCCGAGCATATCGCGCTGGTTGGCCTGCGCGGCTTCGAGCAGGCCCATCCGCACCAGCTTTCTGGCGGCATGTCGCAGCGCGTGGCGATTGCGCGGGCACTGGTGACGCGGCCGGAGATCCTGCTGCTCGACGAGCCCTTCGGCGCGCTCGATGCCATGACGCGGGCCCACCTGCAGCAGGAACTGCAGCGGATCTGGCAGGCCGAGGGCATCACTATGATCCTGGTCACGCACGACGTCGAGGAAGCCGTCTTCCTGGGCGACCGCGTGGTGGTGATGGAACCCCGGCCCGGCCGCATCCGCCGCGTCCTGCCGGTGGACCTGCCGCATCCGCGCGAACGCGCCGGACTTCCGTTCGCGCGCGTGCGCGATGCCGTGCTGCGCGAATTCGCCGGGCAGGAGCCTGTCGTGCAGCGGGCGCCCGAACCTGAACTCGCCTGACCCAACCCTGATCCCCTCCGGAGCTTCGTGATGACCCAAGCCAACGCTACGCAAGACCAGACCGTCCAGCTCGACATCCACCCGGTTGCCGGCCGCATCGGCGCCGAGATCCGCGGCGTCACGCTGCACGGCGACCTGCCGCCCGCCACCTTCGCCGCCATCCGCGCAGCCTTGCTCAGGCACAAGGTGCTGTTCTTCCGCGACCAGGTGCATCTGGACGATGCCGCACAGCAGGGCTTTGCGCGCCTGTTCGGCGACACCGTGCCGCACCCGACCGTGCCCTCGCGCGACGGCACGCAATTGCTAGAGCTCGACTCGCAGCACGGCGGCCGCGCCAACTCCTGGCATACCGACGTGACCTTCGACCTGGCCTACCCCGCGGTCTCGGTGCTGCGCGCCGTGACCGTTCCCGCCGCCGGCGGCGACACGGTGTGGGCCAACACCGCCGCCGCGTACCAGGACCTGCCCGAGCCGCTGCGCGAACTGGCCGACAAGCTGCGGGCGCTGCACACCAACGACTACGACTACGCGGCCACGCGCGTCAATCCGAGCGACGAAGGGCTGAAGCGCTACCGCGAAGTCTTCACCTCGGCGCTCTACGAGACCGAACACCCGGTGGTGCGCGTGCACCCGGAAACCGGCGAACGCACGCTGGTGCTGGGCCACTTCGTCAAGAAGCTGCTGGACTACGCGTCGGCCGATTCGGCGCACCTGATTGCCGTGCTGCAGGGCCATGTGCACCGTCTGGAGAACACCGTGCGCTGGCGCTGGCGCGCGGGCGACGTCGCCATCTGGGACAACCGCGCCACCCAGCACTACGCCATCAACGACTATGGCGACGCGCACCGCGTGGTGCGCCGCGCCACCGTGGCCGGCGATATACCGGTCGGTGTGGATGGCCGCCGCAGCAAGGCGGTGAAGGCGGGCGTGCGCGGCGAGGGCGCGGCGCCGGCCAACCAGTCCGCCGCTGCCGCGCAACGGCAAGCGGCCTGATCCAGCCAGTGTCTTCCGGGGAGCACGATCGATGTCACAGCAAAAGCCGCCGCGCCAGCTGCATCTGGGCGCCTTTCTCCAGGCCACCGGGCACCATGTCGCCGGGTGGCGCCATCCGGCCGCGCAGGCCGATGCCGGGCGCAACCTGGCGCACTACATCGCGCTGGCGCAGCGCGCCGAGTCCGCGGGGTTCGATGCGCTGTTCCTGGCGGACGGCGTCGCCATCCGCGGCATGGACGATGCCACCCTGCCGCGCACCGCGCGCGCCGCCACCTTCGAGCCGTTGACGCTGCTGTCGGCACTGGCGGCGGTGACGCAGCGCATCGGCCTGGTGGCAACCGTCTCCACCACCTACAACGAGCCCTTTCATGTGGCGCGCAAGTTCGCCTCGCTCGACCACCTCAGCGGCGGCCGCGCGGGCTGGAATGTGGTGACGTCGTGGTCGGATACCGAAGCACGCAACTTCAGCCTCGAACGTCATCCCGCGCATGCTGACCGCTACGCCCGTGCCGAGGAGTTCGTCGACGTGGTGACCGGGCTGTGGGACACCTGGGAGGACGATGCCTTCCTGTACGACAAGGACAGCGGCCGGCATTTCGATGCGGACAAGCTGCACACGCTGGACCATCGCGGCGCGCACTTCCAGGTGCGCGGGCCGCTCAACGTCCCACGCCCGCCGCAGGGCCATCCGGTGATCGTGCAGGCCGGCTCGTCCGAGGCGGGGCAGGAGCTGGCGTCACGCACCGCCGAGGTCATCTTCACCGCGCAGCAGTCGCTGGCCGATGCGCAGGCCTTCTATCGTGGCCTGAAGGCGCGGCTCGCGCGCTATGGCCGCACGCCCGACCAGCTCAAGATCCTGCCTGGCGTGTTCCCGGTGGTAGGCCGCAGCGAGGCCGAGGCGCGGGAGAAATTCGAAGCGCTGCAAAGCCTGATCCATCCGTCGGTGGGGCTGGCCCTGCTGTCGCAGCACCTGGGCGGGATCGACCTGAGCGGCTATCCGCTGGACGGCCCGCTGCCCGACAACCTGGCCGAACCGAACGGCGCCAGGAGCCGCTTCCAGCTGGTTACCGGCCTGGCCCGGCGCGAGCGGCTCACCATCCGCCAGCTGTGCCTGCGCGTGGCCACCGCACGCGGCCACTGGTCGATCCACGGCACGCCACAGTCCATCGCCGACCAGCTGCAGGCGTGGTTCGAGGGCGAGGCCGCCGATGGTTTCAATGTCATGCCGCCCTGGTTGCCGGGCGGGCTCGATGACTTCATCGAACTGGTGCTGCCGGAGCTGCGCCGGCGCGGGCTCTTTCGCGACGGCTATACGGGCACCACGCTACGCGAGCACCTGGGGCTGCGCCGGCCGGAGAACCTGCGCTGGCAGCAGGAAGAACCGCCGCTCGCGGTCGGGGCATGACCCGTGCGCTGCGGCGCCGCGCATATCCAAATGCAATAAGTTTCCTTGCCTCGCGCGAGCGCCGTCGGCAACCATAGCGGCCACGCCGCAGGGGCGTGCGCGGGCCGGCTGTTACCATCGCACGGCCTGGTGCGCCCGCGCGGCGCACCGCTCGGCATGCCCGGCGCCACGGCAGGCCTTGCCCCGTCGCGCCGGTCCGGCACCCAACAGCGAGACGAAGAGAGAAGAAGATGAGACTCGAAACCCTGGCTGTCCATGGCGGCTATTCGCCCGATCCCACCACGCGCGCGGTGGCCGTGCCCATCTACCAGACGGTGGCCTACGCCTTCGACAGCGCCCAGCACGGCGCCGACCTGTTCGACCTGAAGGTGGCCGGCAATATCTACAGCCGGATCATGAACCCGACCAACGACGTGCTGGAGCAGCGCCTGGCCGCGCTCGAGGGCGGCGTGGGCGCGCTGGCGCTGGCGTCCGGCATGGCGGCGATCACGTATGCGATCCAGACCATTGCCGAGGCCGGCGACAACATCGTCTCGTCGAGCCAGCTCTATGGCGGCACCTACAACCTGCTGGCACACACGCTGCCGCAGTCCGGCATCGAGACCCGCTTTGCCGATGGCCGCAACCCGGCCAGCTTCGGCGACCTGATCGACGCGCGCACCAAGGCGATCTTCGTGGAGTCGGTGGGCAACCCGCTCGGCAACGTCGTGGATATCGAAGCCATTGCGCGCGTGGCGCACAACCACGGCGTGCCGCTGATCGTCGACAACACGGTGCCGTCGCCCTACCTGTGCCGGCCGTTCGAGCATGGCGCGGACATCGTCGTGCATTCGCTGACCAAGTACCTGGGCGGCCATGGCAACAGCGTCGGCGGCGCCATCATCGACAGCGGCAAGTTCCCGTGGGCCCAGCACAAGGAGCGCTTCAAGCGCCTGAACGAGCCCGACGTGTCGTACCACGGCGTGGTCTACACCGAGGCGCTGGGCCCGGCGGCCTATATCGGCCGCGCGCGCGTGGTGCCGCTGCGCAATACCGGCGCGGCGCTGTCGCCGTTCAATGCCTTCCTGATCCTGCAGGGCATCGAGACCCTGGCGCTGCGGCTGGACCGCATCACCGAGAACGCGCTGGCGATCGCCCGCCACCTGCAGCAGCATCCCAAGGTGGACTGGGTCAACTTTGCCGGCCTGCCCGACCATGCCGACCACGCGCTGGTGCAGAAGTACCTGGGCGGGCGAGGTCCCGGCATCTTGTCGTTCGGCCTGAAGCAAGGCGGCCGCGAAGGCGGCGCGCGCTTCCTGGATGCGCTGCAGCTGTTCACGCGGCTGGTCAATATCGGCGATGCCAAGTCGCTGGCCACGCATCCGGCGTCGACCACGCATCGGCAACTCAATGCGGATGAACTGAAGGCGGCTGGCGTCAGTGAGGACATGGTGCGGCTTTCCGTCGGCATCGAGCATATCGATGATCTGATCGAGGACCTGGACCGCGCGCTCGCGGCCTGAGCCCAGGCCACAGACGTCAAAGCGACCGGCTGATTTGCTCCCCTCTCCCGCTTGTGGGAGAGGGGCACGGGGTGAGGGCAGGCGGTGGCATACCGCCAGCACAACCTACCCGTCACCACGCTTGCCCTGCGCCTCCAGCACAAAGTAGCTGATCGACCCGATCATCAACGGAATCAGGTAATACAACGCGCGATAGACAATCAGCGCCGCCAGCAGCAGCCCGTGCGGCACCTGCCCGCCCAGCATCGTCAGGAACACGGTCTCGATCACGCCGAGGCCCCCCGGGATCCGCACCACCACGCCCGCCAGCCCCGAGGCCAGCAACACCCCAAGCACCGTGAAGTACCCCGCATGCGTATGCAGCAGCGAATGCAGGATGGCCGCCATCGCCATCCAGTGGGCCGCCGACAACAGGCACTGCAGCGCCGCGAAGCCCACCGACGGCACATGGATGTCATGGTCGCGCACGGTCCGGTGCCGGCCGTGCCAGATAGCACAGGCAGCCAGGTAGGCAGCCGGCACCGCCAGCATCAGCGCGCCCAGCACCCGTGTCAGCGCCGCGGGAATGCCCCATTCCGGCGGCAGCACCACCTGCTGCGCCACCAGGATGCCGCCCGCCAGCAAGGCATACCCGAGCCAGTTGCTGCTCACCACCACCACGAACAGGCTCCAGATCTGTGGCAGGGTCAGCCCGGCGCGCGTGTACAGACGATAACGCACGCCCGCGCCCCCCAGCGTGGCCCCGAGGTTGAGGCTGAGCGTGTAGCTGACATAAGAGATCGCCATCACCCGCCGCGCCGGCAACGGGTGTCCGGCATAGTGGCAGCCAAGCCGATCGAACTGGCTGTACAGCAAGCCGCTCAGCGCAACGAAGGCCGCCGCCGGCACCAGCGTGCGGGCGTTGAAGCCGCGCAGCGCTGCCAGCACCGCGTCCCAGTCGATGGTGCCCAGCTTGCGCGCGATCAGCGCCAGCACCGCGGCAATGAACAGGATGCCGATGGCACGGCGCCACGCGGGCCAGTGCGCGTGCTCGCGGATGGCCGAGAAGGTCGTCGCGCCCATCATTGCGCGCCTCCCCTCGTCGCCGCGCGCCGCAAGGCCGGCCGCAGCAGGGATGTGCAGGAATGCAGGCCTGCGTCCGTCAGCCCGGCATGCAATTTCTGGCCTACCTCGGCTTCAAACAGGATAAAAGTTTCCGGCAGTGCGCTTTCGCGCGCGCACGGGTTCGCGCCGAACCCGCACGACAGGCGGCGCTCCGCGCCGTGCCCTGGCCGGTGGAAACGATTGGAGGCGGACTGCATCGGTGTCATGACCTGAGAAAGCCGCAAACAACGTGCCAGCGCGGGTGCGTCACCCCCCTAAACCCCGGCCACGGCTGCGCCGCCAGCGTGCCAGGGCCGCGGACGCCAGCGCACCGGCGGCGAGCCCGGCAATGAACACCGCGGCAGTGGTCCCCGCCCAGCCCGTCGCGGCGCCCACATCCGCACGGCCCCGCGCGAGGGGCGCGAGCGACTGCCAGTCGACAGCCGTGAACTGCGTCATCGCCTGCGCCCCGTCCAGGCCGTACACGCAGATCTCCCCGCCCGGCAGCTTGCAGAAGCGCTCGCGCGGGCAGGCCTTGAGGATGGCCTGCGGGGCGCCCTCGCCGCAGTTGGCCCCGGCGCTGCGCAAGACCTGGATCGTGACTTCGGGATGCCGGGTAAGTTGTTCGGGCATGGCCGCCTCCAAACCGGTGACGCTGTCCTTCAGCGTAGTGCAGCCAGGCTGCCGGCACCCTTATTCACCAGCGGCATATGACCATGCGGAATAACTCGTTCGCCTATTGCCTGCCTTTCCATACAATGACCCGACGCCGCAGCGGGACGCTACAGGCCTCCAACAACATGACGGGGAGCATCAGATGCAATACGGGAAATTCGGCTTCGTCGCACGGCTGGCCGCGGCAGTGCTGGCACTGGGCGTGATGCAGGGTGCGGGCGCGGCCGATCCGGACAAGAAGGAAATCCGCTTCGGCGCCACCGCCGGCCC
Source organism: Cupriavidus sp. FW305-F7 (assembly GCF_058782875.1). Classification (NCBI taxonomy): domain Bacteria; kingdom Pseudomonadati; phylum Pseudomonadota; class Betaproteobacteria; order Burkholderiales; family Burkholderiaceae; genus Cupriavidus; species Cupriavidus sp. FW305-F7. The sequence goes on along the minus strand of NZ_JBYSYC010000003.1, from coordinate 184,216 downwards.
CTACGCCGACCAGATCCGCTATGGCGTGAAGCCGGTGCTGGAAAAGCGCGGCTACAAGGTCACCATCATTGAGTTCAGCGACTACGTGCAGCCCAACCTGGCGCTGGCCGACGGCGCCATCGACGCCAATGCCTTCCAGCACGTGGCCTACCTGAAGAAGTTCTCGGCCGACCGCAAGCTGGCGCTGACCGACGTGATCCAGGTGCCGACCGCGCCGATCGGCATCTACAGCCGCAAGCACAAGGGCCTGGCCGAGGTGAAGCCCGGCAATACCGTGTCGCTGCCGAACGATCCCACCAACCTGGCGCGCGCCATCGCCATCCTGCAGCAGATCGGCTGGGTCACGCTCAAGCCGGGCACCGACCCGATCCGCGCCAGCGAGCGCGACATCGACGCCAACCCGCACAAGCTCAAGCTGATCCAGCTGGAAGCCGCCCAGCTGCCGCGCTCGCTCGATGACGTGGACTATGCCTTCGTCAACGGCAACTATGCGCTGGCCTCCGGCCTTAAGCTGACCTCGGCGCTGGCGCTGGAGAAGATTCCCGACTACTACATGAACCTGGTCGCGGTGAAGACGGCGGACCTGAACAAGCCCTTCGTCAAGGACATCCGAGAGGCCTACGAGTCGGCGGAGTTCAAGACCGTGACGCAGCAGCGCTTTGCGGGCTTCGTGCAACCGCCGTACCAGCGCTGAGGCACACCGCTGTTGCCAGCAGAAAAGCGCCGTCAGGCGCTTTTCTGCGTTGTGGGCAGCACCACCCGCATTGTGCACAGCAAGACGATTTTGCGCCGCGCCCGCCGCGCAAATGCCCTACACTCAAGCTCAAGTCCCCCCGCGCCCAAAAAGCATGGCGGGGATCACAACGCGATCATTGCTGCGGACAGCGCTGCGAAGATCCTCGCGGCCGTCCCTGCGGATCCTGTCGAGACAAGCATCGAGAGACCTGCCATGTCCACGGTTGCGAGCTTCGAGATCGGCTACACGCGCTACCTTGCCCCGCCGGGCGACACCTCCTCCCCCACATCCCCTCCCCCACCCCTTGCCAGCAACCCCGACGCGCTGCTGCCGCTGTACCAGGCGATGGTGCTGACGCGCCAGTTCGACCTGAAAGCGATTGCGCTGCAGCGCACCGGCAAGATCGGCACCTTTGCCTCGGCACTCGGCCAGGAAGCCATCGGCGTGGGCGTGGCCTTTGCGATGCGGCCCGAAGACGTGCTGGTGCCCTCATACCGCGATCACGCAGCGCAGTTTGTGCGCGGCGTCACCATGACCGAGAGCCTGCTGTACTGGGGCGGCGACGAACGCGGCAGCGGCTTTGCGGCGGCGCCGCATGACTTTGCCAACTGCGTGCCGATCGGCACCCAGGTCTGCCACGCGGCCGGAGCCGCCTATGCGTTCCAGCTGCGCGGCGAGCCGCGCGTGGCGGTCTGCCTGCTGGGCGATGGCGGCACCTCCAAGGGCGATTTCTATGAGGGCATGAACATGGCCGGCGCGTGGCACGCGCCGCTGGTGATCGTAATCAACAACAACCAGTGGGCAATCTCGATGCCGCGCAGCGGCCAGACCGCGGCGCAGACGCTGGCGCAGAAGGCCATTGCCGCCGGCATCCCCGGCGAGCAGGTTGACGGCAACGACGTGGTCGCAGTGCGGCACCGCGTCGGCGAGGCCATCGCGCGCGCGCGCGATGGCGGCGGCCCGGCGCTGATCGAGGCCATCACCTACCGCCTGGGCGACCACACCACCGCCGACGACGCCTCGCGCTACCGCGACGAGGCCAGCGTCAAGGCGCACTGGCAGGAAGAACCGCTGCTGCGGCTGCGCACGCACCTGCTGGCGCTGCACGCGTGGGACGCGGCGCGCGAGGAAGCGCTGGTCAAGGCCTGCTCACAGCAGGTGGCGCAGGCCGTCGAGACTTACCTGGCCATGCCGCCGCCGGATCCGGCCGCGATGTTCGACTGCCTGTACGCGGCCATGCCGGCCGAATTGCAGGCGCAGCTGGAGATTGCCCGGCGCTTCCCGGCGCCGCACGGATAAACAGCGAACCCTGTGCCTCCACGTAGCGACCACAACGAGCGAACCATGGCGGAAATCAATCTGGTCGAAGCAGTCAACCTGGCGCTGGCCCATGCGCTGGATCACGATCCCGATGTGCTGCTGCTGGGCGAGGATATCGGCGTCAATGGCGGCGTGTTCCGCGCCACCGCGGGCCTGCAGGCGCGCTTTGGCGCGGCGCGCGTCATGGATACGCCGCTGGCCGAAGGCGGCATCGTCGGCGCCGCGATCGGCATGGCGGCAATGGGGCTCAAGCCCGTGGCCGAGATCCAGTTCACCGGCTTTATCTACCCGGCGGTCGACCACATCATCAACCACGCCGGACGCATGCGGCACCGCACGCGCGGGCGCCTGTCGTGTCCGATGGTGGTGCGCTCCCCCTGCGGTGCCGGCATCCATGCCCCCGAGCATCATTCCGAAAGCCCGGAAGCGATGTTCGCGCATATGCCCGGCATCCGCGTGGTGGTGCCCTCATCGCCCGCACGCGCGTACGGGCTGCTGCTGGCGGCCATCGCCGACCCGGACCCGGTCATCTTCCTCGAACCCACGCGGCTGTACCGCCTGTTCCGCCAGGAAGTGGCCGACGACGGCGCGGCGCTGCCGCTGGACACCTGCTTCACGCTGCGCGAAGGCAGCGACATCACGCTGGTGAGCTGGGGCGCGATGGTGCAGGAGACGCTCGCCGCCGCGGACGCACTGGCCGGCGAGGGCGTGACGACCACGGTCATCGACGTGGCCACGCTCAAGCCGCTGGACATGCAGACCATCCTGGAATCGGTGACACGCACGGGCCGCTGCGTGATCGTGCACGAGGCCCCGCGCACCGCCGGCTTCGGCGCCGAGATCGCGGCGCAGCTGGCCGACGCGGGCCTCTACTCACTGGCAGCGCCGGTGCAGCGCGTGACCGGCTTCGACACCGTGGTGCCGCTGGCGCGGCTGGAATATACCTACCTGCCTGGCGTCGCCCGCATCGTCGACGCGGCGCGCAAGGCGATGGCGGCATAACGCGGGAATTGCCGACGATAGGCAAGGAGTGCCGATGAGAGTCTTCAAGCTGCCCGACCTGGGCGAAGGCCTGCAGGAGGCCGAGATCGTGACCTGGCACGTCAAGACCGGCGAGACCGTGGCCGCTGACCAGCCGCTGCTGTCAGTGGAGACGGCCAAGGCCATCGTGGAAATCCCGTCGCCGTATGCCGGCACCATCGACAAGCTGTTTGCGCAGCCCGGCGATATCGTCCACCTGGGCGCACCGCTGGTCGGCTTCGAGGGTGCGGGCGAGGATGCCGACGCCGGCACCGTGGTGGGCTCGGTCCAGGTCGGCACGCACGTGGTCAATGAAGCCGCGCCTGCGGGCACCGCGGCACCCGCCGCGGCCATGGCCGCGCGCATCAAGGCCACGCCGGCTGTGCGCGCGCTGGCGCGCCAGCTGGGGGTGGACCTGGCAATGGCCACGGCATCGGGCCCCGAGGGCGTGGTCACCGCCGCCGACGTCGAGCGGGTAGCCAGCACGCTGGCCGAGCTGGGCGCGCCGGAACAGCTGCGCGGCGTGCGCCGGGCGATGGCGCAGAACATGGCGCGTGCACAAGCCGAAGTGGCCGCCGCCACCGTGATGGACGACGCCGACATCCACGCCTGGCAGCCCGGCGCCGATGTCACCATCCGGCTGGTGCGCGCCCTGGTGGCCGGCTGCCGCGCCGAGCCCGGCCTCAATGCCTGGTACGAAGGCCAGACCGCCCGCCGCCACGTGCTGAAGAAGATCGACGTCGGCATCGCGGCGGACCTGCCCGAAGGCCTGTTCGTGCCGGTGCTGCGCGACGTCGGCAACCGCGATGCCGCAGACCTGCGCCACGGCCTGGACCGCATGCGCGCCGATATCCGCGCGCGCACCATCGCGCCGGAGGAGATGCGCGGCAACACCATCACGCTGTCCAATTTCGGCATGATCGCGGGACGCTATGCCGCGCCCATCGTGGTGCCGCCGACCGTGGCAATCCTTGGTGCCGGGCGCGTGCGCGAAGAAGTGGTGGCGGCCAGCGGCGTGCCGGCGGTGCACCGGGTGATGCCGCTGAGCCTGACTTTTGACCATCGGGTGGTGACGGGTGGGGAGGCGGCGCGGTTTTTGGCGGCGGTGATTGCGGATCTGGAGATGGCGGTGTAGGGGTGGCCGGATCAGGGCGTCTGCGAACACCGCAGCCCCTCGTGAACGCACCCCTCGCCCGTAAGCGGGAGAGGGGTGCAGACCGCCGGTGTGCTGGCACCAATCGGGCGCTGCGGCGGCCCTGTATATAATGCGTTTCCGATCGCCGCTGCCGTCAAGCCGGACCTATCCGGACAGCCGGACACCCCTCATGGAATCCAAGACCGCCCGCCTTACCATCCTGATCGATCCGGTCAAGAAAAAGGCCTTTGAAACCCTGTGCGCCTCGCAGGACCTGACACCGTCGCAGGTCGTGCGCCAGCTGATCCGCGAATACCTGGCCCAGCATGGCGTGGAATACGCCACCAAGGCCAAGCTTGCGGGCAGCACGCGACAGAAGAAGTAACTCAGCGCGGGGCGTTACCTTCGCCTGCCAGTTCGCTGCAGCGCTGCACCGCCTGCGCCAGCGAATCCACATAGTTGCCCTCCCCCAGCGCCGCCAGCACGCCCGCGCGCGCCAGCTTTTCCCTGACCCGCTCGTTGGCTTCGGCCAGCACCACCGCCACGCCGCGTTTCTGCAGCGTCACGATCACGGCCTCCAGCGTCTGCAGGCCGGTCATGTCCATGAAGGGCACGCGGCCAAGGCGGATCAGCAGCACGCGCGGCTCGGTATGGGTCTGCACCAGCGCGCGCTCGCAGGCTTCCACAGCACCGAAGAAGAACGGCCCGTCGATCACATAGACCAGCACGCTCGGCGGCATCCGCGCGGCCGGGCCGGTGCCGGCGTCGCCCAGTTCGCGCTCTACGTCCACGGCATCCTGGCGCGCCACCTCCACTGACGCCGACATGCGCCGCAGGAACTGCAGCATGGCCAGGATCACGCCGATATTGACCGCCACCACCAGGTCGGTCAGCACGGTCAGGGTGAAGGTGATCAGCAGGATGGCCACGTCGGCGCGCGGCGCGCGGCGGACCATGCGCGCGAACTGGCGCCCCTCGCTCATGTTGTAGGCCACCACGAACAGGATCGCGGCCAGCGTCGCCAGTGGCACGCTGGCCGCGAGCGGCGCCAGGAACAGCAGCACCATCACCAGCGTGAGCGCATGCACCACGCCGGCCAGCGGGCTGTTGCCGCCATTGCGGATATTGGTGGCGGTGCGGGCGATGGCGCCGGTGGCGGCAAACCCGCCGAACAGCGGCGCCAGGATATTGGCGATGCCCTGGCCGACCAGCTCCTGGTTGGAATCGTGCCGAGTGCCCGCCATGCCGTCGGCCACCACCGCGGACAGCAATGACTCGATTGCGCCCAGCATGGCGATGGTGAAGGCCGGCCCGGCCAGTTCCAGCACGCGCGCCAGCGTGATGTCCGGCAGCGCTGGCACGGGCAGCCCGCGCGGCAGGCCGCCAAAGGCGGTGCCGATGGTGGCGACGCCGTCAAAGCGGAACAGCGCCTGCACCGCGGTGGCCACCAGCAGCGCCACCAGCGGCCCGGGGATGCGCCGCAGCCAGCGCACGCGCGGCGCGCCCACTACCAGCGCCAGGCTGCCCAGCGCCAGCGCGGTGGTGGCCGGGTGCCATTGGGGCAGCGCCTGCAGCAGGTGCCAGAATTTTTCGTGGAAATGCTCGCCTGCCACCGGTGGCAGGCCAAAGAAATCGCGCCACTGGCCGACGAAGATGATCACGCCGATGCCAGCCGTGAAGCCGACGATCACCGGCGCGGGAATGAACCGGATCACGCTGCCCAGCCGCGTCAGCCCCATCGCCAGCAGGATCAGGCCCGCCATCAGGGTGGCGATCTGCAGGCCGTCGATGCCGTGGCGCGCGGTCACGGCGGACAACACCACGATAAACGCGCCGGTGGGTCCCGCGATCTGCAGCCGGCTGCCGCCGAACAGCGACACCGCCAGCCCGGCGACGATGGCCGTGTACAGGCCCTGCTCCGGCTTGGCGCCCGACGCGATCGCAAACGCCATGGCCAGCGGCAGCGCCACCACCCCGACGATCACGCCCGACACGATGTTCGGCAGCCAGTTGCCGCGTCGGAACAGTCCGGCCAGCCAAGCTTCGCGCAGCGCGCTCATGCGTCAATCCCTCGGGTTCGTACAGGATGATGATGGTGCATTGGATGATAACAGCATGTTAATGCCCGCCGGCTTGCGGCTTGCGCCGTGATATTCGCCATGTCTGCCCTGTCGCTTATGCCACTCAATTCCTATACTGGATTGGCTCGCCCGGGGCGCACGGGGTACGGGCCCAGGCGGACGCGGCAATCTTCTGCAATCGGAGGCCCATCATGTTCAAGCACCTCCTTGTGCCTACCGACGGCTCCGCACGCGCCGACGCGATGGCGGCCCGCGCCATGGCCTTCGCCAGCCGCATCGGCGCCCGCGTGACCGGGCTGCATGTGATTCCCGAGTACCACGTACTGACCTACCGGCTGACCAGCCTGCAGGACACCAAGGACACCTTTGCCGCAGAGGCCGCGCGCCACGCGGATACCTTTCTGGCCACGCTCAGCCACGCCGCCGCGCAGGCCGGCGTGGCCTGCGAGACCGTCACCGCCACCGACGACCATCCCTGGCAGGCCATCATCCAGTGCGCACACCAGCGCGACTGCGACCTGATCGTGATGTCGTCGCATGGCAAGCGCGGGCTGCAGGCGCTGCTGATCGGCAGCGAGACCCACAAGGTCCTGACCCACAGCACGATCCCGGTGCTGGTCTTCCGCTAGGCGGCGGTCGGGCGAAGAACGAGATAGCGAGATAGCGGGCAACAGTGCGCGCGACGCGCGTTTCCAAACCACGCCAACTGCAAGGAGCGCAACCATGGCGATTCGACTGGGCGAGCAAGCCCCTGATTTCACCGCCGACACCACGGAAGGCAAGATCAGCTTCCATGAGTGGATCGGCGACAACTGGGCCATCCTGTTCTCGCATCCCAAGGACTTCACGCCGGTGTGCACCACCGAACTGGGCTATATGGCCGGGCTCAAGCCCGAGTTCGACAAGCGCAATACCAAGATCATCGGCCTGAGCATCGACCCGGTCGGCGACCACCAGCGCTGGGCCAAGGACATCGAGGAAACGCAAGGCCATGCGATCAACTATCCGATGATCGGCGACGCCGACCTGACCGTGGCCAAGCTCTACGACATGATCCACCCCGAGGCCAGCGGCAGCGGCCCGCGCACGGCGGTAGACAACGCCACCATCCGCTCGGTGTTCATCATCGGCCCGGACAAGAAGGTCAAGGCCATGCTGGTGTACCCGATGAGCGCCGGGCGCAATTTCGACGAGGTGCTGCGCCTGCTGGATTCGCTGCAGCTCAATGCCAAGCACACCGTGGCCACGCCGGTGAACTGGAAGCCGGGCGAGGACGTCATCATCCCGACTTCGGTCTCGGACGAGGATGCCAAGAAGAAGTACCCGCAGGGCTTCAAGACCCTGAAGCCCTACCTGCGCACGGTGGAGCAACCCAAATAAGGGGGGAGCGAGGAGCGCCAGCACCAGGGAGTGCGGCCAGGCGTGGAGGTCACGCCGGCCGCCGCCGGGCCTCCCGGTCAGTCACGGCCGGGAGGCCCGACTTGTCCACAGGAACTATCCACAGCTTCAGTGGATATCCCCCCTCTTGACAACCGCAAAGGGCGCGCCGGCGCTGGAACTCACTGGAGTGCCCGTTTTATAGGCAACCCGCCGGGGTACGGGAATGGTTGCGGGCGTCTGAATTTTGTGCCTGTTGCGATTCTTCCGCCATCAGGCGCTCAGCGCGTCAGCACGTCGCGGATGGTGTCAGCCAGTTCCTTGGCCACGAACTTCGCCACATAGGCGTCCGCGCCCACCTTGCGCACATGCTCCTCGCTGGCCTCTCCCGACAGTGACGAGTGAATCACCACCGGCAGCGACTTCAGCCGGCTATCCGCCTTGATCTTGCGGGTCAGGGTGAAACCGTCCATCTCCGGCATCTCCAGGTCGGTCAGCACCAGCGCCACCTCATCCTGCACTGACTTGCCATGGCTGGCCGCCTCGGCGGCGATGCGGTCAAGCAGCTCCCACGCCTCCTTGCCGGACTTGGTCATCACCACCGGCGCGCCCAGCGCCTTCAGCCCCTGCTCGATCAGGCCGCGCGCCAGTGCCGAATCGTCGGCGGCAATGACCTTGGCGCCCGGGCGCAGGCTCAGCTGCGGGCCGACCGTGCCCGGGTCCACGTCCGGCTGCCGCGTCGGCAGCACATCGCGCAGGATCTGCTCAACGTCCAGCACCTGCACCAGCCGCGACGCGTCCGTGCTCCCCGCGGTGTCCCCGTCCAGCTTGGCGATGCTGGTGACGTGACCGGTCCGCACGCTGGCCTCGGCCGAATGCACCTGGTTCCACTCCAGGCGCACGATTTCCTCCACTGCTTCCACCGCAAAGCCCTGCGTCGAACGTGCATATTCCGTCACCAGCAGGATGCCCAGGCCGCTGCGCGGCTTGCACCCGACCAGCCTGGGCAGGTCGATCACCGGAATCACCTGGCCGCGGATATCCGCCATGCCCAAGATCGACGGATCGGCCCCCACCACGGTCGTCACGTGCGGCATCACCAGGATCTCGCGCACCTTGAAGACATTGATCCCGAACAGCTCCGTCTGGCCGGAGTGCTCGGCATCGCCAAGCCGGAACAGCAGCAGCTCGAACTGGTTGTTGTTGGTGAGGTTGGTCCGTTCGTCGATGTCCCTCATGGAACTGCTCATGCGTTGCTCCCGTGCCGTGCGTGTGGTGTTTGCCGCCGTCGTTGTCGTCTGCCTGCGGCCGCGGCGGATGGCGGACGGCAGGGTTCATGACTGGATATCGGCGGCGGGCCGTTGGGAGTTGAGAGCGGCATGGCCTGTCCTCAGCGATGGGCATGAGGCGCATCGCTCGATGCCCGACGTGATGCGGCATCGTGATGCTGCGTGATGCCGCGTCGCCGGCGATCGGCTTTACCCGCCCGCCAGCGCCTGCAGGATATGCACCTCGTCGGTTTCCTTCAACGCCGCGTCCAGCCGCATCAGCTGCGTGCGATTGACGAAGACGCGGATATACGGCCGCAGCTTGCCCTGCTCATCGACGATGCGAAAGCGCATGCCGGGGAACTGGCGGTCGAGGTCGTCGAGCAGTTCAGCAATGCTGGCGCCGCGGGCTTCGACGTATTCGCGCTGTCCGGTATAGGAGAAGAGCGGCGTCGCGATACGGACCTGCATGGAAGTTCTCCGGTCGGCTGATGGCATTCAGGCAGGGCGCGCCACGGTGACCGCGTAGACCTGCGGCAGGTTGCGGGCGATGCATTGCCAGCCCTCGCCCTCATCGGCACTGGCCCAGATCTCGCCACCGGTGGTGCCGAAGTACACGCCCACCGGCGCGTGGCCGTCGGTGGCCATGGCCTGGCGCTTGACGGTGAACCAGCCTTGTTCAGCGGGCAGTCCGCGGTCCTGGCGCTGCCAGGTCTCGCCAGCATCGCGGGTGACATAGGCCGCGGGGCGGCCGCCCGGGCTGACGCGCGGCCAGACGTCGCTGCCGTCCATCGGAAATACCCACACCGTGCGCGGATCACGGCGGTGGGCGACGATGGGGAAGCCGATATCGCCCACCTCCGCCGGCATGGCTTCGCCAATGCGTTTCCACACGCCTTCGCGGCGGTCCATGCGATAGATGCCGCAGTGGTTCTGCTGGTACAGGATGTCCGGATCGGCGGGATGCTGCAGCATGCAGTGCGGGTCCTGGCCGTATTCGGGGTTGGGATCGGGCAGGAAAGTGGCAAGGCTGCCGCGGTTCAGCGGCTTCCAGTCCGCGCCGCCGTCGGTGCTCTCGAACACACCGCCGCTGGACATGCCGATATACAGGTGGCGCGCGTCGCGCGGATCGACCAGCACGGAATGCATCTTGGGGCCGTCGGGCGTGCCGTCCTGCTCGCCGCCGGTCCAGGTGCGCCAGTTCGGGTGGTCGTTGAAGCCGGACACCGGCTCCCAGGTCGCGCCATGGTCGGCGCTGCGGAACAGCCCCTGCGGCGAGGTGCCGGCGTACCAGGTGCCGGGCTCGCTGGCATGGCCGGGCGTGAGCCAGAACACGTGGTCGACGACGCGGCCGGCCTCGCCCTCCGGCGCCTCGTCGAAGGCGGGTGGGCGCGCGGCTTCGGTCCAGTTGCGGCCGCCGTCGGTGGAGCGGAACACGGTCGGGCCCAGGTGGCCGGTGCGCGCCGCCATCAGCATGCGCGACGGGTCGCGCGGGTCCTGCACGATATGGTGGATGGTATGGCCGAGAAACATCGGGCCCTCGATCAGCCAGCTGCGGCGGGCGGCGTCGCTGGTCAGGAACCAGGCGCCCTTGGTGGTGGCCACCAGCAGCCAGACGGGGCCGCTATCGGTTTCGGGAATGGGGGAAGTCGTCATCATGGCTCCTGCAAGAAGGCCGGCGAACGATGCTTCCGAGTCTAGTACATGTAGACAGTGTTCACAATTGAAGGATGACCAAAGCTGTCGGCGGCAGGTCAGCGGCAGCCACAAAGACTGCGAAGTAGAACGGAGTTAAATGCGGAAGCTGGCGACTTGGCTGGACATTATGCACGAAGTGTGGCATAAGCAATGTTCCCCCGATGCTTTCGCGCCCCGACACCCATGCTTCGCACTGCCCGCTTCGCCACCCTGAACCGCCCGGCCCTGCCGGCGGCAGGCGTGCGCGCGGCGCAGCGCCCGGGTGTTGCCATCGACCTGGCCGACCGCTTCCACGCGTACGCCCAGGTCCGCCGCGCCGTGCTTTTCCTGGCCGTGCGGGCAGCTCGGGGCACCACCCTCCAGTCCTGAGCTTTCCCGCACGGCCCATGTCGCGGATGCCATCCGGCACCCGCTTGATCATGCAGCCAGGAGAAAGCCAGACATGTCCCCGCTCTACCGCCATACCTTCTGCGCCATGGTGGCGCTTGCCGCCCTCTACCTGATCCTCAATCCCTGAGCCCCGGCGGAGTCTTGCCATGGTGAATTTCCATGCCCTGCGCGTGCCGGCGCCGGCTTTGCCGCGCGCGCTCGAGCTGCGCATCGACGTTGAGCTGGCGCCGGGCGATATCGAACGCGAACTGGGTGCCCTGCACGACCGCATCGGCCAACCCGGCGACCGCCTGCATGCGATGCCGGCGCTGCCCGCGGGCGCGCCGGGCCTGCGTCTGCGCTATCGCGAGGCCGACGGCGAGTACTACGTGTATGTGGAAGATGTGATGCAGCGCCGGCTGGCCGGTTATACGGTCTTCAACCGGCTGATCGAGGTCGGCCGCCGCGCTGACCCATGGGTACGGGCGCCGCACACAAAGTTTGCGCTCGCTTACCAGCGCCGCGGCCTGGCCAGAGCGCTGTACTGCTGGGCGCTGGACGGCGGGCTGTGCCTGCTGAGCGGGGCGCGCCAGTCGGCCAGTGCCAACGCCCTATGGCAGGCGCTGGCCGCCGATCACCCGATGGGTTATGTGGACTTGCGCCACAAGACGCTGACCTGGCTGGGCCAGGCCGTCGATGCGCCCGTGCGTGAGGGCCTGCATACGCGCATGCTGCTGCTCGGGCGCGGCTGGACGCTGGACGCGTTCATGGCCCGCACTGGCATGTACTGAGGCAGCGCGCCCGCTTACAGCCAGCGGATCGGCGCGCCTTCGCGGGCATTGGCTGCGTACAGGGCCCAACCCTGGGCAAAGTAAGCGCGCACCCGCGCGGCCAGCGATAGGCCACCGCCCACGCGGGCGTAGTAGGCAACATCGCGTGCCGGCTGGGCGGCGGGCTTCGATGCCTTGGCTTGGGCGGGCTGGCGATAGAGGGTGTCGGCGAGTACTTGCATGGCGAATATCCTTTCCGGTTGGGATGGAAGTTGGTGCGCCTCACGAAGCACATCCAGCCGTGATTCGGCCCGGATCGGGAGGCGGTTCAGGGTTATCCCTAGTATAGAGAAGTTGCGCCTGAATCATCCGGGTCTGTACCTATAGGCCGTATATGGAGTGCGTGATAATAGCCGCCTGCCGCAAGCGCCACCTGATGCGAATCCGCCAATCGAAGTAAATTAATCATCACATTCGATATTCCTCGATGCACATGCCGCGCATTGTCTGCCGGTGATGATGCATGGCGCGTGGTCACCTAGCCTTCAGCCTTGCCCGGATCGCGCCCGCAGAGGCACCGACAAGCGGCACACCGATAACAGCGGGTTGGCCAGGTTTGCGCCTCCAGCCCAGACCAGAACCACGTGAGACAAGCCTGACGACAGTCCGTACGACGGACGTTGCAGCGCCCGCAAGGAGACAGCTCATCATGATCGAACAGCCCTATCCGTCGCCCGCGACGGAAGCCGATGCCGCACGCCCCCAAGTCCCCGAAGTCCGGAGCCGGCTCGACGCGTTCTTCGAGATCACCGCGCGCGGCAGCACCCAGCGCAAGGAAGTGATTGCCGGGGTGACCACCTTTATGGCGATGGTCTACGCCGTCTTTGTCGTGCCCGGCATGCTGGGCAAGGCCGGCTTTGACACCAGCGCGGTCTTTGTCGCGGTGTGCCTGACCACCGCCTTCGGCTCCCTGCTGATGGGCCTGTGGGCCAAGCTGCCGATCGCCATCGGCTGCGCCATCTCGCTGACCGCATTCATGGCCTTCGGGCTGGTGCTGGGGCAGGGCCTGTCGCCGGCGGTCGCGCTCGGCGCCGTGTTCCTGATGGGCGTGATCTTCACCGCGATCTCCGTCACCGGCGTGCGCTCCTGGATCCTGCGCAACCTGCCCGCCGGCGTGGCGCACGGCACCGGCATCGGCATCGGCCTGTTCCTGCTGCTGATCGCCTCGAATGAAGTCGGCCTGGTGGTCAAGAACGCTCACCCCGGCCTGCCAGTGTCGCTGGGCAAGATCACCTCGTTCCCGGTGGTGATGTCGGTGCTGGGCCTGGCCGCGATCTTCGGCCTGGAGCGCCGCAAGGTGCCGGGCGGCATCCTGCTGGTGATCATCGCGATCTCCGCCCTGGGCCTGGCCTTCGACCCGGCGGTGAAGTTCACCGGCGTGTTCGCGCTGCCGTCGCTGAGCGCGCCCGGCCATGAATCGCTGATCGGCGCCATGGACATGCGCGGCGCGCTGACGGCCGCGGTGCTGCCGAGCGTGCTGGCACTGGTGATGACCGCGGTGTTCGACGCCACCGGCACGATCCGCGCTGTCGCCGGACAAGCCGGCCAGCTCAACGCAGCCGGCCATATGCATAACGGCGGGCGCGCGCTGACCGCGGATTCGGTCAGCTCGATCTTCTCGGCGATGTTCGGCGGTGCTCCGGCCGCGGCCTATATCGAGTCGACCGTCGGCGTGGCCGCCGGCGCCAAGACCGGCCTGACCGCGGTGGTGGTGGGACTGCTGTTCGTGGCGGTGATGTTCTTCTCGCCGCTGGCCGGGCTGGTGCCGTCGTACGCCACCGCGCCCGCGCTGATGTACGTGGGCCTGCTGATGCTGTCGAGCGTGAGCCGCCTGCACATGGACGACATGGTCGACGCGATGGCAGGCCTGGTCTGCGCCGTGTTCATCGTGCTGACCTGCAATATCGTGACCGGCATCATGCTGGGCTTCTGCACCCTGGTGGTGGGCCGCGTGGTGGCTGGCGAATGGCGCAAGCTCAATGTCGGCACGGTGGCCATCGCGGTCATGCTGGCTGCGTTCTATGCCGGGGGCTGGGCCATCTGACCCTGCCGAAACCTACTGCCGCGTCCCGGGCGCCACGCCCGGGACGCTGACAACCAGATGTCTCCTCCACCGTGATCCAGGTGGATTTCAAGCCCGGGCTTCCTGCTTTCCCGGGCTGTTTTTTTTGGTGGCTTGCCTGAAAGCTCCCGCGGATGGTGAATGGGGTTTCGCTAAATCGCCTTCATTGCCCGGCCTGCATTGCGGCCATATCCATGTACACCAGTTCCCAGACATGGCCATCCGGATCCTGGAATCCATGCCCGTACATGAATCCCAAATCCATCGGCGGCTTGTAAGTATTGCCACCCGCCGCGACCGCGGCATTGACCATTTCATCCACGCGGGCACGGGTTTCCATCGACAGGCAAACCAGCACCTCCGTCGATTTCCGTGCATCGCAGATTTCATTGGGCGAGAAGCTGCGGAACTTGGCTTCCGTCAGCAGCATCACGAAAATGTTGTCACCGACGATCATGCAGGTGGCAGTGTCGTCGGTAAATTGCGGATTGAAGGAAAAACCCAACTGCGTAAAGAAAGCGATCGACTTTTGCAGGTCGCGGACGGGCAAATTGACAAAGATCTGCTGGCTCATCAGGGGCTCCGGTAGTCGTGTCAGGGGGGCTGCGCCGGGCGCAGACAAGCAGTCTAGGCGCTAAAGTCTCGGCTCGTGCGTATTTTCATTGTCCTTAAATGCAGGCAAAACGGCCGATGAACCGCCCAATACCGGCTGCATCATGGGCTGTGCAACCGTCAATTCAGGCCGGCAAACAATCAGTCCGTGCATTCTCCGTTATTTTTTGTAAAATTTTTTTAGGTGAACCGACACCACAACTTCTAGTACCATGCAGCGGCCTATTTGCAGAAAGGGGATATAAATGGCGACATACAAGCAACTCCTGGCTGAGAAGGAAGCGCTGGAAGCCAAGCTGAATGAAGTGCGTGCGACGGAAGTCGCCGGCGTAATCGACAAAATCCGGGACCTGATGACTGAATACGGCCTGACCGCCGAAGACATCCTGCCCCGCCGCAAGCGTGGCCGCCCGGCTGGTTCGAGCGCCAAGAAGCCTGCATCCGCTTTGCCGCCGAAGTACATGGACCCCAAGACCGGCAAGACCTGGTCGGGCCGCGGCCGTGCGCCGGCATGGCTGGGCAAGCGCCCGGAGCGTTTCCTGATCGAGCAGTAAGCCGCCTGCGCGGCCAGCGGGCGCCTGCCTCAAACGCCCGCTTCAATCGATGGTGCCATCGGTCTGCCGGGCGCGCGCTACTGCGCCTGGCAGACATAGTCCTTGCGCAGCGCCCTGAAGCCCTGCTGGGTCGGCTCCGCCGTCAGGCGCGCACCGCCGTCGGGCAGCGGCTGCATGCGCAATACCTGCGCCGAGCACTGGCTCGCGGTTTCGTCCCGCTGGTAGCGGATCTCATACTGGCCGCCGGCAGCCGGCACGAATGACACGCCCGCCGCGCAACGCAGCTCAGGCAGCGGCGGCACCGCGGCCGACGTCACCGCCACGTAGATACGCCGGCCCGCCTCCACAAGCCGTTCGCGGGTGCGCGCCGGCGGCTCGGGCGAGCGCCCGGCCATGTCCAGGCTCCGGTCCCGCCCCATCGCAGACAACTGCCTGCCGGTTCCCGCCAGCACCAGCGGCCGCGCGGGCACCGGGCATTTGGCCGGATCGACCACGGTGAACGAAGTGTTGTCGTCGGTGCTGGTCAGCAGCCGCACGCTGGCGGCCGGGGCGCCAGCGGGCACCCGGTATTGCGCCACGCAGCCGGACAGCGCCAGCGCGGCGGCAAGCATCGGCAACAAGGCAAGGCGAGGCAGGACTGCGGACGACCGGTCATGGCGCATGGCGGCGGGCAGGTAGAGTCGAAATTGGCCCAACAGCGGGCGTTGGCGGCACGATGGCGGCAAATCTTGTAGGGATGCCACACGATGACAGCGCGGGCAGGCCCGGCCGCGCAGATGCCGCGCGCTCAAACTACCCAGCATACCCCGTATCCGATGCCTTGCGGCAGCCGCACAAACCCATGTTGAAAACCTCCATGTGATATCCACAGAATCTGTGGATATCCTCCCCCTACCCTCCCCGAAAGCCCCGGTCTGTGCGGGAACCCACCGGAGCGCCCAAATTTTAGGCAACGGGTTGCAGGCGCCCCGGAACCCGGCAACGGTACGGCACCGCCCGCCGCCACCACGCCGTTGCGCTGCCCAGGCCACACTTCGTCCCCCCGCATGCCCTTGAAGGGGTCACCGGCACCGCGTAATCTCGTTGTTACCGGGGGCTGCTCTGGCGCACTTGCGCCAACTTGCCAGCCAGATAATGACAATGACACAACAAGAGCCTATCCAGGCCGGGCCGTTGCCTCGTGACCTGCTGCACGCACTGCGTGATGGCGGCTACGACGTATCGGGACTCGCGCCTGCCCCGGAATCCGACTCCGACTCCGACCCCAGCGACCTCACGCCTGCCGTGCCGGCGCCAGGCCCGCAACAGGCCTGCCACGTGCTCTGCGCGGTCTACCGCGCCACCGGCGATCCAACCATCGGCCTATGGCTGGGCAGCCGGATGCAGACCGACCTGCTCGGGCTGGCGGGCCTGCCGGCCATGGCCGGGCCGTCGCTGGGCACCGCGCTGCGGCGCATCGCGCGCTACCAGAAGCTGCTCGCCGGCGACCGCATCGAACTGCGCCGCCAGGGCGACGAAGCCTGGGTCTGCATCCGCCCGAGCGACCCCGAGGCGCCCGACACCCGCCCGCGCATCGACATGGAGCTGTGCTCGCTGCTGGCCTTCGGGCGCCAGTTCACGCGCAAGCCGCTGCATCCGCTGCGGGTGTCGCTGCGCATCGGCCAGCCCGACTGGCACCTGCGCTATACCGAGGCATTCGACTGCCCGGTGCGCTTTGGCGAGCCGGAAGACGCCATCGTGTTCGGCCGCCGCGACCTGGCCTTGCGCCTGGCTGCCCGCGTGCGCAGCGGACCGGCCGGCCCGGGCCACGCCATGCGCGAAGCGCGGCCGGCGTCCGCTTCGCTGGACGATGTGCGCGCGGCCCTGCAGGCGCTGGCCGGCGAGCGCGCCCTCAGCCTGGCCGCGGTGGCACGCCACCTGGACATCAGCGAGCGCACGCTGCAGCGCCGGCTGATGGCAGCGGGCACGAGTTTTCGCACGCTGTGCGAGGAGGCGCGCCGCGACCTGGCTGGCGGCTACCTGGCCGGGGGCACGATGTCGCTGGGAGAAATCGCGTTCCGGCTCGGCTTTGACGATGCCAACTCGTTCTTCCGCGCCTTCCGCCGCTGGACCGGCATGACGCCGGGCGACTACCGACGCGCGGCGGTGCATCCGCCCGCCTAGCGCAGGCCGACTCACCCGCCGTCGGGTTGCTCCCACGGCGGGTTGTCGCCGAAGCGCCCGGCCAGGAAATCCACAAAGGCGCGCAGGTCGGCGCTGATATCCCAGGTGGAATGCAGGGCGATGCCAAAGACCGCCAGCGCCGCATCGGACAACAGTTCGCCGTGTCCGTGGCGCAAGCCTGCCCCTGATCCCGCGCTTCAGCCCGGCTTGCCGTCCACCCGCGGGCGCGCAAGCCGCGATGCATAGGTCAGCGCGTAGAGAGCAAACCCCGCTACCCAGCACGCGCCCGCCCCCCAGATCCAATGCAAATACCCGGCCGGCCATAGCATTGGCCCGAACACGCGCAACACCGCTGCCGCAGCCACCAGCCAGTACGCCGCGGTTTCCGCGCGGCCGGCCACCAGCATGCGGCCGGTGTGGCCCAGTGCGGTACGCGTGATCATGGCGATGATCGCCACGCCGAGCACGCCCACCGTGAATGCATGCGTCGCCAGCCCCGCCATCACCAGCCCCAGCGCACCCAGCGCCTGCAGCAGCAGCGCCACCGGCAGCCACGCGTAGGCCAGGTGCAGCACCCACAGGATCGGCCGGTTGCCCACCGCATGGCTGCGCCAGCCAGCCACGCGCACGGCCAGCACCGCCGCGGCCAGCAATGACAGTGCCGCCGCCAGCCAGCCCGGCAAGGGCAGCAGCCCTGCGGCCAGTCCCAGCACCGCGGCCGGCACCACCATGCGGTCCACCTGCCGGTATTGGCGCAGGCGGAACCCCGGGATCGCGTTGGTCGTGAACATCGGGATGACGCGCCCGCCGATCACCACCACGAACAGCGTGACCAGCGCCACGCCGGCGCGGCAGGCCAGCATCGCACCGGCGTCATGGCCGCGCGCCTGCAGCCACAGGCTGGCGATATCGGCCGTGGCCAGCAGCCACAGCGCCAGGGCCAGCGGATAGTTGCGGCGGTTGCCGGCGCGGGCCAGCGTGCGCGTGAAGGCCAGCGCCGCCAGCGGCAGGAACGCGCCCTCGATCACGAAGGCCGCCGTGCCCGGCGCCACCCACATGCCCACGCGCCCGGCCAGCCACAGCAGGAAGAGCGCGGCCAGCGCGGCGCCGGTGGGCGTCGGCTGACCGGTCCAGGCACGCCCCGCGGTGAACAGGAAGCCCACCACGATGGCCGCGGCAAAGCCGAACACCATCTCGTGCGCATGCCAGAACATCGCCGGCATCACCGGCGCCGGGCCGGCTGCGGCGACGCCCGCCAGCATCGCCGACCACGCCGCGATGGCCAGCGCGGCGAACACCGCCCCGCCCAGGTAGAACGGCCGGAAACCCAGCGCAAACAAGGCAAAGCCGCGCGGCGGCGGCCCGGCGGGTGCCTTGCCGGGGGGCGGCGAGCGTCGCGCGGGGAGGATAGGGATGGTGTCCATGGCTGGCTACGGGAATCAGGTGATGCGGCGCGCGCCGGCTTCTTGATCCGGCGCACGGCTTGCCGCAGGTGCGCAAACGGATGCCATTCACGCTGACTGCACGATAGCACCGCCGCCGCGCCGAAGACCTCCGCCGGTAGAACTACCTCCAAAGGCAGGCTGCGCACCCGTGTGCGCTGTGCTGCCGGCGAATAGGCAGCACCAGTGGCCGCCCCTACTCTGGCATCACCCCCGCCAAAGTTGACACAGGAGCATGGCCATGGCCACCCAACCACGCGCGCCCGAGCCCGTACCGCCCGGTGCCGCAATCACGCTGGCGTCGAGCACTTTCGCCTTCACCATCTGCTTTGCCGTCTGGATGCTGTTCGCCGTCCTCGGCATTCCGCTCAAGCAGGAACTCGGCCTCAACGACACCGAATTCGGGCTGCTGGCGGCAACCCCCGTGCTGAGCGGCTCGCTGATCCGCGTGCCGCTGGGCATCTGGACCGACCGCTACGGCGGCCGTATCGTCTTCTTCGTGCTGATGCTGGCCACGGTGATCCCGATCTGGCTGATCTCGTATGCGCACACGCTGTGGCAGCTGCTGGTGCTGGGCCTGTTCGTCGGCCTGGCGGGCGGCTCGTTCTCGGTCGGCACGCCGTATGTGGCGCGCTGGTTTCCGCGCTCGCGCCAGGGGCTGGCGATGGGTATCTTCGGCGCCGGCAACTCGGGCGCGGCGCTGACCAAGTTCGTCGCGCCGGCGATGATCCTGGCCGCCGGCACCTGGACCGTGGTGCCGCGCGTGTATTCGGTGGCGATGCTGGTCACCGCGCTGCTGTTCTGGGTGTGCTCGCGCAGCAACCCGGCGCACCTGGTCAAGTCCAGCGTCGGCTGGCGCGAGCAGCTCGCCGTGATGCGCGACCCGCGCGTGTGGCGCTACTCGCAGTACTACTCGGTGGTGTTCGGCGGCTATGTCGGCCTGTCGCTGTGGATGACCAAGTACTACATCGGCGAATACGGCTTCGACATCAAGACCGCGGCCATCCTCGCTGCCTGCTTCTCGCTGCCCGGCGGCGTGCTGCGCGCCATCGGCGGCTGGATCTCCGACCGCTACGGCGCGCACCGCACCACCTGGTGGGTAATGTGGGTGAGCTGGGTCGGCTTCTTCCTGCTGAGCTATCCGCAGACGGATTTCATCATCCAGACCATCAGTGGCCCGCAGGCCTTCCGCATCGCGCTGACGCCCACCGTCTTCACCTTCCTGCTGTTCGTGGTCGGCATCGCCTTTGCCATCGGCAAGGCCTCGGTCTTCAAGTTCATCTCCAACGACTTCACGCACAACATCGGCGCGGTCTCGGGCGTGGTGGGCCTGGCCGGCGGGCTGGGCGGCTTCGTGCTGCCGATCCTGTTCGGCATGCTGGCCGACCTGACCGGCGTGCGCAGCAGCTGCTTCATGCTGATGTACGGCACCGTGTGCGTGAGCCTGGTGTGGATGCACTACAGCCAGCGCGGCGAGCGCCGGCACAAAGAACAGGCCGTCGGCCTCACCCAGGCCGCCTGACGGCCCCCGTCACGCAAACAACCAAGGCACACTGTCATGTCATCTTCCGTACTCACCCGCTGGGAGCCCGAGAACAAGGCCTTCTGGCAAACCCAGGGCGAACGCATCGCCTACCGCAACCTGTGGATCTCAATCCCGGCGCTGATGCTGGCCTTCGTGGTCTGGATGCTGTGGAGCGTGGTCGCGGTCAACCTCGACCGCGCCGGCTTCCAGTTCACCAAGAACCAGCTGTTCTGGCTGACCGCGCTGCCGGCGCTGTCCGGCGCCACGCTGCGCATCTTCTACTCGTTCCTGGTGCCGGTGTTCGGCGGGCGCCGCTTCACCGCGATCTCCACCGCGCTGCTGCTGATCCCGGCGCTGGGCATGGGCTTCGCGCTGCGCGACCCGTCCACCGGCTACCCGACGCTGCTGGTGCTGGCGCTGCTGTGCGGGCTGGGCGGGGCCAACTTCAGCTCGTCGATGGCCAATATCAGCTTCTTCTTCCCCAAGGCGAAGAAGGGGCTTGCCACCGGGCTGAATGCGGGTATCGGCAACCTGGGGGTGTCGGTGGTGCAGTTCGTCACGCCGCTGGTGGTGTCGGTGGCCATCTTCGGCGCGCTTGGCGGCGAGCCGCAGCAGTACCAGGCCAATGGCGTCACGCGCGACCTGTGGCTGCAGAACGCCGGCTTCATCTGGGTGCCGTTCATCATCGTCTCGGCGCTGGCGGCGTGGTTCGGCATGCATGACATCGCGGACGCCAAGGCCTCGTTTGCCGAGCAGGCCGTGATCTTCAAGCGCAAGCACAACTGGCTGATGTGCTGGCTGTACGTGGGCACCTTCGGCTCGTTCATCGGCTTCTCGGCGGGGCTGGCGCTGCTGACCAAGTCGCAGTTCCCCGGAGTGAACCCGACCGCCTATGCCTTCCTGGGGCCACTGGTGGGCGCGCTGACGCGGCCGGTGGGCGGCTGGATCTCCGACAAGCTCGGCGGTGCGCGCGTCACGCTGTGGACCTTCGTCGGCATGATCGCGGCAGTATTCGCGGTACTGGCGACGCTGCCGCATGACGGCGCCGGCGGCAACTTCACCTTCTTCCTGGCCGCCTTCATCGCGTTGTTCGCGCTAACCGGCATCGGCAATGGCTCGACCTTCCGCATGATCCCCGTGATCTTCCTGACGGAGCGCCAGCGCGCTGCCGCAGGCAAGGGCGATGCCGCGCAGCGGCAAGCGCTGCAGGAGGCCGGCAAGGAATCCGCGGCGGTACTGGGCTTCTCAGGCGCGATCGGCGCGTACGGCGGCTTCTTTATCCCCAAGAGCTTCGGCACCTCGCTGGAGCTAACCGGCGCACCGGATGCCGCGCTGTACTGCTTTATCGCCTTCTACGTCAGCTGCGTGCTGGTGACGTGGTGGCACTACGCGCGCCGCAACGCCCCCATGCCCTGCTGACCGTCTCGCCGGCCGGACTAGTTCTGTCGAACTAGTCCCGCGCGCGGCACCTAGCCCGATCGCCATGCGGCGGCTGTTCCACCAGCGAATTGGCTGCCGCCCGCCTCCCCCATAAGCTGAGGGTGTCCCTGCAAAGCGCCTGAAACCACCGGAGCGCCCGCAGCAAAGCACTCGCGGAGAACAAAGCAATGAGTCATTTCCTGGATCGACTGAAGTTCATGTCGCGCGTCAAGTCCACCTATGCGGACGGCCACGGCGCGGTGGTGAACGAGGACCGCAAGTGGGAAGACGGCTACCGCAGCCGCTGGCAGCACGACAAGATCGTGCGCTCGACCCACGGCGTGAACTGCACCGGCTCCTGCTCGTGGAAGGTCTACGTGAAGAACGGCCTGATCACGTGGGAGACCCAGCAGACCGACTATCCGCGCACGCGCCCGGACCTGCCCAACCATGAGCCGCGCGGCTGCCCGCGCGGCGCCTCGTACAGCTGGTACGTCTACTCCGCGCAGCGCGTCAAGTACCCAATGATCCGCGGCCGCCTGATGGAGATGTGGCGCGAGGCCCGCAAGACCATGGACCCCGTCGCCGCGTGGGAATCGATCAGCCAGGACCCGGTCAAGGCCGCCCGCTACAAAAGCGTGCGCGGACTGGGCGGCTTCGTGCGTGCGGACTGGAACACGGCGACCGAGATGATCGCGGCGGCCAATGCCTTCACCGTGAAGAAGTTCGGCCCGGACCGCGTGATCGGCTTCTCGCCGATTCCCGCCATGTCGATGGTGTCCTATGCCGCCGGCGCACGCTATCTGAGCCTGCTGGGCGGCGCCTGCCTGTCCTTCTATGACTGGTACTGCGACCTGCCGCCGGCCAGCCCCCAGGTCTGGGGCGAACAGACCGACGTGCCGGAATCGGCCGACTGGTACAACTCCACCTACCTGATGGTGTGGGGCTCCAACGTGCCGCAGACGCGCACCCCGGACGCACACTTCTACACCGAAGTCCGCTACAAGGGCACCAAGACCGTGGCGGTCTCTTCCGACTTCGGCGAGATGGTCAAGTTCGGCGACATCTGGCTCGCGCCGAAGCAAGGCACCGACGCCGCGCTGGCGATGGCCATGGGCCACGTCGTGCTGAAGGAATTCCACGCCAGCGGCAAGTCCGCGTACTTCCGCGATTACGTGAAGCAGTACACCGACATGCCGATGCTGGTGCTGCTGCGTGAGAACCAGGGCACGCTGGTGCCGGATCACTTCCTGCGCGCCTCGCACCTGGCCAATAACCTCGGCGAAGCCAACCATCCCGAGTGGAAGACCCTGCAGATTGACGACGCCACCGGCGAGATCGTCGCGCCCAACGGCTCGATCGGCTTCCGCTGGGGTGAAGCCGCGCACAACGGCGGTGAGAAGGTGGGCCGCTGGAACCTGGAGATGAAGGATGGCGGCAGCGGCCGCACGATCGATCCGCGCC
The DNA here is from genome assembly GCF_058782875.1 of Cupriavidus sp. FW305-F7. Taxonomy (NCBI): domain Bacteria; kingdom Pseudomonadati; phylum Pseudomonadota; class Betaproteobacteria; order Burkholderiales; family Burkholderiaceae; genus Cupriavidus; species Cupriavidus sp. FW305-F7. Next base: position 161,141 of record NZ_JBYSYC010000003.1, on the reverse strand, counting down.
TGTCGCTGGTCAGCCAGCAGGATGAAGTGGTCGAAGTCGGCTTCCCCTACTTCGGCGGCGAACACGACGAGCTGCTGCGCCGCCGCGTGCCGGCCCGCCGGCTGACGCTGGCTGGCGGCAGTACCGCGCTGGTGGCCACCGTATACGACCTGCAGATGGCCAACTACGGCGTGGATCAGGGACTCGGCGGCCCGAACGTTGCCGCTTCCTATGACGATGACGTGCCCTACACCCCTGCCTGGCAGGAAAAGCACACCACCGTCCCGGCCCGCCTGGTAACGCAGGTAGCGCGCGAGTTCGCCGACAACGCCGACCGCACGCAAGGCAAGAGCATGGTGATCGTTGGTGCCGCGCTCAACCACTGGTACCACAACGACATGATCTACCGCGGCATCATCAACCTGCTGATGATGTGCGGCTGCATCGGCAAGAGCGGCGGCGGCTGGGCCCACTACGTCGGGCAGGAAAAGCTGCGCCCGCAGTTTGGCTGGGCCCCGCTGGCCTTCGGCCTCGACTGGTCGCGCCCGCCGCGCCAGATGAACGGCACTTCGTTCTTCTACAACCACACCAGCCAGTGGCGCCACGAGAAGCTGGGCGTCGACGAGATCCTGTCGCCGACCGCCGACCGCAAGCGCTACGACGGCCTCTCGCTGCTGGACCTGAACGCCCGCTCCGAACGCATGGGCTGGCTGCCGTCGGCACCGCAGCTCGGCAGCAATCCGCTCGACGTGGTCGATGCGGCGGAGCGCGCCGGCCAGGACCCGGTGGCCTACACCGTCGAACAGCTCAAGTCCGGCCAGCTGCAGTTCGCCTGCGACGACCCCGACAACCCGGCCAACTTCCCGCGCAATATGTTCGTGTGGCGCTCGAACATCCTGGGCAGCTCGGGCAAGGGCCATGAGTACTTCCTGAAGTATCTGCTCGGCACGCAGAACGCCGTATTCGGCGACGAGAACGATGCGATCACGCCGAGCGAGGTCAACGTACGCCCGGCCGCCGAAGGCAAGCTGGACCTGCTGACCGTGCTGGACTTCCGCATGAGCACCACCTGCCTGTATGGCGACATCGTGCTGCCGACGGCGACCTGGTACGAGAAGGACGACCTCAACACGTCCGACATGCACCCGTTCATCCACCCGCTGTCCGAAGCCGTGCAGCCGCTTTGGGAAAGCAAGACCGACTGGGAGATCTACAAGGCCATCGCGAAGAAGTTCAGCGAGATCGCCGGGCCCTACCTCGGCACGCGCAAGGACCTGGTGTGCACGCCGCTGCTGCACGACACCCCGGGCGAACTGGGCCAGCCGTTCGAGCCCAAGGACTGGAAGGCCGGCGAATGCGACCTGATCCCCGGCAAGACCGCGCCGTCGATGACCGTGGTGGAACGCAACTATGCGGACATCTACAAGAAGTTCACCTCGATCGGGCCGCTGCTGGACAAGCTCGGCAATGGCGGCAAGGGCATCAACTGGAACACCCAGCATGAAGTGAAGGAGATCGGCCAGCTCAGCCACACCGTGAAGGAACCAGGCGTCAGCCAGGGCCGCCCGCGGCTGGAAAGCGCGATCGACGCCGCCGAGATGATCCTGACCTTCGCGCCCGAGACCAACGGCCATGTCGCCGTCAAGGCGTGGGAAGCGCTGTCGAAGATCACCGGACGCGACCACACCCACCTGGCCGAAGGCCGCGAGCACGACAAAATCCGCTTCCGCGACGTGCAGGCGCAGCCGCGCAAGATCATCTCCGCGCCGACCTGGTCGGGCCTGGAATCGGAAGAGGTCAGCTACAACGCCGGCTACACCAACGTGCATGAGCTGATCCCCTGGCGCACGCTGACCGGCCGCCAGCAGTTCTGGCAGGACCACCGCTGGATGCTGGACTTCGGCGAAGGCGCGTGCGTGTACAAGCCGGCCATCGACACCAAGACCGTGGCGCCGATGCTGGGCAAGAAGCCCAACGGCAATCCGGAGCTGGTGCTGAACTGGATCACGCCGCACCAGAAGTGGGGCATCCACTCCACCTACTCGGACAACCTGCGCATGCTGACGCTGTCGCGCGGCGGCCCGCACGTGTGGATCTCGGAGACGGAGGCCAAGGCCAACGGCATCCGCGACAACGACTGGGTCGAAGTGTTCAACGTCAACGGCACGCTGACCGCCCGCGTGGTGGTGTCGCAGCGCGTGCCCAAGGGCATGTGCCTGATGTACCACGCCCAGGAAAAGATCGTGAACGTGCCCGGCGCCGAAACCAGTGGCATGCGCGGCGGCATCCATAATTCGGTCACGCGCGCCGTGACCAAGCCCACCCACATGATCGGCGGCTACGCGCAGCTGGCCTACGGCTTCAACTACTACGGCACCGTGGGCAGCAACCGCGACGAGTTCGTGATCCTGCGCAAGATGAAGAAGGTCGACTGGCTGGAAGGGCCGCTCGTGGAAAAGACTAAGGAAGGAGCCTCGCAATGAAGATCCGTGCCCAGGTGGCCATGGTGCTGAACCTCGACAAGTGCATCGGCTGCCATACCTGCTCCGTGACCTGCAAGAACGTCTGGACCAGTCGCGACGGCGTCGAGTACGCCTGGTTCAACAACGTCGAGACCAAGCCCGGTATTGGCTACCCCAAGGAATGGGAGAACCAGGACAAGTGGCAGGGCGGCTGGAAGCGCAACGCCGACGGCACGCTGGAGCCGCGCCAGGGCGGCAAGCTGAAGATCCTGGCGAACCTGTTCGCCAACCCCAACCTGCCGCAGATCGACGAGTACTACGAGCCCTTCACCTACGACTACGAGCACCTGCAGAAGGCGCCGCTGGTGCAGACCCCGCCCACCGCTCGCCCGGTGTCGGTGCTGACCGGCCGCAAGATGGAAAAGATCGAGTGGGGCCCGAACTGGGAAGACGACCTCGGCGGCGAATTCAGCTCGCGCGGGCGCGACAAGCTCTTCGACGACGTGCAGAAGGAGATGTACTCGACCTTCGAGAACACCTTCATGATGTACCTGCCGCGCCTGTGCGAGCACTGCCTGAACCCGGCCTGCGTGGCCTCGTGCCCCTCGGGCTCGATCTACAAGCGCGAGGACGACGGCATCGTGCTGGTCGACCAGGACAAGTGCCGCGGCTGGCGCATGTGCATCTCGGGCTGCCCGTACAAGAAGATCTACTTCAACTGGCAGAGCGGCAAGGCCGAGAAATGCCTATTCTGCTATCCACGCATCGAGGCCGGCCAGCCCACGGTCTGCTCCGAGACCTGCGTCGGCCGCATCCGCTACCTCGGCGTGATGCTGTACGACGCCGACCGCATCGAGCAGGCGGCATCGGTGGCCGATGAGCGCGACCTGTACCAGTCGCAGCTCGACGTCTTCCTCGATCCGCACGACCCGGCGGTGCAGGCCGAGGCGCTGCGCCAGGGCATTCCGCAAAGCTGGCTGGATGCCGCGCGCAAGTCTCCGGTCTACAAGATGGCGTGCGAGTGGAAGGTTGCCTTTCCGCTGCACCCGGAGTACCGCACCCTGCCGATGGTCTGGTACATCCCGCCGCTGTCGCCGATCCAGTCGGCGGCCGAGGCCGGCCACATGGGCCTGAACGGCGTGATCCCGGACGTAAAGAGCCTGCGCATCCCGGTCAAGTACCTGGCCAACCTGCTGACCGCGGGTGATGTGATGCCGGTGCTGTCCGCGCTGGACCGCATGCTGGCGATGCGCGCCTACAAGCGCTCGCAGGTGGTGGACGGTGTGCAGGACCTGGGTGTGCTGGAGCAGGTGGGCCTGACGCCCGCCCAAGTCGAGGACATGTACCAGACCATGGCCATCGCCAACTACGAGGACCGCTTCGTGATTCCGTCCTCGCACAAGGAGATGGTCGAGGACAGCTTCAATGACAAGGCCAGCTGCGGCTTCACCTTTGGCAACGGCTGCTCGGGCGGTACTTCGGACGGCTCGCTGTTCGGCAAGAAGCCGCAGGGCAGCGTCCACTTTGTCGACATGCCCAAGTCGCGCAAGAACGCCGTGATGAGCTGATGCGTCCCACGAACCGCACGGAGAACAACATGCCCCTCTATCCCATCCTCAGCGCCCTGCTCGGCTATCCCGAGCAGGATCTGCTGGACGCCCTGCCCGAGATCGATGCCGCGCTGGCCGAATGGCCGCAGGCGCGCGAGCTGCTGGCCCCCGTGACCGGCCTGCTGCGCAGCGAGTCGCTGATCGCGCTGCAGGAGAACTACGTCGCCACCTTCGACCGCAACCCGGCGCACTCGCTGCACCTGTTCGAGCACGTGCACGGCGAGAGCCGCGACCGCGGCCAGGCCATGGTCGACCTGATCGACGAGTACCGGCGCGACGGCTTTGAACCCGCGGCGTCCGAGCTGCCCGACTACGTGCCGCTGTTCCTGGAGTTCCTCGGCGCACTGGTGGCCGACGGCAAGGAAGCACGCGCCGAGCAGTTGCTGGGCGAGGCCATCCACGTGCTGGCCGCGATCGGCGAGCGCCTGACGCGCAACCAGAGCCCTTACGCCAGCGTGTTCGCGGTGCTGCACACGCTGACCGACGTGCAGCCGCAACCGCAGCAGGAACCGCCGGTGCGCGACATGGACGAGGCGCTGGAGACCTTCGGGCCGGGAGCCGACGGCGTGGAACCGTTGCTGGCGCCGCAGACGGGTCCGCAAGCGGTGAAATTCTATCCGCGCGATCCGCGTGTCAGGGCGCCAGTGCCGGCTGCCTGCTGACCGGGCATGGCAATGCAAACTGAACACCAGACAATGGGTTAACACACCATGGCAACGATCCACCAATTCCTCTTCGGCATCTACCCGTATATCGCTGCCGCCATCTTCCTGTTCGGCAGCCTGGCGCGCTTCGAGCGCGAGCAGTACACCTGGAAGACCGACAGCTCGCAGGTGCTGTACCGCGGCAACCTGCGCACCGGCAACATCCTGTTCCATGTCGGCATCCTGGGCCTGTTCTTCGGGCACCTGGTTGGCCTGCTGACGCCGGTGGCGGTGTGGGATGCGCTGGGTGTCTCGCACGGCTTCAAGCAGGCCGTGGCGATGGCCGCCGGCGGCGTGATGGGCACCATGTGCCTGGCCGGGCTGCTGATCCTGCTGCACCGCCGCCTGACCAACGCCCGCGTGTCGGCGGTCACCCGCACCGGCGACAAGGTGCTGCTGCTGTGGCTGCTGGTGACGCTGCTGCTGGGCCTGTCCACCATCTTCGAATCCGCCAGCCACATGGACGGCCACATGATGGTGCAGCTGATGACCTGGGCGCAGCACATCGTCACGCTGCGCGGCGACGCCGCCGGCTATGTCGCGGATGCGCCGCTGCTGTTCAAGGCGCACCTGTTCATGGGCATCACGCTGTTCGCGATCTTCCCGTTCACGCGGCTGGTGCATGTGTGGAGCGGCTTTGCCTCGGTCGGCTATCTCGGCCGCGCCTGGCAATTGGTGCGTAGCCGCTGAGCGCCGCAACCCGACAAGGAGAACAGCATGCCTGTCACCGTCAATGGCGTGGAACTGCGCGACGCCGATATCGAACGCGAACTGGACCACCATCACGATGCGGCCAACCCGGCGCGGCTGGCCACCATTTCGGCCATCCTGCGCCAGCTGGTACGTGCCGAAGCCGACCGCATCGGCCTCGCCGCCGAAGGGCTGGACGACGACGCCCTGGCGCTGGCGCTGCTGGAACGCGAGGCCGGCATCCCCGAGCCCGACGAAGCCAGCTGCCGCCGCCACTACGACAGCCGCCCGGAGCGCTTTCGCGACGGCGAATGGGTCGAGGCCGACCATATCCTGTTCCAGGTCACGCCGCGCGTGCCGCTGGACGCGCTGCGCGAGATCGCCGCGCAGACGCTGGCACTGGTGCGGGGCGATCCTTCCACCTTCCCCGAGCACGCCCGCGCGCTGTCCAATTGCCCGAGCGGCGCCAACGGCGGCCGGCTTGGCCGCGTGTTCCGCGGCGAGACCGCTCCGGAATTCGAGCGCGCGCTGTTCGCCGCGCAGCAGGACGGCGTGCTGCCGCAGTTGGTGGAAACCCGCTTCGGCCTGCATATCGTGCGCGTCCTGGAACGCTGCCCCGGCACGCGCCTGCCCTTTGATGCGGTACGCGGCGACATTGCCCGCGCCCTGGCCAGCGCCGCGCGCGATCGTGCCTGGAAGCAATACGCCAGCCTGCTGATCGGGCGCGCGCGCATCGAAGGCATCGAGCTGGAAGGCGCCGACAGCCCGCTGGTGCAGTAGTGCCTGGATGCCGCCATGCATCACATCGAACAACTGCTCAAAGGTTTCGAACGCTTCCAGCAACGCTATTTCGACGACGAGCCCGGGCTGTTCGACACGCTGCGCACCGGCCAGCGCCCGCCCACGCTGCTGATCGGCTGCAGCGATTCACGCGTCGATCCTGGCCTGCTGCTGGGCTGCGATCCGGGCGAGCTCTTTACCGTGCGCAATATCGGCAACCTGGTGCCGCCCTGCACCGGCCGCCATGAAGGCAGCCTGCACGGCGTATCCGCAGCGATCCAGTTTGCCGTGCAGCAGCTGCGCGTGGCCCGCATCATCGTGATGGGCCACGGCGGCTGCGGCGGCATCCGCGCCTTGCTGGCGCAGCCGGCCGACGCCGGCGACCATCCGCCCGATGAAGGCGAAGACCCCGACTACATCGGCGCCTGGGTGCGCATCGCCGCACCGGCGCGCAGGCAGGTAGAGGAAACCCTGGCCACGGCCAGCGCCGCCGAGCGCCAGCGCGGCTGCGAGCAGGCGGCGACCCTGGTGTCGCTGCGCAACCTGCAGACTTTCCCATTCGTGCGGCGTGCGCTGGAGGCCGGCAGGCTGACGCTGCACGGCTGGTATTTCGACCTGCAGGCCGGCGCACTGCTGGCCTATTCGCAGCGTGCCGACAGCTTCCTGCCGCTGGTGTGCCCGCTGCCCGCCCAAACTGAACTCCGCGAATCCTGCGAACCCTGACACCATGCATCCCTTCATCCTAGGCATCACCGGCACCTCCGGCAGCGGCAAGACCACGCTGATCACGGCGCTGCTGCCGTGGTTCCGCGCACAGGGCCTGACCGTCAACGTGATCAAGCACAGCCATCATCCGCTGGAACTGGAACCGCCGGGCAAGGACAGCGCGCGCTTTCGCGCCGCCGGCGCGGCCGAGGTGATGGTGGCATCGCCCTATCGCTTTGCCATCGTGCGCGAACTGGCCGACGAGGCCGAGCCGACGCTGGCCGAGCAGGTGGCGCGCCTGCGGCCGGCCAATATCACGCTGGTGGAAGGCTTCCGGCGCGAGGCGATTCCGCGCATCGAGGTCTACCGGCCGGCGCACGGGCGCGCGCCTTACTATCCGGGCGATCCTTCGATCATCGCGCTGGCCACCGATGCGCGCATGGACACGGTGCTGCCCTGCATGGCTCTTGATGACATTGCACAGGTGGGGGGCTTCATCCTCGCCATGAAGGACGAGGCGGGGGCGGCGACCGCGGCTGCCGCGTTCAGTCGCTCGCGCGACGGTGCAACGGCCATATGACGTTCACGGCCTCGCCGTCGTTGCGGTAGGCGTGGCAGGTGTCCAGTATCCAGGGCCGGGGTACGGGCTCGTCTCCTGCCAGCTTGGCATCCCACGGCGTCTGTTCGCGCTGGACCGACATCATGGTCTGCATCGCGGTGGTGGCCAGGGGCCCCAGCAGTTCCGTCAGGTGGGTACAACCCTTGGCGCCCCCCAGGCGCGCCCTGGCCTGCTGCCGGAAGCCACCGCCGATGCGCAGACCCTCCAGCTGCCGATAGGCGGCGTTGATTTCCGCGCAGTACGGCGTCGGGCCGGTCTCGGTGCGGGCCTCGAAACGCCGGATCACCAGGTCCGCGTCGATGGTCATGCACAGGCGCATCTGGTGAATGAGGCCACCTTCGGGCACGCTGACAAAGGGCAATTCGGTGGCGTCGGCGGAAATATCATGCATATCGGCCTCGATGTCATAGAGGCCATCGTCGCGCAGATAACCGCGGCATTCGATCTGGCGGGTGTGACGCAGCGTGCGTCCGGGTTGGGGCGTGGGGGCTGTTTCCATGCGCGTTTCCATCAGGCTTCTGGTATTGCCAGTCATGATGGACGCTAGTGGCGCTGGAATCGCCCCCCAGTATCGGGTGGCGCGGCCCCGATACCGCGCATGATCGCCGCCGGATGGCTACCAGCAGTTGTCCGCGCTGCCCGCGCCGGACGCACGGTGGCTGGCAAAGTGGTCCAGCAGGAAGTCCACCAGCGCCCGCACCTTGTCCGGACGATGGTTGCGCGCCGGGAACACGAGATGGATATCCGCGGGCGCGAACTGCCATTGCGGCAGCACCCGGCGCAGGGCGCCGCTGCGCAGGTGCTCCGCAACATCCCACTCGGAGCGCACGATCAGGCCCTGGCCATCCAGCGCCCAGGCCAGCGCCGATTCCCCGTCATTGGTACTCATGGTGCCGCGGACCTTGACGGTCTCCTGCTGTGCGCCATGGCGCAGGTGCCAGGTGCCGAAGGTCTCGTCGGCTTCGCGGATGAAGATGCAGTTGTGCCGCGCCAGCTCGCGCGGGCTCGACGGCTCGCCCCGCGCTTCCAGGTAGGACGGCGCGGCACAGAGCAGGCGGCGGTTGCTGGCCAGCAGGCGCGCCGTCAGCCGCACGTCCGGCATCTCTCCAAAGTGGATCATGGCGTCCAGGCCCTGCTCGACCAGGTTCAGGGGCCGGTCGCTCAGGTAGAGCTGGACCTCGATATTCGGAAAGCGGCGCGAGAACCCCGACAGTGCCGGCGCGATATGCCGCCGTCCGAAGCCGAGCGTTGCGCCGATCTTCAGCAAGCCGTGCGGGGTGCTGCCGGTGCCCGCGATCGATCGCTCCAGCGCCTCCATCTCCGCAAGGATCCGCGCCCCTTCCACCAGATAGCTTTCCCCTTCCGGCGTCAGGCTGATGCGGCGCGTGGTCCGGTGCAGCAACCGGACGCGCAGCCGTGCCTCCAGCCCCGCCAGCCGCTTGCTGACCGCGGGCGGCGTCACGCCAAGCTCCTGCGCTGCGCCGGCCAGGCTGCCGTGCTTGTTGATGCACGCGAAGAACGCGACGTCCGAGAGGTTATCCATTAGTGAATACCAGGAAACAAAGAAGTAACTGAGTTTGAATTATGTGCTTCTGAGTGAATGATACGATGGTTTCCATAACGATTCCTAAACCAGGAGACACTCATGAAAGTTGCCCACCTCACGGCCTTGCTGCTGTGTGCCGCGTCGATCGGCACGGCCGCGGCGCAGTCCTATCCCCAGCGCCCGGTACGCCTGATCGTGCCGTACGCCCCGGGCGGCAGCGCCGACATCGCCGCGCGCCTGGTCTCGGATGCCTGGTCGAAGAGCCTGGGCGGCACCATCGTGGTCGAGAACCGTGCCGGCGCCGGCGGCAATATCGGCGTCGATGCCGTGGCCAAGGCCGCCGCCGATGGCTACACCATCGGCCTGCAGACCGTGTCCCTGGCGATCAACCCGGGCCTGTTCCCGCGCATGCCCTACGACACGCTGAAAGACCTGGCCCCCATCGGCATGGTCGCCAGCTCGCAGCATGTGCTGGTGGTCAACAACAACGTGCCCGCCAAGAACCTGCAGGAACTGATCGCGGCGGCCAAGGCTACGCCGGGCAAGCTGACCTACGGGTCCGCGGGCAACGGCAGCACCTTTCATATGTCGGCCGAGCTGTTCAAGTCGGTGGCCAACGTCTCCATCGTCCACGTGCCGTACCGCGGCGGCGGCCCGGCCCTGGTCGACACCATTGCGGGCCAGGTGGACATGAGCTTCCCGGTGGTCTCGGCCGCGCAGCAGCATGTGCAGGGCGGCAAGCTCAAGGCGCTCGCCGTCACCGGCACCAGGCGCTCGCCGCAGTTGCCCAATGTGCCGACCGCGGCCGAGGCGGGCCTGCCCGGCTATGCCTTCGAGACCTGGTTCATGGTGTTTGCCCCGGCCGGCACGCCCAAGCCCGTGATCGACAAGCTGAACGCGGCACTGAACACCGCGCTGGCCGCGCAGGCAACCCGTGACCGCATGCTCAAGGAAGGCTTCGAGCCCACCCCGACCACGCCCGAGGCGGCACGCCAGCGCCTGGAAAAGGAGATGCCTGTGTGGGCCAACCTGATCAGGCAGCGCGGCATCACCGCGGAATAACGACAGACAAGGCAGTTGCCATGACCCCCAAGACGCTATACCAGAAGCTGGTCGACTCCCATACCGTGGCCAGGATCGACGACGACAATGTGCTGTTGTACTGCGACCTGCACCTGATGAACGAGTACACCAGCCCGCAGGCCTTCGCCGGGTTGCATGAACAGGGCCGCGGCGTGCTGGTGCCGGGACAGAACGTCTCGGTGGTCAGCCATATCATCCCGACGCACCCCACAGCGATCCGCGTGATCGCGGACCCGGCCTCGGCGCTGCAGGCCACCAACCTGCGTGCCAACTGCGAGCGGCACGCGATCCCGCTGTTCGACACCAACGACACGCTGCAGGGCATCGAGCACGTGATCGCGCCCGAGCACGGCATGATCCGGCCGGGCATGGTGGTGATCTGCGGCGACAGCCATACCACCACCTACGGCGCGCTCGGCGCGCTGGGCTTCGGCATCGGCACGTCCGAGGTCGAGCATGTGCTGGCCACCCAGACGCTGGTCTACCGGATGGCCAGGACCATGCGCATCCGCGTGGACGGCAAGCTGCCCGCCGGCACCACCGCCAAGGACCTGATCCTCAGGATCATCGGCGCGATCGGCGCGCAAGGTGCGCGCGGCTACGTGGTGGAGTACTGCGGATCGGCGATCCGCGACCTGAGCGTCGAGGCCCGCTTCACGCTGTGCAACATGACCGTGGAAGCCGCGGCGCGCGGCGCGCTGATCGCGCCGGACGCGGTCGCCACCGACTATGTGCTGCGCCGCGCCGTGGATATCGAAGGCCCGCAGCGCGACGCCGCGCTCAGCTACTGGGCCACGCTGCAGAGCGATCCGGACGCCGTGTTCGACATGGACTTCGTGTTCGACGCGAGCGAGATCGAGCCCTACGTCACCTGGGGCACCAGCCCGGACCAGGTGCTGCCGGTTTCCGGGCAGATCCCGTTCCCGGAAGACCAGATCGACGAGGCCGAGCAGCGCTCGGTCGAGCGCGCGCTGGCGTACACGCACCTGCAACCGGGCGCCGCGCTGGCAGGCACGCCGATCCAGCACGTCTTCATCGGCTCCTGCACCAACGGCCGCATCGAGGACCTGCGCGCGGTGGCCAGCGTAGTGCGCGGCCGCAAGGTCGCTGCAGGGGTCCGGGCCATGGTGGTGCCTGGGTCGGGCGCGGTCAAGGCCCAGGCCGAGCGCGAGGGCCTGGCCGGGATCCTCACCGCCGCCGGCTTTGAATGGCGGCAACCGGGCTGCTCGATGTGCCTGGCCATGAACGACGACGTGCTCGCCGACGGCGTGCGCTGCGCTTCCACCACCAACCGCAATTTCGAGGGCCGGCAGGGACGCGGTGCCATCACCCACCTGATGAGCCCGGCCATGGCCGCCGCGGCAGCGGTCACCGGCGTCATCACCGACGTCCGCAAGTTGGAGATCACCCATGCCTGAACACACCTGCATCGCCGGCAAAGGCGCCGCCATCCGCTTCGAGAACCTCGATACCGACCAGATCATCCCCAAGCAGTTTCTGCGCGGGATCGACAAGGCCGGGCTGGCCGAGGGCATCCTCTACGACCACCGCTTCGATGCCAGCGGCGCGCCGCGCCCTGGCTTCGTGCTGAACCGGCCCGAGTACGCCGGCACCAGTATCCTGGTGAGCGGCGCCAACTTCGGCTGCGGCTCCAGCCGCGAGCACGCCGTCTGGGGCCTGCAGCAATTTGGCATCCGCGCCGTGATTGCGCCGAGCTTCGGCGAGATCTTCTATTCGAACGCGATGAACAACCGGCTGCTGCTGGTGATGCTGCCGCGTGAGGTGATCGAGCCGTTGATGAACGACGTGGATGCGGACGCGGGCAACACCATCAGCATCGATGTCGAGGCGATGCGGGTGCGCACTCCGTCTGGCGACTACGCCTTCGACCTGTCGGCACGGCACCGCCGCATGTTTATCGAAGGGCTGGACATGATCGGCCTGTCGCTGCGGCAGCGCGGCGAGATCGAGCAGTTCATCCAGCAGTACCGGGGCGCGTTCCCGTGGACAACGAACGTGGCCAGGCGCACGCGCGACCGCTTGGGCCCGACCTGAACCCTGCCTTGCAAGCGCATCGCCTCCACGGTGCGCTTGCACCATCGCAAACGACAAACATCAACCACCCACACTTCGTTCCCGCACCACCGCCGCCGTTTGATGCCAGTCAATTCCATGTCGTCAGTGTGTCCGCATGCTTCCCACATGACGACAGGTGCCCGCCACCCAGGCATGGGCACCGCGAAACCGCTTTCCTCACCGCTGATCCACGGCACCCATGAAAGCAAAAAACTGGCTGTACCCGGCAATCGCGGCATTGCCGCTCTCACTCTGGCTCGGGCTGCCACATGCAGCCACCAAGGCAGAACCGAAGGCGGAACAGAAGGCCGCCATCCCCACCCTCACTGCCGCTGAGTTCGACCACGCCCGGCAGATCTACTTCGAGCGCTGCGCCGGCTGCCACGGCGTGCTGCGCAAGGGCGCGACCGGCAAGGCGCTGACGCCGGACATCACCCGCGCGCGCGGCACCGAGTACCTGAAGACCTTCATCAAGTACGGCAGCCCCGCCGGCATGCCGAACTGGGGCACCTCGGGCGATCTCTCCGACCCGGAAGTCGACCTGATGGCGCGCTATATCCAGCTCGACCCGCCGACCCCGCCCGAGTACTCGCTGGCCGATATCGAGAAAAGCCGCAAGGACATCCTGCCGGTGGCCCAGCGCCCGACCAGGAAGATGAACCAGTACAACCTTGACAACCTCTTCTCGGTCACGCTGCGCGATGCCGGCGAGGTGGCGCTGATCGACGGCGACAGCAAGCAGATCATCAATATCGTCAAGACCGGCTACGCGGTGCATATCTCGCGCATGTCGGCGTCCGGGCGCTACCTGTATGTGATCGGCCGCGATGCGCGGCTGGACCTGATCGACCTGTGGCTGCCCAAGCCCGATATCGTCGCGGAAGTGAAGGTCGGCATGGAGGCGCGCTCGGTCGAGACCTCCAAGTACAAGGGCTATGAGGACAAGTACGCCGTGGCCGGGTCCTACTGGCCGCCGCAGTACGTGATCATGGAAGGCGACACGCTCAAGCCGCTCAAGGTGGTCTCCACGCGCGGCATGACCGTGGACAACGAATACCACCCCGAGCCGCGCGTGGCGGCCATCGTCGCCAGCCATTTCCATCCGGAGTTCGTGATCAACGCCAAGGAGACCGGCAAGATCCTGATGGTCAACTACTCGGACCTGTCCAACCTGAAGACCACCACGATTGATTCAGCCAAGTTCCTGCATGACGGCGGCTTCGACGCCACCGGCCGCTACTTCCTGGTGGCCGCCAATGCGTCCGACAAGATCGCCGTGGTCGACACCAAGGAGAACAAGCTGGCCGCACTGATCAACGTGGGCAAGACCCCGCATCCGGGACGCGGCGCCAACTTCACGCATCCGAAGTTCGGCCCGGTCTGGACCACCAGCCACCTTGGCGACGAGACGATCAGCCTGATCGGCACCGATCCGGTCGGACACCCGGCGCAGGCGTGGAAGGTGGTGCAGACCATCAAGGGCCAGGGCGGCGGCTCGCTCTTCATCAAGACCCACCCGAAGTCGTCCAACCTGTGGGTCGACACGCCGCTGAACCCTGACGCCAAGCTCAACCAGTCGGTGGCGGTATTCGACACGCGCAACCTGGAAGCCGGCTACAAGGTGCTGCCGATCGCTGAATGGGCCGAGCTGAAGGGCGCGGGCGCCAGGCGCGTGGTGCAGGCCGAATACAACAAGGCCGGCGACGAGGTCTGGTTCTCGGTCTGGGGCACCAAGGACGGCGAGTCCGCGCTGGTGGTGGTCGATGACAAGACCCGCACGCTCAAGACCGTGATCAAGGACAAGCGCCTGGTCACCCCGACCGGCAAGTTCAACGCCTACAACACGCAGCACGACGTGTACTGAGCCGGCACCACCATGCGTGATCACATCGCCTGGCGGCGCGCTGCACTGGCGGGGCTGGCAGCTGCCTTGCTGGGCGCAGCGCCCGGCGCGGCGGCCCAGCCCACCCCTGCCCGGCAGGCGCAGCTTGCGCACTGGCTGCGCGATGACTGCGGCGCCTGCCATGGCATGACGCTGCGCGGCGGGCTGGGCCCGCCGTTGACGCGCGAGGCGCTGTCCGGCAAGCCGCCCGCGGGCCTGATCGCCACCGTGCTGTACGGCCGCCCCGGCACCGCGATGCCGCCCTGGCAACCCTTCATGACGCAGGATGAAGCCCAATGGCTGATCGATCGACTGCAGGCCGGCAAGCCACCGGCCGCCTCGCCGCAAGGCAACTGATCCGCGGCCTGGCCGCGGCCTTGTGCGCCACCGTTGCCGCCGCGCTGGTGGCGGGTTGTGCCAGCGCCGTGCGCGGCACCGGCGACCTGGGCGTGGTGGTGGAGCGCGCCGCCGGGCAGCTGCAGATTGTCGAGACCACCGGCATGACCCGGCTGGCAACGGTGGAAGGACTCGGCGACTTGTCCCACGCCAGCGTGGTGTTCTCGCGCGATGCACGCTACGCCTATGTCTTCGGCCGCGACGGGGGACTGACGCGCGTGGACCTGCTCAGCGCCCGCATCACCCACCGCATGCTGCAGGCGGGTAACAGCATCGGCGGCGCGATCTCGCAGGATGGCCGCGTGGTGGCCGCGCAGAACTACGCGCCTGGCGGCATCCGCCTGTTCGACGCACAGACCCTTGAACCGCTGGCTGACCTGCCGGCGATCGGCAATGACGGCCGCCGCTCCAAGGTGGTGGGCCTGGCCGACCTGCCCGGCCGCCGCTTTGCCGCCAGCCTGTTCGAATCCGGCGAGATCTGGATCATCGACGCCAGCTATCCGCGCCGGCCGCAGGTGACACGCCTGCCCGCCGGCCGCGAGCCGTACGACGGACTGGTCACGCCCGATGGCCGCTGGTACCTGGCCGGCCTGTTCGGTGAGGACGGCCTGGCGCTGGTCGACCTGTGGCAGGCGCCGCTGCTGTCGCGCCGCGTGCTCTCCGGCTACGGCCGCGGCAGCGCGCCGCTGCCGGTCTACAAGATGCCGCACCTGCGCGGCTGGGCCATGGCCCAGGGCATGGCCTGGCTGCCGGCGATCGGCCGTCATGAGGTGTTGGTGGCCGACCCCGCCAACGGCTGGCAGCAGGCCGCGCGCGTGCCGCTGGCCGGCCAGCCGGTCTTTGTGATGGCACGGCCAGACGGGCGCCAGGTCTGGGTCAACTTCGCCTTCCCCCACAACGACACGGTGCAGGTGATCGACACCGCCACGCGCCAGGTGGTGCGCACGCTGCATCCCTGCCGAGGCGTGCTGCACATGGAGTTCACACCCAAGGGCGAGTCGCTGTGGCTGTCCTGCCGCGACGACAACCGTGTCGAGGTCTACGACACCGCCAGCCTGGCGCGCATTGCCACGCTGCCCGCCGACAACCCCAGCGGCATCTTCTTCACCGTGCGCGCGCAACGGTTCGGCATGTAAGGGCCCCATGTACGATGAACTGAACCTCTACGACACCCTGCAGCGCGATTTCCCGCTGCAGCCGCGGCCCTACCAGGCGCTGGCCGGCAAGCTCGGCCTGTGTGAACACACGCTGCTGAGCCTGCTGGCGCGCGACCTGGGCAGCGGGCGCATCAGCCGCGTCGGCGCCGTGTTCGCGCCCAACGTGATCGGCGTCAGCACGCTGGCGGCGCTGTCCGTGCCGCCGGCCCAGCTGGACCGCGTGGCGGCGCGCGTCAGCGCCTGCGCGGCGGTCAGCCACAACTATGCGCGCAGCGGCCACCCGTACAACCTGTGGTTTGTCGCGGGCGCGCGCGAGCGACGCATGCTCGACGTCACGCTGGCGTCGATCGGGGACATGACCGGCCTGGCGCCGCTGGACCTGCCCATGGCCCGCGAGTATCACATCGACCTCGGTTTCCCGCTCGCGCGCCCGGGCAGCGCACGCGCCCGCCGCGCAGCCAGCGCGGCCGCTCCCGCCGCACCTGTCGCCCTGGACGATGACGACTGGCGCCTGGTGGCAGCACTGGAAACCGGCCTGCCGCTGACGCCGCGCCCGTTCCACGCGCTGGCGGCGCAAGCGCGGATGCCGATGCCGCAGGTCCTGGAGCGGCTGGCGCGCTGGTCCGCGCAGGGCGTGATCCGGCGCTTGGGCGTGGTGCTGCAGCATGGGCGCTTCGGCTTCGGCCACAACGCCATGTGCGTGTGGGACGTGCCCGACGCGCACGTGGACGCCATCGGCATGCGGTTGGCCCGGCAGGCGCGCGTGACCCTGTGCTACCGCCGCGCGCGCCGGCTGCCCGACTGGCCCTACAACCTGTTTGCGATGGTCCATGCGCGCAATGCGGAGGACTTGCAGCCCGCGCTGGCGCGCATCCACGCCACCGCCGGGCTGGAACATGCGCCCGGGACCGTGCTGGTCGGCACGCGCTGCTACAAGCAGCGCGGCACACGCTATGCCATGCAGGTGTCGGCATGACCCGTGCAATCGCAGCACTCGACCCGCTCGACCGCCGCATCATCAACGCGCTGCAGCGCGGCCTGCCACTGGTGCCGCATCCGTATGCCGAAGCCGCATCGGCCCTCGGCATCACCGAGGCCGAACTGCTGGAGCGGCTGCGCGCGCTGCTTGCCGCAGGCGTGCTGACGCGCGTCGGCCCGCTGTACCAGATCGAGCGCGCAGGCGGAAGCTTCGTGCTGTGCGCCTGCCATACGCCAGCCGAACGGATTGAAGCTGTGATCGCCGCCGTCAACGCGCACCCCGAGGTCGCCCACCACTATGCGCGGACGCATCACCTGAACCTGTGGTTCGTGCTGGCGGTGGCAAGGCCGGGGGAGGTCGCACCGGTGCTCGCGCGCATTGCCGCGGCGGCCGGCGTCGAGATCCTGCCGTTCCCGAAGGAACGCGAGTTCTTCGTCAACCTCTACCTGCCCGCCTGATGTCCGAGCCTGTCGATCCCGTCGACCTGGCGCTGATCCGCGCCACGCAAGCCGGCCTGCCGCTGGTGCCGGCGCCCTATGCGGCGGTGGCCTGCGAACTCGGCCTGACCGAGCACGAGGTGATCACGCGGCTGGCTGCGATGCAGGCGCGCGGCGTGCTGCGCCGTATCGGCGCCGTGCCCAACCACTACCGGCTGGGCTGGCGCGCCAACGGCATGACCGTGTGGGACGTGGACGATGCGTGCATTGACACGCTGGGCGAGCGCATCGGCGCCCTGCCCTTCGTCAGCCATTGCTATCGCCGTCCGCGCCACTTGCCGAATTGGCCCTACAACCTGTTCGCGATGGTCCATGCGCGCTCCCGCGAAGACGCCGCGCCGCAGGTTGCCGCGATCGCGGCACTGCTTGGCGACGCCTGCCGCGCGCACGACGTGCTGTGGTCCACCCGCATCCTCAAGAAAACCGGGCTGCGCCTGCCGTCGCCCGGCCCAGACCAATAGGAAACCCCGCCCATGTTCCGCCTGTCCCGCTTCATGGAAGCCCTGCGCGATGCCGGCCCGGTGCCGCCGCCGCGCAAGCCCGCCGGCCCGGTGGTGATCTGGAACCTGATCCGCCGCTGCAACCTCAACTGCCGGCATTGCTATGCCACCTCCGCCGACACGGACTTCAAGGGCGAGCTGGATACCGCCGAGGCGCTGCGCGTGCTCGACCAGCTGCGCGATGCGCGCGTGCCCGCGCTGATCCTGTCCGGGGGCGAACCGCTGCTGCGGCCTGACCTCTATGAGATTGCCGCACGGGCGCGCGCGCTCGGCTTCCACCTGTCGCTGTCATCCAACGGCACGCTGCTTGATGCAGGGCATGCCGCCCGGCTCGCGGCAGCGGGCTTCGACTACGTCGGCGTCAGCCTGGACGGCTTGCCCGCCACGCACGACCGGTTCCGCCGCAGCGACGGCGCCTTCGCGCAGGCGCAGGCCGGCCTGCGCGCCGCGCGTGCGGCCGGCCTGCGCGTGGGCGTGCGCATGACGCTGACCGAAGCCAACGCGGCGCAACTGCCCGACTTGGTGGCCCTGACCGAATGCGAGGGCATCGACAAGTTCTACCTGTCTCACTTCAACTATGCCGGCCGTGCGCGCAGCCATCGCGCCGAAGACGCGCACCATGCCCGCACCCGCGCCGCGCTCGACTGGCTGTTCGACCACGTCTGGCAGCGCACGCAGCAGGGCCATGCGGGCGACTTCGTCACCGGCAACAACGATGCGGATGGCGTGTACCTGCTGTACTGGATCGCCAGGCGCCTGCCGCATCGCCTGGCCGATTTGCGCCAGCGGCTGGAACACTGGGGCGGCAACGCCACCGGCGTCGGCGTGGCCAATATCGACAACCTGGGCAATGTCCATCCCGACACGATGTGGTGGCACGTGACCGTGGGCAATGTGCGCGAGCGGCCGTTCGGCGATATCTGGGCCAGCCGCGCCGATCCGCTGATGGCGGGCCTGGCCAGCACGCCGCGTCCGCTGCAGGGGCGTTGCGCCGGCTGCGCATATCGCGCCATCTGCAACGGCAACACCCGGGTGCGCGCCTTTGCGCTGACGGGCAACCCCTGGGCGGAGGACCCGGGTTGCTACCTGAGCGATGACGAGATCGCGCATACGCCGGGCACGGAGGTCGCAGCATGAAGACCGTGCTCCGATGGCTGATCGCCCTGGCCTTTGCCGGCGCCGCGCAATCCGCCATGGCCGCCGAACCCGCGGCGGTCTACAGCCAGCACTGCGCCACCTGCCATGGCACCGACCGCCTCGGCGCCATGGGCCCCGCGCTGCTGCCGGAGAGCCTGGAACGCCTGCGCGCCAGCGAACTTGACCAGGTGCTGCACGATGGCCGTGCCGCCACGCAGATGCCGGCATTCGCCGGCACGCTGGCCGAACCCGACTTGCAGGCGCTGGCGCGCTGGCTGCGCACGGCGCCCGCAGCCACGCCGCAATGGAACGCAGAGGCCATTCGCGCCAGCCATATCGTCCACCACGCCCCCGGCAGCCTGCCGGCACGGCCCGTGTTCAGCGCCGATCCGCAAAACCTGTTCGTGGTGGTGGAGGCCGGCAGCCATCATGTGACCGTGCTGGACGGGGATCGGCTGGCACCGGTCCATCGCTTTGCCACCCGCTTTGCGCTGCACGGCGGCCCCAAGTTCAGCCGCGACGGCCGCTATGTCTACATGGCCAGCCGCGATGGCTGGGTCAGCAAATACGACGTGTGGAACCTGGCCTATGTGGCGGAGATCCGGGCCGGTGTGAACACGCGCAACGTCGCCGTCAGCGACGACGGCCGCTGGGTGCTGGCCGGCAATACGCTGCCGCGCACGCTGGTGCTGCTCCATGCCGAAGACCTGTCGCTGGCGCGGGTGATCGACGTGAGGGGGCGCGATGGCGAGGCCTCGCGCGTCTCCGCCGTCTACGACGCCGCGCCGCGCCACAGCTTTTTTGCCGCGCTGAAGGATATCGCCGAGGTCTGGGAGATTCCGTATGCCGATGCGGCCGGCGCGCCGTTGCCCGCGCTGGCACCGCGCGTGGTGGTGCTGGATGATGTGCTCGATGACTTCTTCTTCGACCAGTCCTATCGCCATATCCTGGGCGCTTCGCGCAAAGGTGGCGGACAAGTGATCGACCTGCAGAAGGGCCGCAAGGTTGCGGCGCTTGCGCTTGGCGGCATGCCGCACCTGGGCAGCGGCATCACCTGGCAGCGCGATGGCCGTGAAGTGATGGCCTCGCCCGACCTCGGGCAGGGGCGCATCACGGTGATCGACATGCAGGCCTGGCATACGATCGCCACCATACCAACCAACGGCCCGGGCTTTTTCCTGCGTAGCCATGAAAACAACCCCTACGCCTGGGCCGACGCCATGATGAGCCCGAAGCGCGACACGCTGCAGGTGATCGACAAGCAAAGCCTGCGGGTGGTCGGCAGCGTCACGCCGAGCCCTGGGCGCACCGCCGCCCACGTCGAATTCACGCGCGACGGGCGCTACGCGCTGGTCAGCCTGATGGAGCGCGACGGCGCCATCGTCGTGTACGACGCGGCCACCTTGCAGGAGGTCAGGCGCCTGCCGATGGACAAGCCAATCGGCAAGTACAACGTCTTCAACAAGACCACGCGCTCGGCCGGCACCAGCCACTGAGCCGGCGTGGTGATGCCCCATTGCAGGAGGCCAAGATGAATTCCCCCCTGAAGCCCGGCAAGGTCTGGCTGGTCGGCGTCGGCCCCGGCAGCCCGGACCTGGTCACGGTACGCGCCATGCGCGCGCTGGCCGCGGCCGAGGTCTGGCTGGTCGATGACCTGGTCGCGCCGGAGATGTCCTGCTATGCCAGCCCCGGCACCCATGTGGAGTGGGTCGGCAAGCGCGGCGGGCGCTGCTCGGTCAGCCAGGAACGCATCCAGCAGCTGACGCTGCAGCATGCGCTGGCCGGCCGCAACGTGGCGCGCGTCAAGGGCGGAGATCCGCTGCTGTTCGGGCGCGGCGGCGAAGAAGCGGCCTTCCTGCGCGGCCAGGGCATGGCCGTCGAGATCGTCAACGGCATCAGCAGCGGCATGGCCGCCGCGCAGGCACTGGGGATTGCGCTGACCCACCGCGCGCACTGCCATGGCGTGACCTTTGTCACCGGCCATACCAGCGCGCACGGCTCGCCCGACTGGCAGGCGCTGGTGCGTGGCGGCACCACGCTGGTGATCTATATGGGCATGAGCCGGATCGCGGCGATCCGCGACGGCTTGCTGGCGGCGGGCATGTGCAGCGACATGCCAGCGGCGGTGGTGATGCATGCCGGCAGCGAGCAGGCACGCAGCTGGACCGGCTCGCTCGGCACGCTCGCCGAATCGCTCGCAGCGGGGCTGGCCAGCCCGGCCGTGGTGCTGGTGGGTGGGGTGGTCGGAGACACGCTGCAGGCGGTGCAGGCGATGGTGCCGGGTGCCGGCGCGCTGGTAGCGTAGCGTTGGCTGCCGGCAAGGTGCTACCGAGTTCCGGGAACCCGATTGTTTGCTCCCTCTCCCGCTCGCGGGAGAGGGAGCAAACCCGCAGCATGCAAAAGCTGTCAGCAATCGCGCAGCGCACTCAGCTCAATACGGCAACCCCACATAATTCTCCGCCAGCGCCCGCGACGCCGCCTCCGACCCCACCAAATACTCCAGCTCCGCCCGCTGCATCCGCAACGAGAACGCATCCGCATCCGGAAACCGGTGCAACAGCGAAGTCATCCACCACGAGAAGCGCTCGGCCTTCCACACCCGCTGCAGGCAACGCGCGGAATAGCCATCGAGGCCGCTGGCATCGGCATGGCGGTAACGGGCTTCAAAACCCTCGGACAACGCCAGCACATCACTGGCCGCCAGGTTCAACCCCTTGGCCCCGGTAGGCGGCACGATATGCGCCGCGTCGCCCGCCAGGAACAGCCGGCCAAAACGCATCGGCTCGCACACAAAGCTGCGCAGCGGCGCAATGCTCTTCTCGATGCTGGGCCCGGTCACCAGCGCGCTTGCCGTCTGCGGATCGAGCCGGCTGCGCAGCTCCTGCCAGAAGCGCTCATCGGACCAGTCTTCCACGCGCTCGCTCGACGCCACCTGCACGTAGTAGCGGCTGCGGTGGCGTGAACGCATGCTGCACAGCGCGAAGCCGCGCTCATGGCTGGCGTAGACCAGCTCATCGGCAACGGGTGGCGTCTCCGACAACAGCCCCAGCCAGCCAAACGGATAGACGCGCTCGAACACCTGCCGCGCCGCCACCGGCACGCTCTCGCGGCAGATGCCGTGAAAGCCGTCGCAGCCGGCGATGTAGTCGCAGGCAACCTCGTGCATGGCGTCATCCTTGCGATAGCGCACCGACGGCGTGCTGCCGTCGAAGCCCTGCACGCTGACTTCCTGCGCTTCATAGATGGTGGGGGTGCCGTCGGCGCGGCGCGCTTCCATCAGGTCGCGCGTGACCTCGGTCTGCCCGTACACGGTGACGCTGCGCCCGATCAGCGCATGCAGGTCGATATGGTGGCGCTGCCCGCCGTACGACAGTGCGATGCCGTGGTGGACCAGGCCTTCCGCATGCAGCCGCCGGGCCACGCCGGCGCGTTCCAGCGCGTCGACGGTGACGCTCTCCAGGATGCCCGCGCGGATGCGGCCAAGCACGTATTCGGGGCTGCGTTGTTCGATGATGATGTTGTCGATGCCGGCGCGTGTCAGCAACTGGCCGAGCAGCAGGCCGGCCGGGCCGGCGCCGATGATGGCAACCTGGGTGCGCATGTCTTGTCTCCTTGTGGGTATCCGTCTTCTGCCGCTAAAGATAGTCGGCGGTGGCCCGCCAAGGAATGGACAGATCGAACCAATGACAGGACAATCGGAACATCGCTGGTAAACACTGAAGCCACCGTGAGACCTGTCCCGACGTACTCGCTGTACGGCACCAATCCCTCGGAATTGCTGTCAAACCAGCTGCATTTTGAGTCCATCGCCGCGCGCAGCCGCCTGCACGGGTGGGAGATCAAGCCACACCGGCATGAGCGCTTCCTGCAAATTCTGTACATTCACTCAGGCGCCGGCGAAGCCTTGCTGGAGGAGCGGCGCGAACCGCTGCGCAGCGGTTCGCTGGTGACGATGCCGCCACGGCACATCCACGGCTTTGTCTTCACTCCGGACACCGACGGCATGGTTGTGACCATGACCGACAGCCACCTGCGCACGCTGCTGGCCGGTGTGCCGGATGCGCTGCCGCTGTTCGCCCGTCCGCGCCACGACCGCGTGCGCCGGGGCCACGCGCTGGCCGATACGCTGGCGCTCGTTCGTGGCGAGATGGAAACTGTGTCCGCCTGGCCGGGGGCGTCGCTGTCGGCGTTGATGACGCTGCTGCTGATCGGCATCGCGCGGCTGGCCAATGCCACCGCGCCGGCCGCGGTGCGCAGCAACAGCCGGCCCGCGCGGCACTTCCAGCACTTTCAGCAGATGCTCGAGTCAGCTTATCGTGAGCAGAAGGAAATCGCGCACTATGCCGGCGCCATCGGCATCACGCCCACACAGCTCAACCGCGTGTGCCGACAGGCGTGCGGGCAGTCGGCCCTGCAGATGATCCATGCGCGCGTGCTGGCCGAGGCGCAGCGCGACTTGCTCTTCAGCGACCTGGAGGTCAAGTACATCGCCCTGTCGCTCGGGTTCTCCGACGCCGCCTACTTCTCGCGCTTCTTCGCGCGGCTGGTAGGACAGTCGCCGACAGAGTTCCGGCAATCGGGGCGCGCGCGGCTGCCGGCAGCCATGCCGCCGCCCGCGGATGCGGCGGGGTGACCGGTCAGCCGGCCTGGTCCATCCCGGCGAACACCTCCTCGGCCAGATGAAAGGCCGAGTTCGCCGCCGGCACGCCGCAATAGATCGCGGTCTGCAGCAGCACCTCCTTGATCTCGTCGCGCGTCACGCCATTGTTGGCGGCGGCGCGCAGATGCAACCTGAGCTCCTCCGGGCGGTTCAGCGCCACCATCATGGCGATGGTCAGCAGGCTGCGCGTATGCCGCGGCAGGCCTTCGCGCGTCCAGATCTCGCCCCAGGCATAGCGCGTGATGAGGTTCTGGAATTCCTCGTTGAGCGGGGTCAGCCGCGCGAGCGAACGGTCCACGTGCGCGCTGCCCAGCACCTCGCGCCGCACGGCAAGGCCGGCGTCGTAGCGCGCATGATCATCGGTCACCGGCAGCCGGCCGCGCACGAAATCGAGCAGCGCTGCCGTGAAGCGGCCGGGCTGCTCGATGCTGGAAATATGCGCGGCGGGCAGTTCGACAAAGCGGGCGCCGGGAATCGCATCAGCCAGCTCGCGGCCTTCCTGCGCAGGGGTCGACGGGTCCTGGCTGCCGGCGATGACCAGCACCGGCACTTGGATCGACGCGACCGACTCGCGGAAATCGGCGTCGCGCACGGCCGCGCAATTGGCCGCATAGCCGCGCGGATCGAGCCCGGCCAGCACATCGCGCAAGCCGTCCAGGGCGCGCTCCGCCGTGGCGGCAAACCCCGGCGTGAACCAGCGTTCGACCGAAGGCGCGACCATCACGGCCATGCCTTCGCGCAGCACGGTGTCGATGCGGGTATTCCAGCCGTCGGCATTGCCGATCTTCGCGGCGGTATTGGCCAGCACGATATGCGAGAACCGCTGCGGCGCATGGATGCCCAGCCACATCCCGGTGAGCCCGCCCATCGACAGGCCACAGAACACCGCCTGCCCGATCCCCAGCGCATCCAGGATGGCGATGACGTCCTGCCCGAGCTGCGCCACGGTAAAGGCATCGCCAGGCGCGGTCGAGCGGCCGTGGCCGCGGGTGTCGTAGCGCACCACGCGAAAGCGCCCGGCCAGCGTGGCAGCCTGCGGCTCCCACATGGTGTGGTCGGTGCCGAGCGAGTTCGAGAAGAGGATGGCCGGCGCGGAATCGGGGCCGTCAACGGTGTAGAAGAGCCGGGCGCCGGCGTGGTCGAGGTAGGGCAATACAGTCTCCTTGGGTGCGCGGCCGGCGGCGTGGCCGGCGCATCGCGGTAGTTCCGGGCTCAGGGCAGTCTCAGGACTGGCGCGCCGCCAGCGCGGATTGCCAGGCCTGCACGGCGGCGTCCGCAAAGGCAGCTGACTGGCCCGCGTAGTTGGCCGGGTCGGCAAGGCGGTCCAGCACGGCGTCATCGAGCAGGCCGGCATGCGCCGGGTCGGATTGCAGCGTGAGGGCCAGCGCGTCGCGCAGGCTGGTGCCGTCGGCCACCGCACGTTGCGAGGCACGCTCTACCAGATGGTGCGCTGGCAGCCGACCGATCCTGCTGCCAAGTTCAAGCATCGCCGCCTCGCCGAGGATCAGGCCATGGGTGAGGCCGAGGTTGGCACGCATGCGCGCCGTATCGACCTGCAGCCCCGCCACGACCTCGCCCATCTGGCGCAGCGCGCCGGCGGCCAGCGTCACGATCTGCGGCAGCGTGTCCCACTCTGCCTGCCAGCCGCCCAGGGCGCGTTCATGTTCCTGCACCATGCCCGCCAGCATCGTCGCCACCAGCGGGGGCACGCGCACCGCGGCCGTCAGCACTGCCGCGCAGCCGACCGGGTTGCGCTTGTGCGGCATGGTGCTGGAGCCGCCGCGGCCGGGGCCGGCTGGCTCGGCCACTTCCGCCACCTCGGTCTGCATCATCAGGGAGATATCGCGCGCCATCTTGCCGAGCGTGCCGATCAGCATGCCCAGCGTGGTGGCGATCTCGGCCATGCGGTCGCGATGTGCGTGCCACGGCAGCACAGGGGCGGCCAGGTCCAGTTCGCGGGCCAGCGCGGCGGTCACCGCGGGCGCGGCCTGGCCAAGGCTGGCGAGCGTGCCGGCGGCGCCGCCGAACTGCAGCACGCGGGTCTGGACACGGGTGGCATCGAGACGGCCGAGATCGCGGCGCAGCGCATCGAGCCAGCCCGCGGCCTTGAGGCCGAAGCTGGCTGGCAGGGCATGCTGGAGCCAGGTGCGCGCGACCATCGGCGTGGCCCGATGCGCCGAAGCCAGCGCGGCGCAGGCTTCGCCCAGGCGCACCAGGTCGGCATCCAGCGCGCGCAGCGCGTCGCCGGCCTGGAGCACCAGTGCGGTGTCGATGATGTCCTGGCTGGTGGCGCCCCAGTGGACAAAGCGCGCCGCCTCGGCATCGCGCGCGGCCACGGCGGCGGTCAGTTGCCTGACGAAGGGAATGGCGAGATTGCCGGCAGCGACAGCGGCTTGCGCAAGCGCGTCGCGGTCAATGATGCCGGGGTCGCGGCAGACGTCTGAAATCACGGCCGCGGCCGCGGCAGGGATCACGCCGCTGTCGGCTTCGGCGCGCGCGAGCGCGGCCTCCACGGCAAGCATACGCTGCACCGTGCCGGCGTCGGAGAAAATGTCCAGCACGGCCGGGCTGCCGGACATGGGATCGGTAAGACGCATAGCGGTTGGCATTGGGGGCGATGGGTAGCGTGAGTGGCCGTGACATCGACGGCCACCCGATTATGCGTCTGTTGCCGGCAGCGGGGCCTTCAGATATCGAAGAACACCGTCTCGCCCTGCCCCTGCAGCGCCACGTCCCAGCGCAGCGTGCCGTTGCCGGCATCGCTGGCAATCAGCGTGCCGCGGCGCTCGGCGGGGACCAGCGCCAGCACGGCATCGGCAGCATTGGCGGCCGCTTCGTCCGGGAAGTACATGCGCGTGGCGACATGCTTGACCAGCCCGCGCATGAACACCGACACCATGATATGCGGCGCCT
This sequence comes from Cupriavidus sp. FW305-F7, assembly GCF_058782875.1. Taxonomy (NCBI): domain Bacteria; kingdom Pseudomonadati; phylum Pseudomonadota; class Betaproteobacteria; order Burkholderiales; family Burkholderiaceae; genus Cupriavidus; species Cupriavidus sp. FW305-F7. The sequence goes on along the minus strand of NZ_JBYSYC010000003.1, from coordinate 134,766 downwards.
GCGGCCGGCCGTCCGGACCGGGCACGGTGCCGGGCTTGACGGTGACAAAGCGGAACGAGCCGTCGGCCTCGGTCGGCACGCGGCCGAAGCCGGTAAAGCCAGGCACCAGCGGCAGCTCGCGCGCATCGTCGGGGTGGCGGTAGCGGCCGGCGGGGTTGGCCTGCCAGATCTCGACCATGCCGTCCGGCACGGGCTCGCCGTCGGCGTCGGTCACGCGGCCTTCGATCACGATGCGCTGGCCAGCCAGTTCCGGCGCGCTGGCGGTCAGGTCGGCGCAGTTCAGGCCGTTCAGGCCGATATGGAGATAAGGGCCGACGGTCTGGGATGCGGTGGCGTAAAGCATGGTCTTACTCCATCGGCGTGGCATCGCGGCCACGCAGCACGATATCGAAATGGTAGCCGAGCGCGTATTCGGGCTGGGTCGTCTCCCAGTCGAGGCTGGCCACAAGCCGGTCGCGCGCCTTTTCGTCCGGCACGCAGTTGAAGATCGGATCGAACGGCAACAGCGGATCGCCGGGGAAATACATCTGCGTCACCAGCCGCGTGGCGTAGGCGTTGCCGAACAGCGAGAAGTGGATATGCTGCGGCCGCCAGGCATTGTGGTGGTTGCGCCAGGGATAGGCGCCCGGCTTGATGGTCTTGAACTGGTAGCGCCCGCTGGCATCGGTGACGGTGCGGCCCTCGCCCGAGAAATGCGGGTCGAGCGGCGCATCATGCTGGTCGCGCTTGTGCACGTAGCGGCCGGCCGCATTGGCCTGCCAGACCTCGATCAGCGCGTTCGGCACCGGCCTGCCATTCTCGTCCAGCACGCGGCCGGTCACGAGGATGCGCTCGCCGATGGGCTCGCCGCCGTTGCCGACGGTGAGGTCGTTATCGCCTTCACGGACGAACTCGGCGCCAAAGGTGGGACCGGTCACTTCAGACAGCGACTGCGGCAGCGCAATCAGCGGCTGGCCCGGCGAGCGCTTCTGCGTCGAGGCATAGGGATCGAAGCGGTATTCGGGCTGGGTGTCCCAGTAGGGACGGCGGTACTGGGCAAGACGGGTCATCGCGCAGTCTCCTTGTCATTGGAATGGTTTGACTTTAAACAACACATAAAGTCATGTAAATTAAGAATTCGTCGAAATACGATAACTTTTTGACATGAAACTCCAAGGCCCACTCGCGCTCGAAATCTTCCGCAATCGCGTGCGGCTGCGGCACCTCTATTGTTTCGTGGCCGTGTCCCAGACCCAGCACCTGGGCCGCGCCGCCGAACGCCTGGGGCTGACGCAGCCGGCTGTCTCCAAGACACTGAGCGAGCTCGAGGAACTGGCCGGCACCCGCCTGCTGGTCCGGCAGCGGGCCGGCACTGAACTGACCACCGCCGGCACGCGCTTCCTGCGCCACGCCCTGCGCATCCTCGCGGATATCGATGCCGCGGCGGACAGCATGGCCGGCGCGGATGCGCCGCCGCAGGAGCGCATCCGGCTAGGTGCGCTGCCAAGCGTGGTGCCGGCGGTGTTGACTGATGCCCTGCTGCGTTTCCGCGCCGCGCATCCCGAGGTCGGTCTGGCCGTGCAGACCGGCATGAACCGCAACCTCATCGACCAGCTCAAGGCGGATGTGCTCGATCTGGTCATTGGCCGGATGGACGACCCGGTGGCCATGGAGAGCTTGTGGTTCGAGTCGCTGGGCCCGGACTCGCTGGCACTGGCGGTTCGTCCCGGGCATCCCCTCGCCGCCGTATCGCGGCCAACGCTGGTTGACGCACTGGCGTGGCCGCTGGTGATTCCGGCCGCAGGCTCGATTCCCCGCCACAACACCGAAAGCCTGCTCGCCCGGCACGGCCTGCCGCTGCCGGACGGCTGCGTGGAAACTTCGGACGCCTATCTCGGACGGCTGCTGGCCCGGCAGAGCGACAGCGTGTGGGCAGCGCCGCTCTCGGCCACCAGCCGTGCGGTATCCGAGGGGGATCTGGTACTCCTGCCAATCGATACGCAGGGCACCGAGGAACCGATCGGCCTGCTGCGGCACGGCGACCGCACGCTCACGCCGATGGCCGAGGCGCTGGCGAACTGCATTCGCGCCGCGGCGCAGCCTGCTCCCGCTCAGTGACTTGCCACGCTTGCGCCGCCATTGACCGAGTCGGCGGCAGCCACGGGGCGGCTGTTGAAATGCTTCACCAGCAGCGCTCCGGCGGCAAGGAATGCCGGCACGGTGAGCAGCGTAAAGATCGTGTCGAAGCCCAGGTGCAGGCGCAGCAGTTCGGCACCGAGCAGCGCACCGGTGATGCCGCCGAAACGGCCGATGCCAAGCATCCAGGCAACGCCAGTGGCGCGGCCCTGCGTCGGGTAAAAGGCCGCGGCCAGCGAAGGCATCGAAGACTGGGCGCCGTTCATGGCCGTACCGGCGAGGAAGATCAGCACGCCCAGCAGCACCTGGCTGCCGGTGCCGTGGCCCACGGCGTAGATCAGTACGCCGGTTGCAGCGTAGGTGATGGCGATGACCTTGTTCGGATTGAAGCGGTCCATGAACCAGCCGGCCGCGATGGTGCCGATGCCGCCGCCGAGCGGGAACAGCGCCGTCAGGAATGACGCGTGCTGGATCGAGAAACCGGCGTCCTTCATCAGCGTCGGCATCCAGCTCGTCAGCAGGTAGAAGATGACAAGGCCCATGAAGTAAGTGGTCCACAGCATCGCCGAGCCCAGGCGATAGCCGGGCGCCAGCACGGTGCCGATGGCGGATCGGGTCGCAGGGGCCTGCTCGCCGATGATGAAGTTGTTGGCCTCGGACAGGTCTGCGCCAGTCACGCGCCGCAGCACGTTGCGGATCTGGGTGGCAGGATAGTTGCGCAGGACCATGTAGCGCACGGACTCCGGCAGCAGCACCACCAGCAACAGCGCGAGCGCAAGCGGCACGATGCCGCCAAGCAGCAGCACGCTGTGCCAGCCGAAGTGCGGAATCATCGCGGCGGCGACAAAGCCGCCGGCCGCGGAACCAAGCGGAAAGCCGCAGAACATGGTGTTCACGAGCACGGCACGGCGGCGTTGCGGCGCAAACTCCGATGTCAGCGTCACGGCATTGGGCATGGCGGCACCCAGGCCCAGGCCGGTCAGGAAGCGCCAGACCGTGAGCCAGCCCAGCGTGGGCGCAAACGCGGTGGCGAGGCTGCAGGCGCCAAAGAAGAAGACGGACAGCACCAGCACCTTCTTGCGGCCGACACGGTCAGCCAGCGGACCGGCGAAGATCGCACCGAAAGCAAGACCGAACAGCGCCGCGCTCATGACGGGCCCGAGGGCGGCTTTCTCGATCCCCCATTCCTGCACCAGCGCCGGCGCGATATATCCGATTGCGGCGGTATCGAAACCGTCAATGGCAACGATCAGGAAGCACAGCACAAGAATGAGCCACTGGTAACCAGTGAATCGCTGTCCGTCGATCAGGGCCTGGACGTCCGTGACGCCGCCCTTCGTTTGGGTGGGATGTTGCACTGCTGTCTCCGTTTGCCTGGAAATCGCACGAGCCGTCCTGTGGGCCGGACATGCGATATTGTTCTAATTGCGAACTGCTGTTCTCCAATTGAACGGAATCTTAGGCAACGGGCGTTGGGACTCAGAATTAGCGTTAACCCGGCGGGAAATTGGCCATCCAGCGTGTGGATTTCGCCGGAAGGCGCCATTTTTGTGGAACCAGACTGAACATCTGGATCACGGAACAGTGCTTTCTATCAGAAAACCGGCTGATCGTGAAATTTACTATCAGACTAACCTTGCGGCATTCCGGCGGTATAACCAAATTTCATGCAAAGAGCGCCAACTCTCAATTTACATTCCGAAACCCGCGACCTATAGTCCCTGCCCCCGGTGCGCCGAGCCGATGCAATCCTGCGGCGAAGTGCCTGTCCAACGTCTCAGGACCCGGGGCGCCACAAGCCGCCGGCCCGAACAAATCCATCCGATCATGCAACGCCTGCTTCTCATCCTTGGCTGCCTGCTGATCGCAGCCGCCGCTGCCTGGCCCTGGCTGTCGAAGCTGCCGCTCGGGCGGCTGCCCGGCGATATCCATATCGTCCGGGACGGGTTCAGCTTCTACTTTCCGATCACGACCTGCATCCTGGTGTCGGTGCTGGTGTCGGTCGTGATCTGGGTCTTCCGGCGCTGAGCACTGCGAGGTGCACTAGGCATGCGCCTCGGTCCGGAACACCGCCACTGCCCGCTGCATATGCAGCGCCTGCTCCTGCAGTGACTGCGCCGCCGCGGCGGCCTCCTCCACCAGCGCCGCGTTCTGCTGCGTGACCTGATCCATCTGCGTCACCGCCTGGTTGACCTGGGCGATGCCGCTGCTCTGCTCGCGCGAGGCATGGCTGATCTCATCCATCATCGCCGTCACGCGGCCGATGGCGGCAACGGTGTTCTCCATGGTCGCGGCAACGTCCAGCGCCAGCGTGTTGCCCGACGCCACGCGCTGCGCCGATTGCGAGATCAGCGTGCGGATCTCCTTGGCCGAGCTGCCGGCGCGCTGCGCCAGCCCGCGCACTTCAGTCGCCACCACGGCAAAGCCGCGGCCTGCCTCGCCCGCGCGCGCGGCCTCCACCGCCGCGTTCAGCGCCAGGATATTGGTCTGGAAGGCAATGCCGTCGATCACCGCGATGATGTCGACGATGCGCCGCGAATCGGCCTCGATCTCCTGCATGGTCTGCTGCATGCGCCCGACCGCATCGCCGCCGGCGCGCGCCACGCCAGACGCCTCGCGCGCCAGCTCGCTGGCCTGGCCGGCATTGCTGGCGTTCTGCTGCACGGTTGCAGTCAGCTGCTCCATGCTGGCCGCGGTCTGCTCCAGCGACGAGGCCTGCTCCTCGGTGCGCTGCGACAGGTCGATATTGCCCTGCGCGATATCGCCCGCCGCCGCCAGCACGTTGTGCGCGCCGGCCTTGGTGTCGCCGATCAGCGCGCGCCAGCTGTCCACCAGCGACAGCAGGTGCCGCTTGATCTCGCTCAGTTCGTCGCGCCCGCGCACCGCGATGCGCAGGGTCAGGTCGCCCGCGTTGATGCGCTCGACCATCTCCGCCACCTGCCGCACGTCGCCGCGCATGCCGCGGCTGAAGCCGATGAACAGGTAGAACGCTGCGGCCACGGTCACCAGCGCAATGCCCGCCAGCAATACGAACTGCCCTTCCTGCGCCGCGACACGCTGTGCCAGCATGGTGTCCACGATCCCGGCAAACGCCTTGTTGGCGGCCGCCACGCCTTCGATGGCCGCGGTGGCCTCGTCGAAGTAGGTCTTGGCATCGATATCGATGCCGGTCGCGCCCAGCATCCGCACCTTGAGCGTGCGATGGAAGTTGTCCATCGCGGCGAGCCGCGCCAGCGCGGCATCGATGCGCGGCCGGTACGCGGGTGCCGCGTTCCCGACGCGCGCGATGTCGCGCCGCACCGTTTCCAGCCCCTCGTGGATCTGCTCGGCGAGCGCGCCCAGGCCCGCCTGCTGCGCGGCATCGGCATAGCCGCCCTGCGCGATGATGCCGGCCCCGCGGCCGCGCGCCAGCGCGCTCAGCTCAGCCAGGCGCGGCATCGGGCCCACCAACAGGTTGAGCAGGTAGTACGAGCCCGCTTCACTGTCCAGCGCCAGCTGCGAGCGCTCGGCCACGTCGCCGATAAACGCCTGCGTCTGCCGCACCAGCGCGCTGTGGCGCTCGAACAGCGGCCCCGCCGTGGTGTCCAGGCCAAGCCCGCGCAGATGCTGCCAGTCCTGCTCCAGCTTGCGCGCCCCGGCCGCCAGTTCAAAGGCAGGATTCTCCGCGATGCTGCGCATCAGCCCCGCCAGGCTGGCCGCGGCCTTGTTGTCGGCCGCGTCGAAGGTGGCGCGAAAGGCCGCATTGCCCGACAACACCGCATTGCCGGCGCCGCGCCGGACCTGGGTCTCGCGCATGAAGTCGAGCGCATGCCCGGCCACGGCAAGCCCCCGCACTTCATCGCCGGTGGTGCGGATCGATCGCGCCGCATCGCTCAGCACCACGTACATCGCGCCGCATAGCGGCACCAGGAACAGCACGGCGATCAGCGCGAGCTTGCGGTTGATATTCAGGCGCGCCATCAGGCGCTCGGCGGGAAGGAAAAAGGGATTCATGGCGGTCACAGAACCTGGCTTGGATTTCCTCCTATCGGCCTTGATTTGCAGGCCTGAAGCGCGGATTTCGAAGGCCTTGATAATGCGCAAATCCGGTGCAGAAAACGCGCTGAAGTGGGGCAAAAAGCACGGGTTGCGGGCAGCGTCGGCACCGCTGCCTGCCCACCTGCACCGAAGAGGTGTGGGGCATTGGGCAAAGGGTCACAGCGGCCTGTCCGGCCTTGTGCCCTTGACGGCGTCGTCTTCCGCGCCTCCCTTAGCGCGCTCATGCGCGACGGGTCCGCTCGCCGCGCTCGCGCCGCCGCGGGCCCGCGCTCCCGACCATACCCGGCGTGGGAATGGCTTGCCGCATGGCATCGACAAACGACCTGAGCTTCGCCGGATAGAAGCGCGCATAGGGGTAGACCAGGTAGATCGGCAAGGGATCGGCCTGCCACTGCGGCAGCAGGTGCAGCAGCCTGCCGCTGGCAATGTCGTCGGCAAAGATCCAGGCCGAGCCGACGGCAACACCCAGCCCCAGCCGGGTCGCCGAATGCAGCGCGTAGAGGCTGTCCGTGCTCATGCGCGGCTGGAATGAGATGCCTTGGCGCGCCTGCGTCTGCGTGTTCTGCAGCACGACCTCATTGCGATAGAAGGTGCGCAGCGCCAGCCATGGCAGGCCCTCCAGGTCTTCCGGCCGGCGTGGCAGCGGCTTACCCTCAAACAGCGACGGTGCGGCAATGACCGCGCGCGGCACGTCGGCGAGCCGCACCGCCACCACGCCGGGTTCATGCACCTCGCCTACATGGATCGCGCAATCGATGGCCTCGGCGATGAAATCCGGGGTACGGTCATGCAGCAGCCATTCCACCGAGACTTCGGGGTACTGCTGCAGGAAGCCGGCCAGCGGGCCGACCAGCAGCTCCTGCCCGAAAGCGTGCGGCACCACCACGCGCAACGTGCCTGCCGGCGCATGCCCGACCCCGCGCACGTCGGCCTCGAACATGGTCCAGTCGGCCACCAGCCCCTTGGCACGCTCATAGCAGCGTTCGCCGTCCTCGGTCAGCTTCATCGCATGCGTGGAGCGCTGCAGCAGGCGCACGCCGAGCAGCCGCTCCAGCGTCTGCAGGCGCCGGCTGACGGTGGGCTGGGTCGTCTGCAGCTGCGCTGCCGCCATCGACAGGCTGCCCGCCTCGACGATGCGCACAAAGGTCTGCATCAGCTCGATGCGGTCGGCACTGGTGGCGCCGCGGGCAGCTGCCCTGCCCTGCGTGGCGGGAGTTCGCGGCAATGCTGGCTGGCGTTTCATACGTATCTCGTATAACCATTGTTCATCCCGCACGTCTACCAGAATCCGCCCGCGTGGACAACACTTCGAGCCATCCAAACCCGCCTGCGGACCACGCAACCCCAACATGTCCTCTGCTCCCGCCACCCCATCCGCCGCCACCGTTGCCAGCCCGTCCTTGCCGGCACGCCTGGTGCTGCTGCTTGCCGTCGGCGCAGGCCTTTCAGTCGCCTCGCTGTACTACAGCCAGCCCATGCTCGGGGTGATGGCACCCGACCTGCGTGCTTCCGATTCAGCAACCGGCGCCATCCCGACCCTGACGCAGCTCGGCTATGCGCTGGGCATCCTGCTGCTGGCGCCGCTGGGCGACCGCTATGACCGCCGCCGCATCATCGTGGCCAAGGCGGTGGCGCTGGTCGGCGCCTTGCTGCTGGCGGGCCTGGCGCCCGGCATTGGCGCGTTGCTGGTATCCAGCCTGGTGGTGGGCCTGGCCGCCACCATGGCCCAGGACATCGTGCCCGCTGCAGCGGCGCTGGCGCCCGCGGCGCAGCGCGGCAAGGTGGTCGGGACGGTCATGACCGGACTGCTGCTGGGCATCCTGCTGTCGCGGGTGGTGAGCGGCTTCGTCGCCGCCCACTTCGGCTGGCGCGCCATGTTCATGATTGCGGCGGCCAGCATCGCGGCGGTCGCGCTGGTTGCCCGGCGCCAGTTGCCGCGCTTCACGCCCACCACGGTGCTGCCGTATCGTGCGCTGCTGGCCTCGCTGGCGGCCCTGTGGCGCGAGCATGGCGCCTTGCGCCGCGCTGCGCTGGCGCAGGGGCTGCTGTCGGTGGGCTTCAGCGCGTTCTGGTCGACGCTGGCGGTGATGCTGCATGGCGCACCGTTCCATCTTGGCAGTGAAGCCGCGGGCGCGTTCGGCCTGGCCGGCGCCGCCGGCGCGCTGGGCGCGCCGCTTGCCGGGCGCCTTGCCGACCGCAGCGGGCCGGAGCGGGTGACCCGGCTGGGCGCGGCACTGGCGGCGCTGTCGTTTGCCGGCATGCTGCTGACCCCGCTGGTATCGCCGCATGCGCAGCTGTGGCTGATCGGCGCCAGCGCCATCGGGTTCGACCTAGGTGTCCAGATCGCCCTGGTCGCGCACCAGACCATCGTCTATGGCATCGATCCGGGCGCGCGCAGCCGCCTGAATGCCGTGCTGTTCGTCTGCATGTTCACCGGCATGGCCGTCGGCGCCGCGCTCGGCAGCCTGGCACTGGCGCGTTTCGGCTGGACCGGCGTGGCCGCGCTGGCGACCGCCGCCGCGCTGGCTGCGCTGGCCGTGCGGCTGGCGCCGCGGCGTGGCGCGCGCTGAGCGCCAGCCCCCGGCCTGGCATGCTGAGCCTTCGCGCCCAGCCCGCCCGGGCCTCTACGCGGCGGGCGCGATGCCCTCCCGGTCGGCGCCAGCCTCATCGCCGTCTCCCGGCGCCAGCGGCACCTCCACCGTCAGCGCCGTACTGCCCGGCGCCGACCGGATCTGCAACCGCCCGTCGATGGCCGCCGCGCGCACCTGCATATTGCGCAGCCCGCGCCCGCCGCGCGTGGCCTCGGTGTCGAAGCCGCGGCCGTTGTCGGCCAGCGTGATCCGGATCACCTGCGCGTCCATGTCCGCATGGGCGGTCACGGTAAGGGCGGTTGCCCGTGCGTGCTGCAGCACGTTGGTGATGCCTTCGAGCAGCAGGTATTGCAGCTCCTGCACCTTGCGCGCGGTGAAATGCGCCAGCGTGGGCAGGCGCTCGACCTCCCAGTGGATATCGAGGCCGCCATCGGCGATGCGCGGCCCCAGGCGGTAGCGCAGGTTGCCCAGCACCGCCGCCAGGTCGCCGCCGGTGTCCTGCATGGCGTCGATGGAAAGCTTCAGCGAATCCAGGGCGTGCCGGACCTGCACGGCGATTTCCGGCGAGCTGGCCTTGCCGGATTCCAGCATCGAGATCGTGGTGACAAGCTGGCTGCCCAGGCCATCGTGCATGTCGCGCAGGATGCGGCCACGCTCGCGCAGGGCGGTCTCCTCGGCAGCGATCTTCTGCGTGCGTGCGAAGGCCGCGCGCAGCTGCGCCTCGCGCTGCGCGACGCGCTCGGTCAGCACCTGGTTGGCGTCCTGCAGGCTCTGCACCGCGCTGGTGTAGCGCTCCACCAGCATCCACGCCATCACCACGCTGAACGGCACCGACACATAGCGGGTCATGGAATGGACCCAGTAGTAGTCGCCGGTCAGCCAGACCTTGATCCAGTCCGCCAGGAACAGCACCGCCGACACGCCCACGGTGGCGGCCAGCAGCGTTGCCTCGCGGCTGGGCCGGCGCAATGCGCCCCATACCATCGCGCCGGCCACGGTCAGGATGATGCCCACCTTGACCAGCCAGCTCAGCGGAAAGACCATCGGGTGGCTTGACACGGCGGCCAGCGGCGCGATCACCGGCAGCGCCAGCCACAGGTAGGCATTGAGCGTGCGATGCAGCCAGCGCCACGGCACGCGGATCACCAGCAGGCAGAACCGGGCGATGGCGCCCAGGAACACCTCGCGCGCGGCGGCGACGATATAGCTGCGCAGTTCCGCGGGAATCGCCAGGTCATCGACAAAGTAGTCGAGCAGCCGCACGCTCCACGCGACCTCGGCCAGCCCGTACAGGCCGAACAGCGGATCGCGCTGGCGCCACCAGATCAGCAGCGCGAGGCCGCCCAGCACGACGCTGAGCACCGCCGCGATTAACGGGCCGACCACGCGCAGGCGGAAGGCCTGCTCGAACTGCGCGCGCACTTCGGCGGCCGGGCCCACCGTCACCAGCAGCAGGCCCGAGCGCGCATAGGCGCGCGCCGCCACGGTGATGCGCAGCAGGTTGCCGTGCGTGCTTGCCAGCTCGGGCGGCATGGCCACGTAGTAGGGTCGCTTGGCCAGCGCCGACGAGGGTGCGTCCAGGCGCCCGCCGGCAGCGATCAGCACGCCATTGAGCCGCACCTCGTAGCTGCCGCCGGCCCATGGTACGAACAGCCCCCCAGGGTCAGCCGCGGGCCAGTTGCGGTCAAAGCGCAGTTCGTAGACTAGCGTGCCGGACTTGCCCGGCATCTCCCGGTCCCAGTAATCAGGCAGCGTCAGCGGGAGCGCCGGCAGCACCGTGCCGTCGGTCAGCGTGGCCGAGCGCGTGGCCGCGGCCAGTTCCATCGTGCCCGCGGCTGCCGCCATGCCGGACAGCATCAGGCAGGCCCATGCCAGCAGCACGGCAAGCAAGGTCCGGAGGTGGCGCGGCCGATGCAGCATTAGGTGGGGTCACAAGGACTTGAGCAGGCCCAGCTTGGCCGCCTCGAACACGGCCTCGCCGCGCGAGCGTACTGCCAGCTTGCCGTAGATGTTCTTGATGTGCGATTGCACGGTATGCACGCTCAGCCCCAGGTAGCGGGCAGTCTCGGCATAGGTATAGCCGCGCGAGATCAGGTCCAGGATCTCGTTCTCGCGCACCGACAGCACCACGGCGCCGGTGGCCGCGGTATCGCGCGCAACCGCCTCGGCCGGCGCGCCGCGCAGCCGGTTCACCACCTGTCGCGCGATCAGCGGGCTCATCGGCGAGCCGCCCGCGCGCAGCTCGCCGATGGAGGCGGCGATGCGGTCCGTGGTTTCGTCCTTGAGCAGGTAGCCGATGGCGCCCGCCTCGATGCTGGCCAGCACGTGCTGGTCGTCGCCGAACACCGTGACCACCATGCAGTCGCAGGCGGGATAGCGCTCGCGCGCGTCGCGGATCACGTCGATGCCGCTGCCGTCCGGCAGGCCGAGATCGCACAGCAGCACGTCGGGCTGGTGCTGCGCCAGCCAGGCCAGGGCTTCCGCCGCACTGGCGGTACAGCCTGCCACCACGGTGGCCGGCGCATGCATCTCAACGGCCTGCACCAGCCGGCTCAGTGCCGCGGGATCGTCCTCGACGATCAGGACTCTTGTTGTGCTTGCCATGCCTGTGTTCCCGAGCCATGCCGTTGTGCTGCCCGTTGTGCTGCCCGTTGTCGGGCCAGTCTTGCTGCCCGTACTACTGCATGCTGTGCTCCGGGCACGACGGCGGATTCTGACATATCCGCCCGCGCATGGGACGGCCGGGCGGATCCCTTCAGGGTAAACGCCCCCGCGCTTACTCATCGCATAGCCGCGCGTCGTTGCCCATCCCATATTCTGGGGAGGCGTCGAACCGGCCGGCTCCTGAGCTTGCGCCGGGACAGCCCCATTCGGGGGATGCCACCCCATTTTTGCCGAAAATAGAGCGTTTTTGCCAGTTCTGTTGGATTTTGCAGGCTGTACGAATACAATGCCCCGGCGCTGGCCGAGGGTGCTGGCGGACCTGGAGAAAAAAAGAATGAAGACGGGAAAACTGGTGGTAGGGCTAGCGCTAGCCGGGTTGCTGGCGGGGTGTGAATCGATGGACGGCGCAATGTCCTCCATCAGCGGCGTGCTCGACGGCACCGGCGACGTGCTGAGCGGCGACTTCCGCATGCTGGCGGATCCGAAGCCGGCTTCGCTGGGCGATATCTGGTCGGACTGGAAGAAGAACGAAATCACCGCGAAGAAGAAGTGGGATTCGCAGGCGATCCTGGTAACGGGTACGGTCGCCCGCATCACCAAGGTGGATGGCCTGCGCAAGTCGGACGACACCATTGCCGTCTACTTCAAGGACTCGGTCAATCCGCAGTGCACCGGCAAGGCGCTAATGCGCGACGCGCTGATGGTCAACCAGAAGAAGATCAGCAACCTGCAGACCGGGGACAAGATCAACGTCACCGGCGTGCTGGCCACAAGCGATTCGGAAACGTACAACAACAGCAATACCGAATGCTATTTTGCGTTCGCCAAGTCGAAGATCGAACCGGCCCCGGCGACCACGGCCGCTGGCAGCGCAGCCGCCCCTGCGAAAGCCATGGCCACCAAGTCGACCAAATCGACAAAGTCGACCAAGACCAGCAGCACGAAGTAAACCGGCAAAAAGGTGGCGACGGGCGGCAGTACGGCCGCCCAGCACGCCTGCCCCGGTGCGCGTGGCGCCCTGCCTCGCGCCATGTGGATACTGCGGCACGCCCCGCCCATCCGGACCGGCATCCCTTACAAGCTCTGAAACCCTTGCATGGATGGCAATGCGCCAAAGTGCCGGCAAACCCCCGTCCGCGGGGCATCCCGCCGCACGGTACGAATCTTGCCCCTTCTTGATTACCCGCCAGCGGTTCGCGCACGGCGTGTGCGCCTGCGCCCGCACATGGCGCCACACGCACACTGTCAGGAAAACAGCATGGGCTACTACTACGATGAGCGCAATGCGCGCGCCGCGCGCCAACGCCGCCAGGCATGGGAAGACGATGACTGGCAACCTGAATCCGAACAGGAGCGCTGGCAAGCGCGGCGTCGGCGCCAGCAAATGGCCCCGGGCCAGACCAGCTACGGCGGCTCCGCCCGCCCGGACCGGGATTTCAACGAAGCGTACGGCGCCCGCAGGTACCCGGAACACCCCTCCGGCGCACGCTCCGGCAGCAACCTGCGCTACGGCCTGAACGGCGGCTATGGCTGGGAACGCGCCAGCGAATGGCGCGATCCGCAGGCATGGCAACGCGACGACGAGTACGCCGAGCGCCAGTGGCGCCGCAGCGCCGAACGCGCACGGGATCCGCGTGAATCGCCTCACGCGCGCGGCCATGACACCTACTTCAGCGACTTGCGCAGCGACACCCGCTACTGGGTCGACCCGCACGAGGACTGGGAAGAAAAGCAGCGCTATGAGGCACGGCGTCACAGCCCGGGCTACCGGGAATATGCGCAGCGCCGCGGTTGGGAAACCGACGATCTCGATGACGAGCGCGAAGGCTCGCATGGCGTGCTCTACAACCTGGGCCGCCGCATCGGTGAAGCCGTGGGCGACTGGTTCGGCACCTCCGAACGCCACACTGGCCCGCGCGGCTACCAGCGCAGCGACGAACGCATCCGCGACCAGATCTGCGAGCAGCTGAGCTATGCGCGCGGCGTTGACGTCAGCGACGTCAGTGTGGACGTCAGCGAAGGCGTGGTGTCACTGACCGGCACCGTGCGCGACCGCGGCCAGAAGTTCTATATCGAAGACCTGGCCGACGGCACCTACGGCGTCAAGGAGGTCAACAACGACATCCGCGTGCGCCGCGAGCTCCCCGAAGCCCGCAGCACCGGCGATGTGACCGGCAGCACCTGGCGCGGATGACGCCAGCGATGGCGGGCGCCGCAGGCCAGCTTCGGCCTAGGCGCCCGCCACACCAACCTCCGCCGCCAGCCGTTCGCGGATAAACCCCAGGAACGCACGCACGCCCTCAGGCAGCGTGCGGCCGGCCAGCGTCTGCAGTTCGACCGCGCGGCTGCGCATGCCGCGCTCCCGGATCGAGGCGGCGCGCAGTTCGCCGCGGCGCAACCTGTCGCCCACGGTGACGGCGCCAGAGATCGACAGCCCGCCACCGTGCAGCACGAAGTTGGTCAGGGTCTCGAAGTGATTGGTCACCAGCACCGGTTCAAACACCATGCCGCGTTCGCCACAAGCGATGTCGAACAGCTGGCGCACGGTGTTGTCGCCCTCCGGCAGCGCCAGCGGGTAAGGCTGCATCTGCGCCAGCGTGACGCTGCGAAAGCGCGCCAGCGGATGGTCCGGACGCATGATGGCAATCACCGGCGCGGGCTGGCGGTGCTCCACCCGGATGCCCTGCTCCGCGGCGCGGCTATAGGTGATACCGATGTCCGCATCGCCATGCAGCACGATGCCGGTGACTTCGGCCGGCGGCGCCACGCGCACATGGAACTGCAGGCCCGGATAGCGCTGGCGGAACTCGGCAATGATGCGCGGCAGGAACTCGATCGCAAATCCCGCCGAACTGGCCAGCCGCACCCGGCCCCGGCGCAGGCCCTGCAGCGCGGCAATCTCTGACACCACCCGATCGGCTTCCAGCGCGCCGCGCAGGGCATAGGCCGCCAGCAACTCCCCGGCCGCGCTGGCCACCATGCCACGCGGCCGGCGGTCGAACAGCGGCACCCCGAGCAATGCCTCGAGCGCGCCGACCTGGCGGCTCACGGCCGACACGGTGACATTCAGCCGCTGCGCCGCCTCGGTCAGCGAGCCGCTGCGTATCACCTCCAGGAAATAGCGCAGCGAGGTTTCCTGCAGGCGATGCGACAGCATGGGCGGCTCCGGCGGCTGGTTTGCGTTTTACGCAAGGATATTTGAAAAAAACATCGATTGCGGGAAACCGTGCGCCGCCCGTATGCTTTTTCCCGACACCACAGGAGACACCCGAGCCATGGCGCCCACCCAGACCCCTGATCCCATCACCGAACTCGATGCCGTCGCCCTGTCGCGCGCCATCCATGGACGCGAGGTCTCGTGCGTGGAAGTGCTCGATGCCTTCCTTGGCCAGATCGACCGCCACAACCCGCGCGTCAATGCCATCGTGGCGCCGATGGAGCGCGACACCCTGCGCGCGCAGGCCGCCGGGCTCGACGCCGAACTGGCACGCGGCACCAGCCGCGGCCCGCTGCATGGCTTCCCGCAGGCGCCCAAGGACATCAGCCCGGCCGCGGGCATGGTCACCACCAAGGGCTCGCCGATCTTCGCCGGGCAGGTCAGCGAGGCCGACGCCGTGATCTTCGAGCGCATGCGCGCCGGCGGCGCGGTCTTTGTCGGGCGCACCAACTCGCCGGAGTTCGGCCTGGGCGGCCATACCTACAACCCGGTTTACGGCACCACTCGCAACGCCTTCGACCCGGCACGCTCCGCCGGCGGCAGCAGCGGCGGCGCCGCGGTGGCGGTGGCGCTGCACATGCTGCCGGTGGCGGATGGCTCGGACATGATGGGGTCGCTGCGCACGCCCGCGGCGTTCAACCACGTGTATGGCCTGCGTACCTCGGTCGGCTGCGTGCCGCACGGCCCGGGCGACGAGGTCTTCTTCCAGCAGTTCAGCGTGGCCGGCCCGATGGCGCGCAACGTGCCGGACCTGGCCCTGCTGCTGTCGGTGCAGGCCGGCTTCGACGCGCGCCTGCCGCTGACGCACCGCGCCGAAGCACCCGGCACCTTCAAGCTGCCGCCCGAACGCGACTGGGCCGGCGTGCGCATCGGCTGGCTGGGCAACCTGGGCGGCCACCTGCCGACCGAAGCCGGCGTGCTCGATACCTGCGAGCAGGCGCTCGCGCACCTGCGCACGCTCGGCTGCACCGTGGACGCCGCGCTGCCCGAATTCGACCTGGAGCGCCTGTGGCGCGCGTGGATCGACCTGCGCAGCTTCTCGGTGGCTGGCGCCAGCGCGGCGCTGTACCACGACCCGGCCAGGCGCGCGCTGCTCAAGCCCGAGGCCGCATGGGAGATCGAGCGAGGCCTGGCCCTGCCGGGCACGCGCGTGTACGAGGCCCTGTGCGAGCGCAGCGCGTGGTACCAGGCACTGCGCGCGCTGTTCGAGCGCTTCGACTACCTGGTGCTGCCGGCCGCGCAGGTGTTCCCGTTCAATGCCGACTGGGACTGGCCGCATGTCATCGACGGCCGCGACATGGACACCTACCACCGCTGGATGCAGGTGGTGGTGCCGGCCACCATGGCCGGACTGCCGGCCCTGGCCGCACCAGCCGGCTTCAGCCCCCGGGGCCTGCCGGCCGGCATCCAGATCATCGGCCCGGCGCAGGCCGACGCCGCCGTGCTGCAGCTCGGCCATGCCTATGACCAGGCCGGCGGCTTCTCGCGCGTGCGCAGCCCCTGGCTCGATTGAGCCTTCGGCTAGTCCTGGCCCCGCTTCGTATTGCTTCCGATTGCCTTCTATTCCTACAACTGCCGGCAGGAGTGCCAACGATGACCGCAATGCCCCCGAAGCTGTTTCTCGCCTGCGCCGCCGCCCTGACCGCGGTGCTGTCCACAACGCCCGCCGCCGCGCAGGCCCAATCCTGGCCGGACCGCCCGATCCGGCTGGTGGTGCCGTTCGCCGCGGGCGGCGCCACTGACGTGCTGGGCCGCCTGCTGGCGGTCGGCCTTGGCGAAAAACTCGGCCAGTCAGTGGTGGTCGAGAACAAGCCCGGCGCCAGCACCGTGATCGGCGCCACCCAGGTATCCAAGGCCGCGCCCGACGGCTACACGCTGCTGCTGGCGGCCAGCACCACGCTGACACTGAACCCGGCCATCCGCCAACACCTGGGCTACGACCCCATCAAGAGCTTCACCCCGCTGGGCCTGGTCGCCGACATGAGCCTGGTACTGGTGGCCAACCCGGACATGCAGATCACCTCGCTCAAGGATCTGGTGACGCAGGCCAAAGCCCACCCGGACAAGTTCTCCTATGGCTCGTTCGGCGCGGGGTCTTCGGTGCATTTCGGTGCGGAGATGCTCAAGTCCGCCACCGGCATCCGCATGGTCCACGTGCCCTTCAACGGCAGCGCCCCCAGCCTGACCGCGCTGGCCGGCGGCCAGGTGCCGGTCGCGGTCGATACCGTGGTGGCCACCCTGCCGCTGATCAAGGGCGGCAAGATCCGGCCGGTGGCGGTGTTGTCGCCGCAGCGACTGCCAGCGTTGCCGCAGGTGCCTACCGTCGCGGAGAGTGGCTACCCCGGCTTCCAGATGGGCACGTGGTTCGCGCTGCTGGCACCCGCGGGCCTGCCCGCGCCGGTGCAGCAGAAGCTGGAGAAGGCCCTGGCCGACGTCGCCAACGCGCCGGCTACCAAGGCGCGCATGGTCGAACTGGCGCTGACGCCGGCTTATGGCAATGGCGCAGCAGTGAAGGCGCGGGTGGAGAAGGAATTGCCGGAGATGCGGGCGGTGGCGGCGCGGGCGGATATTCGGGCGGACTAAGTCCACCGGGGCGGCCATCGGTTGCCGCCCTTACTCCACATGCGCCGCGAACCCCACCGTTCCCGGCGCCACCTCCTCGCGCAGCGTCAGCTGCGGAATCCGGTAGTCCCCCGCGTTCTGCCGCCGGAACGGGATCGGTGGGGTAGTCCTGAGGGTATCCAGCCGCTGGCCCAGTTCCTCGCGAATCTCCGCGAAGCGCGCCTCATCGACCTTGCTGGTCCGATAAACCAGATACGGCGGCAGCACGTCAAACCCGGGGTAGTACAGGATGCCGTGGTGGATCGGGAACAGGATGTCGTCGATCGGGCCATTGATGCCTCGCGCGCTGTAGTGGGATTCCCAGCCGCCGGTGGTGACGACCAGCATGGCACGCTTGCCAGCGAGACTGCCTTCGCCATAGCGGTCGCCCCAACGCTCGTCGGAGTGTTCACCTACGCCGTAGGCAAAACCATAGGCATAGACGCGCTCGACCCAGCCCTTCAGGATGGCCGGCATCGAGAACCACCACAGCGGGAACTGCAGGATGACCGTGTCGGCCCAGCGCAGCTTTTCCTGCTCATGCGCAATGTCATCGCTCTGCAGCCCGTTCTCGAAGGCATGTTTGGAATCCAGTGACGGGTGGAAGGGCGCATCGCCCGGCTGCGCCTTGGTGTCGGCGCCGTCGATCTGCGCCTTCCATTGCATCGCATACAAGTCCGAGACCTGGACCTGGTGCCCGGCATCGCGCAAGCGCTGCACGGCAAAGTCGCGGATCGCCCCGTTGAGCGACCTCGGTTCCGGATGGGCATAGACAAGCAATACGTTCATGACAGCGGCTTCCAATGATTGAGTGAAGCCAGCATAGGCCGTCGTCCGCTATATTAGAAATGAATATCCAATATCCCTGGTATTGTCATGACTAATCTCAGGCGGCTGGACCTGAACCTGCTGGTGACGCTGGATGTGCTGCTGTCCGAGCACAACGTGACCCGCGCGGCGCAGCGGCTGCACCTGTCACAGCCTTCGGTCAGCGTCCACCTGTCCAGGCTGCGTGATTACTTCGGCGACCCGTTGCTGTTGCCGGGCCCGCGCGGCATGCGCCCCACCGCCAAGGCCGAATCGCTGCGCGAACCGTTGCGTGAAGCGCTGGGCGCGCTGGAGCACGCGGTCTCGTCCGATAGTCCGTTCGATCCCGCTGCCTCGACCCACACCTGGCGCGTGGCCGCGACCGACTACGGCGAATTGACCATCGTGCTGCCGGCGCTGCAGGCGCTGCGCATGGCGGCTCCCGGCGCGCGCCTGGCCGTAGTGGAGATGGTGCCGCCGCGCATCGCCCGGCAGGCCGAGCGTGCCGAACTGGACCTGGCCCTCCACACCACCGATGGCTCGCCGCCGGGCCTGCACCGGCGCGCCCTGTTCACCGAGCGCTATGTGCTGGTGGGTCGCGCCGGTCATCCGCGGCTGAAGCGGCGGCCCACGCTGGCGCAGTTCTGCGCGCTCGACCACGTGATCGTGTCGCCGGACGGCGGCGGCTTTTACGGCGTCACCGACGAGGCGCTGGCGCTGGCCGGCATGCAGCGGCGTGTCGTGCTGTCCGTGCCCCACTTCCTGTTTGTCACGTCGGCCGTCGCCAGCACCGATCTGGTGGCGATGCTGCCCGAGCGGTTGGTGCGCGGCGTGCCGGCAGTAAAGGTGGTGGAACCGCCAGTCGAAGTGCCGGGCTATGAGATGTCGATGTTGTGGCCAGAGCGCGTGCATCGCGATCCGGCACACCGCTGGCTGCGTGAACTCATCGCCACATTGGTCTAGCCGACAGCGCCCTGTACTTTTGCATACAAACCTAGAATACAATCAACGCTTTCAACGCCGCGGCATGGGGTGGATAACCCGGTGCCGCCCCAGTTTTGGAGGAGACCATGACGTATTCAGAAACGGGCCTGACTTCCCGCCACGTGGCCGCGCTCGCGCCGATCGAGGACTACCTGCAGGGCCATATCACCGGCAAGGCCGAATTCATGTACAAGGCGTTTGCCGCCGACGCGCGCATCGTCTCGTTCCGTGACGGCAAGCTGCATTCGCTGACGGTTGAGGAGTTCACCTCGGCGCGCTGCCCCGGCCATCCCGCGGCGGACGAGGCGCAGCGCAAGCGCCTTATCACGCAGTTCGATGTGGTGGGCAATGCCGGCGTCGCCAAGGTGGTGCTGGAATACCCGGGCGTGACCTTCACCGACTATATGACGCTGCTGGAGATCGACGGCGTCTGGAAGATCGTCAACAAGACTTTCAGCGCCGCACCGCGCTGAAGATAGGACATCCGCTGCGGCAAAGCGCCGCAGCACAGGCCTACTTTGCGGCTGCAGGCAATCCTGCCTTTGACATCGGCCCGAAGAACATTGCCTTCATCCGCCCGCGCCCGACCACGCGCGCCACTTCGGCAATCACGCAGTCGTTGAGTTGCGTTCAGCCCGGCAGCACCGCCGTCGCTTCGATCTCGAACAGCATATTGTCCAGCGCCAGCCGCGGCACCGGAATCAGCGTGCAGGCCGGCGTTGGCTTGTCGCCCCACATCTCGCGCAGCGCCGCGCCGAAGGTGCGCAGGCGGTCGTGCGAGTGGTCGACCACCAGCACCGTGAGCTTAGCCACATCGCCCACGTCGGCACCTGCCGCTTGCAGCGCGATGCGCAGGTTCTGCATGGCGCGCGCCACCTGGCGCGGAAAATCGAGCGGCAGGCAACCGGCCGCGTCCTCACCGCCCTGCCCCGCGATATAGACGATGCGGGCCGGGCCTTCCACCATGGCCACATGCGAATAGCCGTTGGGCCGCGGGTCGTACAGCCCCTCGGGATTGATGAGGCTCAGCGAGGGATTGGGGCGGGCGACCGGCATGGTGGGCATGGAAGGCAGCGCGGGCATCGAGGGTGAACGCAAGGATGAGGGCGAGAAGGGGAACATGATCATCAGCTCTGTATTTGAGGCGTGGCGAACAGTGGAGTCGCAAGTATCAAACCTCAACTTAGCTTGAGGTCAAGCGCGGCCTTGGTGGTAGCATGGACATTCCTCCGTTCCACTGGTGTCTTCCACTGCCGATGGCCTCCGCGAACAAGCCCCCTTCACCGCGCCGGCGCCGTACCGCGCCCTCAGAAGAACTGCTCTCCGTCGGCGAAGTCGCCGCGCGCACGGGCATCGCCGTGTCCGCCCTGCATTTCTATGAATCGCGCGGCTTGATCGCCAGCACCCGCAGCGGGGGCAACCAGCGCCGCTATGCGCGCGCCGTGCTGCGGCGGCTGGCCGTGATCCGCGTGGCGCAGCGCATGGGGCTGCCGCTGGCGGTGATCGCCGATGCCATGCAGAAGCTGCCGGACGGGCGTGCGCCCACTGTGGCCGACTGGCGCCGGCTGTCGGCCAGCTGGCGCGATGACCTGGATGAACGCATTCGCACGCTCACGCAATTGCGTGACCAGCTAGATGGGTGTATCGGGTGTGGGTGTCTGTCGTTGAAGGCGTGTCCGTTGCGCAATCCGCATGACGCGCTGGCCGGGGAAGGGCCGGGGCCGCATTTCCCGCCTACTGGAATGTCTGCAGGTAAGCCAGCAGATCGCTGATCTGCTTGTCATCACTGAGACCCCAGAAGCGCATCTTCGTGCCAGGCACGACCTTGCCGGGCGAATGGATGAAGGCACGCAGCGTGTCATGCGACCACACCATCTTTGAAGCGCGCATTGCCTCCGAATACTGGAAATCACTGGTGCCGCCCGCGGCACGGCCGAAGATGCCGTTCAGCTGCGGGCCAAAGCCTGCGCGCGCGTTGCGGCCGACGTGGTGGCACGAGGCGCAGCGCGTGGTGAACAGCGCCTTGACGGCCTGGATATCGGCGGCGGCAGTGGCTGCGGTGGGGATGGCGGTGAAGGCGGTCAGGGCCAGCAGGACAAGGGCGGTACGAGGCATGGAGCAGCTAAGGAAGGAAAGAGCTTCGGCAACGGGGTTGCATGATACAGGCGTAGCCAAGACGTCCCAGCCCTGCAGCAAGGTTACACCACGTCACACTTGCAACACTTCGCGCGCCCCATATTACAAGCCCGCCCCCTACAGTGAGCCCATGTCCAACGCCCCTTGGGAGGCAACCATGAAACGAATCATCGCAATGGCGGTAGCAGGTGGTGCAATGCTGGTGGCCAGCGCCGGGGCTCACGCCGGTGTGAATATCGATATCGGCATCGGCGTGCCGGGCGTGGTGGTGGCCCAGCCGGCGCCGGTCTATCGTCCGGCCCCGGTCTATGCTCCCGCGCCGGTATATGCGCCGGCTCCGGTTGCCTATGCGCCCAGCCCGGTAGTGGTGGCACCGCGCCCCGTCGTGGTGGCACCGGTGCCGGTACGCTATGACTATGACCGCGGCTATCGCAGGGACTACCACCGGGACTACTACCGGGAAGGCTATCGAGACAACCGCCGCGACTGGCGCGAGCGCGAATGGGCATATCGTCATGGCGACAATGACGGCCACGGCCACGGGCGCCGCTGGGACTGACGGGACTGATGGGACTGATGGGACTGATGGGACTGATGGGACTGATGGGGCGGGCGCCCGGCCACGGCCGCGGCGCCCGCCTGCAAGGATTCGCCAGTCAGGCTACCCTGTCGGCAATTTCCAGATCCGGGCCGGGGCCACGCCCCTGCCCACGCCAGGAGTAGCCATGCCCCAACCCATCAAGATCGACTTCGTCTCCGACATTGCCTGCCCCTGGTGCGCCATCGGCCTGTCTTCACTGCAGTTGGCGCTGCAGCGCCTTGGCGATGCGGTGGATGCCGAAATCGTCGTGCATCCGTTTGAACTCAACCCGGGGATGCGCCCGGAGGGCGAGGCGATCGTCGATTATCTAGGCAGGAAGTACGGGCGCACCCCGGCGCAGATCGCAGAGACCCAGGCCATGATCCGCGAGCGCGGCGCCGGCGTGGGCTTTCCGTTTGGCGAGCGCACACATGTCTACAACACCTTCGATGCCCACCGGCTGCTGCACTGGGCAGGCCTGGAAGGCAAGCAGGTGCCGCTGAAGCTGGCGCTGCTGCGCGCTTACCATGCCGACGGCAAAGACCCGAGCAATCACGAGGTACTGGTCGAAGCCGCGCAGGGCGTTGGCCTGGATGCCGCGGCGGCGCGCAAGGTGCTGGACAGCGATGACTATGCCAATGCGGTGCGCGCGGAAATCCAGGAGTACCAGCGCATGGGAATCCAGTCAGTGCCGTCCATCATCTTCAACAACCGCTACCTGGTTACCGGCGGGCAGCCGGTGGAGGCTTTCGAACAGGGGATCCGGGAGATCGTGGCCGAGGCGCCGCAGCAGCCCGCGAACGGGTGAACCAGCCTCGATCGCAGGGCGACACCTCAGTCGCCCTGCCGACGTTCCTCCCGGGACTCAAGGCATGACCGGTGGATGGTAAGGCAGCGTCGTGGCGAACGCCCACAGCATCAGCAGCACCAGCGGCGTGTGCACCAGCAACTGCGTGAAGGTGAAGCCGACCACATCCTTGGCCCGGATCCCCAGCACGCCGAGCAGCGGCAGCATCCAGAAGGGATTGATCAGGTTCGGCAGCGCCTCGGCCGCGTTGTAGACCTGTACCGCCCATCCCAGGTGGACTTGCAGTTCATTGGCGGCCTGCATCACGTACGGAGCCTCGATGATCCACTTGCCGCCGCCCGACGGCACGAAGAACCCCAGCACGGCCGAATACACGCCCATGACCGCTGAGAACGATTCGGTGGTCGCCATCGTAACAAAGGCCGACGCGAGATGATGGGATAGCGTCGCACCGTCGACTCCGGTCGCCTTGGTGAGGATAAAGGCGATACCGCCATACAGCGGAAACTGGATCAGCACGCCTGAGGTCGACGGCACCGACCTGGCCACGGCGCGCAGGAAGCGCTTCGGGCGCCAGTTCAGCAACATGCCGAGAAGCAAGAACAGGAAGTTGTAGGTGTTCAGGTTGGAGATGGCGAGGATCGGGTCTTTTGCGGAAAACTCCTGGTAGAGCCAGCTTGCGCCCATCGCCACCAGCGCCAGCGTCAGTAGCGGGCTGTATTCCAGCCACTCGCCAGGGCGCGACGGCCACGCGACGCCGTCGTCGGCATCGTTCAGGTCTACACCCATATCGGCCGCGGTGCGGGCCCGCTCCCCGGTGGGCGCAGAAAAATATGCAATCAGCAGTGACGCGACAATCAGCACGACGGTCATCGCCATCGATTGCCACAGGAAGATCGTTTCAGCGAACGGGATCACCCCGGTGATATCCAGCAGCGACTTCGGCAGGCTGACAGGATTTGCCTGTAGCTGCGCGGCCGAGGAACTGAGCCCTAGCGCCCACGTTGCGCCCATCCCCAGATAGGCCGCCGCGCTCGCGGCCCGATAATCCACGCGCAAGCCCCCACGTCGGGCAATCGCGCGCACCAGCAAGCCGCTGAAGATCAGGCTGATGGCCCAGTTGAGCAGCGACGTCAGCAGGCTCACCAGCGCCACGAACGCGACTGCGCCGCGGGCCGTACGCGGCAGCGATGCCAGCCGCGCGATCAGCATCGACGCTGGCGGCGAGACCGCCACCACATAGCCGGCGATCGCCACCACCGCCATCTGCATCGTGAACGGGATCAGGCTCCAGAAGCCGTCACCGAATGCCTTCGCCACGGCCGGTGCCGACGCCCCGACCAGCATGGCGCCGAGCGCCACCACCACGACGGCGATCGCGGCAAAGATGTAGGAATCCGGAAACCAGCGCTCTGACCAGTTCGTCACCCGTACGGCCAGGCTCTCCAGGCCACCTTGCTGCGGCTTGCCGGCATCGGCAAATGCCATCCTCGTTGTCTCTTTCATGCTGAACTCCTTGGCAGTTTCCTTGATCGTTCTAGTTATTTGCCACGGCTTCGAAACACATCGCCGCGGCGGCAAGATCTTCCAGGGCGGTACCGACAGCCTTGAAGACCGTAATCTCATCGTCTGAAACTCTTCCTGCGTGCCGGGCCCGACAGAGACCGGCAAGGTCGCTACGGATATCTTCCCGGGCGATCACGCCGTTGCCGAGCGGGGACAGCAGGTCGCCGGCCTTGGTTGCCGCCTCGTCCGTATCGACAAATACAGAGGTGCCCGCAAAGCAAGCGTCATCGGTTTCACGCATCGCTGGCGTAAAGCCACCGATCAGGTCGACATGGGTGCCGGGACGAAGGTATTCGCGACGGATCAGCGGTTCGGTCGAAAGCGTCGCCGCGCTGATGACGTCCACGGCGCAGGTGTCCGTCTCGAGCCTGTCCACCACGTATGCGTCGAAGCCATCGCTGCAAAGCTGTTCGGCCAGCCGGCGGCCCTGAGCAGGGTTGATGTCCCACACCCCGACCCGCTCGATCTGCCGAACGCTGCGCCAGGCATACGGCACCAGGCTGGCCACCCGACCGGCGCCCAGCAAGAGCATGGATCTGGCGTCCTTGCGGCTCAGGAAGGATGCGCCGAGCGCCGACGCGGCCGCGGTGCGCCGGGACGTGATCTCGTTGCCGTCGATCAGCGCCAGTGGCTCGCCGGTCTCCACGCTGTAGAGGATGTAGGTCGAGAACAGTCCCGGCAGCGAGCGCGCGGAGTTGCCGGGATAGATCGAGACGGTCTTGACGCCAAGGTATCCCTGCGACGGGCTCCAGGCCGGCATCAGCAGCAGCGTCCCCTGCTGGCCCTGCGCGGTGGTGACGGTATGGTTATGCCGCAGCGGCACCTCGCAGCCAGAGGCAAACGCTTCCTTGAGTGCATCAACAAGCCGGTCAAAAGGGAGCGACGCGCGGGCGCTCTCTGCATCGATATTCAGCATGGCGTTATCGGGTCAGAAGTAGAAAGGGAGTCAGGCATCGATCACCAGGTCACTGGCCGGTACGGCCTGGCACGCGAGACAAATACCGGGGTCATCAGGTACCTCGCCTTGCAAGTGGTGCGCCGACCCGGAAACGATCCTGACGGCACAGCTTTCGCATTGCCCGACGCGGCATCCGCTGGGCAAGCGCACGCCACGCGCCTCGGCAAAGCCGAGCAGAGCGCCGTCCTCGGAACGCCATTGGTGGACGACCCCCGACTTGCGGAAATGCACCTGGAATGCCTGTCCGTGCTCGATCTTCGCGACAGCCGGAGAGCGAAAGATCTCCTTGTGGATATCGAAGTGCGGCACGCCTCTGGCGGCCATGCCCTCGGCGAAGGCAGTCATCATCGGGACCGGGCCGCACATGTAGATCAGCGGGCGCATGGCGAGCAGCGCTTGCGGGACCGCGTCGGCGGATACGCGCCCATGCACGTGGAAGTCGCGCCCCGCGATGTCCCCGTCAGCCGGCGCATCGTAGTAATTGATCACCGACAGCGTGGGAATCGCCGCTTCCAGTTCGCGAATCCTGCGCTTGAAGGCGTGCGTCGCACCGTTCTGGTTCGCATAGAGCAGCAGGATCCTGGGCGGCTCCGCCTGGCCGGCCAATGACTCCAGCAAGTTGATGAAAGGCGTGATGCCGATGCCGCCGGCAAGCAGCACAAGGGGCCGCGCGGTACGGGTCGGCATGACAAAGGTGCCGCCGGGCGCGCGCAGTTCGACAACGTCGCCGACTGCGAGCTGTTGGTTGATGAACGATGAGGCGCGGCCGGACACCAGTTCACCATTGGCGAGCCGCGCCACTGTCTGTCGCACCGAGATCGAATAGCACTGGCGGTCTGCCATGATCGCGGGTCCGGTCAGCGAGTAGGACCGGATCACCTCCTGCCCCCCGCCGCCGATGAACAACCGGATGGTCGCGTGCTGGCCCGGCAGAAAGTCGGGCAGGCGGCCGCCATCGGTGGGTGCCATGTACACCGATGTGACATCGGCGGCTTCCTTGCACAGCGCCACCACGCGGAACACGCGGAAGTCCTCCCACGGCCGGCGCCGGATATCGAAAGCGGTTTCGCGCTCGATGCTGCAGCGATAGGCGCGCAACGGCGACGAGCCGCTGACCGGATCCTGGCGCTGCGCGTCGATCAACCCGTTGAAGTTGACACTGTCCGCGCCACACACGGCGAGCGGTGCTTGCCCCATCGCGTCGCAGCGTTGCCACCAGCCGTACTCGCCCACCAGCACGGCGGGATGCAGGCCCGGATCGATGCGTGCCGTGAACAATGCACTGCCGCCCGGCGTCGAGATGCGCACGGGGTCGCCGCTGCGGATGTCCCGTGCCGCGGCGGCTTCCCTGGAGATATCCAGCCGCGGCAGCATCGCCTTGCGCCGCAAAGACGCGACACCGCGCTGCTGGCTATGGCAGTAGTAGCCATTCTTCGCCGACGTCAACAAATAGGGGAACGCAGATCGCGCGGCATCTCCCTGTTCAATCGAAGGTTCCTGGTAGCCGGGCAAAGGCGAATAGCCATGCGCCAGCAGCCCTTCGGAGTACAGCTCGACCAGGCCTGTCGGCGTATTGAAAGGCCTGGCGGATTTGCCCATGCGGTATTTCATCTCGGTGTCCTCGACCGGGATGCGAACCCCTTCTGGCTTGGCGCGTAGCGCTGCCACGGTCAGCCCCATCGGCGCGAGCATGTAGTCCCAGCCGGCTTCCAGGCTTGCGCCGAAGAATGCTTCCTGCAGCCCGATGCGCGCCGCCAGCGCAAACACAATCTCGTTGTCCGAACGCGCCTCGCCGCGCGGCGGGACCATGCGCTGACGCAGCTGCACCAACTTCTCAGCCTCGGCAGAAACCTCGAAGCCGATGCGCAGCCCCTCGCGTTCCCATGGCGTGCTCACGGGCAGCAGGATGTCCGCATACTTCGCGCTCGGATTTTCAAAGAGATCGCAATGCACGTAGAACGGCAGCGCGCGCAGTGCCCGCTCCCCCATTGCCACATCCGGCTGCGAGAGCAGCGGATTCGTGCCGAACGCGATCAGCGTCGTCACCGCATAGGGCTTCTTGTCGGTAATGGCGCGATACAGGTCGCGCGCGGTGATCCAGCCCTGCGCGGGCGGCCCCAGCGGGCGTTCTGACAATCCCAGGGCCTTGCGCCCCTGCTCCGGACTCAGCAGGTCCAGGCGGCTCACCGCATTGAACGGCGGCTTCTGGTAAATGCGGTTGCCACCGCGCCGGTCGAAGCTGCCCGTCAGGGCGTAGAGGCAGGCAATCGCACGCTCGGTCTGCGTGGCGTTCTCATGCTGCCCGACGCCGGACCAGGCGTGATAGGCAACGCGCCGTGCCGTGCCGATCATGCTCGCGGCATGGCGGATATCGCCCTCCGGAATCCACGTCAGCCGGGCCGCGCGATCGGCGGGATAGCGCGCGCATTCCGCCGCATAGAGCTCGAACGCCGGCTGGCACATCAGCATGGACTGGTCATGGCGATCGCCAACGGTCACCTCAAAGGTTCCGCGCAGCGCGATGCGGCCGGGAACATGGCACTGGCCGCCCGCCGGCACGGCCATGCGCTGGTGGGCGTCCCAGACGACAAAGGCGTCTGTCTGCCCGATACCGATGTCGCGCCCGCGCAGGAAGGCGCCATTGTCCTTGCGTACCAGCAGCGGACCGTTGGTCCATTGCCGCACGAAATCGATATCGAAGGCATTGGCCTCGATCAGCAGGTTGGCCAATGCCATGGCCAGCGCGGCATCGCTGCCAGGTTTCACACGCAGCCATTGATCGGCTTCTTCCGCCAGTCCGGTCTGCCGCGGGTCGACCACGATCAGCCTGGCGCCGGCGGCCCGTCCGGCGCCGATTGCCTCTGCCTGCGACAGCCACGTGTTGGCGGGATTGTGTCCCCACAGAAGAATCAGTTCGGCATTGCGGTAATCCGCCGTCGGCATCCCGCAGCCAAAGGTAAAGGCATGCGCGAAGTCCTTGTGCCAGTTGCAGATCTCGGTGGCGTAGCAGATGTTGGGGCTGCCGTAGAGGCGGACGAAACGCTCGATCCAGTCGATGCTGTCCGACAGCGCCGTGCCACTGGGTGTGGTCACGGCGAAGGCAACCGACTCCGCACCCAGCGTGGTGCGCGCCTCGATCAGGCGCGCCGCGATCTGATCGAGCGCCTCCTCCCATGAAATGCGCACCCACCCTGGATCCGCTGCGTCTTTTGGGTTCGTCCTGCGCATCGGATGCAACAGCCGCTCGGCGCTGTGCACGAGTTCGGGCGCTGCCTTTCCCTTGAGGCACATCGCCTTGCCCGTGGGGTGTTCGCCATCCGGGCGGACCGCAACGAGGGTGTCTCCGTTCACGACATTGATCGTTCCGCAGCGGGAACGACACAGCGTGCAAAACCCCTTCTTTTCGACTTCGCTCATCGCCACTTCCAGCAACTTGTATTTGTGCTGGATGCTAGCTAGCATGGGGCGATATAGCTAATTCATAGTTCTGACATTGCAATATCGGAAAAATCGATGCTCCCAACCTTGAAACAGATACAGCACTTTGTGGCGATTGCTGAGACGGGCCAGGTATCGAGAGCGGCGCAACGCTGCAATGTTTCGCAATCGTCCATGACCGCCTCACTCAAGGGATTGGAAGACGTCGTAGGCGCCCCGCTGTTCTCCCGGCACGCAGCCGGCGTAAAGCTGACTGCGGCCGGCATCCGCTTCCTGCGGCATGCCCAGCAGATCGAGGCTGCGGTACGGGATGCCGTCAGCGCTGCGGCGGTGACCCCCAGCACGGTGACAGGCGCCATCCGCCTCGGTGTCACCGAAACCATCACGGCGTACGTGCTGCCCAAGCTGCTGCCGGCGCTTGAACAAAAGTTTCCGCTACTCGAACTCGAAATCCTGGAAAGGCCTCGCGGCGATATCGAGGCCGATATCCAGGCCGGCAAGCTCGACCTGGCATTGCTGCTGGTTTCCAACCTGCCGGAGATGCATCACATCGGCTGCGAAACCCTGCTTCGATCGCCGCGGCAACTCTGGGGCCATCCTGACCATCCTCTGATGCAGCTCGAGCAGATTAGCCTGACGGACGTGGCGCGGCACGACTACATACTGCTCGACATGGACGAGCATATTGCCACCGTGATCAAGTACTGGAGGCAGTACGGGCTCACGCCGAGCGTCCGCCTGCAAAGCTGCTCGATCGAAGCCGTCCGCAGCCTGGTAGCGGCGGGACGCGGCGTCTCCATCCTGTCCGATCTGGTCTACCGGCTGTGGTCACTGGAGGGCCAGCGCATCCTGCGCCGCAGCCTTTCCGACCGGGTCCCATCCATGGACGTCGGCCTGATCTGGAGACTCGATCCAGGACCTGACGAGCACACGCATGCGCTGCGGGAGTTCCTGAGGATCGCGCTGCTGGAGACCATGCGTTAGACGTGTTGGCAAAAAAAGCAGCCCGCCGCGTACCCCCGGCGGGCCAAGCATTGCTTCTCGTTAAACCGGCCGTCAGCGCACCGCCGTCTTCATCCGCGCCGGCACCGCGTCCGCCGCCAGCGGCGTCCGATTCGCCAGCCCCAGCACCACCTGCCAGGCAAACGACACCGCGCCGACGATAAACACCACGTCGCCGAAGGTGCGCACCCAGCGCAGGGTCTGCAGGATGGGCTGCTGCATGAATTCCTCACTGCGCGCATACCAGGTGCCATGCTCCACGCTGGCCAGGAACTGGATGATGCCGATCGGCAGCAGGCTGGTGCCGATCATCAGCACCAGGCCGATGTTCAGCCCCCAGAAGGCGGTCTTCATCAGTGTTGGGCTGAGCCGGTAGGCCGGACGCACGTAGCGCAGCACCAGCAGCGTGAAGCCCAGCGCCAGGAACCCGTACACCCCGAACAGCGCGGCATGGGCGTGCACTGGCGTGGTGTTCTGCCCCTGGATGTAGTACAGCGCGATCGGCGGGTTGATCATGAAGCCGAACACCCCGGCGCCCAGCATGTTCCAGAACGCCACCGCGACAAAGCACATCAGCGGCCACTTCAGGTCTGCCATCCACGGCGCGCGCTGCTTCAGGCTCCAGTTCTCCCAGGCTTCATGGCCCAGCACGATCAGCGGCACCACTTCCAGCGCGCTGAATGCGGCGCCCACCGCCATCACTGGCGTCGTGGTGCCGGCAAAGTACAGGTGATGGAAGGTGCCGGGAATGCCTCCGAGCATGAACAGCGAGGCCGAGGCCAGGCTGGCGGCCGTTGCCATCGGGCGCGACACCAGGCCCAGCGTGGAGAAGATGAAGGCCAGCGCGGTGGTGGCAAAGACTTCGAAGAAGCCTTCCACCCACAGGTGCACCACCCACCAGCGCCAGTACTCCATCACCGTCAGGCTGGTACGTTCGCCGTAGGCCAGGCCCGCGCCGTAGAACAGGCCGATCGCCACCACCGACGAGGTCAGCAGCGCCAGCAGGTTGCGGTCGGTGCCGCGCGCGCGCAGCGCCGGCAGGATGCCGCGCATCATCAACACCAGCCAGATCAGGATGCCGGCGAACTTGCCGATCTGCCACAGCCGGCCCAGGTCGACATACTCATAGCCCTGGTGGCCCAGCCAGAAGTTCAGGTGGGCCGGCAGCTTCTGCGCGATCGCCAGGTAGTTGCCGGTGAACGATCCCACCACCACGACCACCAGTGCCCAGAACAGGATGTCCACGCCCAGGCGCTGGTACTTCGGGTCCTTACCGCCGTTGATCAGCGGCGCGAGGAACAGGCCCGCGGCCAGGAAGCCGGTGGCGATCCAGAACAGCGCGCTCTGGATATGCCAGGTTCGCACCAGTGCGTACGGGAACCACTGCGAGACGTCGATGCCGTAGAACTTCTGGCCCTCGACGGTGTAGTGCGCGGTAAAGCCGCCCAGCAACACCTGGAACACGAACAGCGCCACCACCAGGAACAGGTACTTGCCGAGCGCGCGCTGCGACGGCGTCAGCGCCACGGACAGCAGCGGATCGCGCGCCGGCGCCTGCGGCGGCGCATCTTCCTTGCCGCGCAGGAAGGCCCACGCCCATACCAGGAAGCCGACCCCGGCCAGCAGCACCACCACGCTGATCACCGACCACACCACGTTCTCGCTGGTGGGCTGGTTGCCGATCAGCGGTTCATGCGGCCAGTTGTTGGTGTAGGTGGCTTCGTGCCCCGGGCGCGCGGTCGATGCGGCCCACGCGGTCCAGAAGAAGAAGTGCGTGAGTTGTTCGCGACGCTCGGCGCTGGGCAGCGTGTTCTCCTTCATCGCGTAGTGCTCGCGCGTGGTGTGCAGCGCGGGCGCATCGGAGAAGAGCTTGTCGTAGTAGGCGGCTGTATTGGCAATGGCCTGCGCGCGGCGCTTCGACACAGTCAGTACCTTGGTGGCCGGATCGGCGGCATTGCCGCGGTACTCGGTGCGCAGCTGCTCGCGCAGCGCGGCCTGCGCCGGCGCGTCAAGTTGCGCATAGGGCCGGCCGTAGGCGTCCTGCGCGGCCAGCTCCAGCCACGCGGTCAGTTCGCGGTGCAGCCAGTCGGCGGTCCAGTCCGGCGCCTGGTAGGCGCCGTGGCCCCAGATGGAGCCAAGCTGCATGCCGCCCACGGACTGCCAGGCGGTCTGGCCGTCGAGGATCTCTTCACCGGTGAAGAGCGTGCGGCCCTCGGTCGTGACGACCTTGGCCGGCATTGGCGGGGCCTGCCGGTACACCTCGACGCCGTAGTAGCCGAGCAGGGAGAACGTGACCGCCAGCACGGCGATCAGCAGGAACCAGAGTCTGCGGTAGGAACCCATGATGCGAAGTCGTTGGTTATGGTGGCGGGAGGGCTCAGGCGTGCGTCGAGCAACCGCATCCGGTGGCTTGCGCGGCGGCGGGTGCCGTGGTGATCTCGAACAGCACGTTGTTTTCCAGGTGGATGTGTTCCATCAGGTCTTCGCGCAGCGTGCGCAGGCCCAGGTAGAGCGCGCGCCAGGTATTGCAGGCCGCGCGCGGCAGCGTGATGTCGTTGGTCAGCGCCGCCAGCCGCTGCAAGGCCACGCCGTGGTCGTCATGCTCGGCGCGCATCACCATGATCGGCCGGCCCGCGGCGGCATGCAGGCCGCGCGACAACATCGGGAACAGCACCTGCTCTTCCTTCTGCATATGCATTTCCAGCTCGCCCAGCATCTCGCTCAGGTGGTCGGCCAGGCCAAGCGGGCAATCGGGCCGGTCACCGTGCACCTGCTCTACGCGCCGCGCCAGGCGGATCAGCTCGGGCAACTGCTCGCGATGGCGCGCATGGAAGCGCGTGAGGATATGGTCGATCAGCTCGGCCGGCGCCGCCGTGTTCCAGTCCTGCGCCGACGGCCCGGTTTCGTCCTGCAGCGCACGCAGCCGGGCGTCGATGGTGCCGACGGCAGCCGCATCGAGACCCTTTTGCTGCGCGGCGTCGCGCAGGGTCTGCTTGCCCCCGCAGCAGAAGTCCAGCCCGTAGTCGTGGAAGATCCGGGTGGCACCGGGGATCAGACGGGCCAGTTGGCCAAGCGAGTGGTCCTGCAAAGTCATGATGGTTGCTCCGTGTCGAAGTTATGCCTGCATGACTTAGCGAGGAGCGTGCCTGAAAAAAACCTATCCGGATCAATGACTTGAAACAGTGATGGTGATTAATACCTTATACTTCTCGTGGTACTAATTACCCTGACGGTGTTTTTCACCATGCTACCGAGCGCGATGTATCCCGAGTTGCTGGCCGACCTTGTCACCGACCTGCCGCATGCGGTGCGCCTGCAGCGGCTGGTCAGCATGCTGCGCACGCATTTCCGCTGTGGCGCGGTGGCGCTGCTGCGGCTGGAGGAAGACCACCTGCGCCCCGTCGCGGTCGATGGCCTGGTGCGCGATGCGCTGGGCCGGCGCTTTGCAGTCGGCCTGCACCCGCGCCTGGCCGCCATCCTGGCGCGGCGCGGCGTGACCTGCTTTCATCACGACAGCGTGCTGCCCGATCCGTACGACGGCCTGATCGACGAGCACGTCGGCGAGCCGCTGCCGGTGCATGACTGCATGGGCACCAGCCTGGCCGTGGACGGCCAACCCTGGGGCGCGCTCACGCTGGACGCGCTGGCGATCGGCACCTTCGATGCGGCGGCCCAGGCCGAGCTGCAGCGGCTGACGGTGATCGTCGAAGCGGCCATCCGCACCACCCGGCTGGAAGGCGAGATCCGCGCGCTGCAGCTGGCGCGCGGCACGCCCGATGCCGACGAAGGCACGGCCCAGCATGGCGACATCGGCGGCGAGATCATCGGTCAGAGCGAGGCCATCGCCAACCTGCTGCATGAGCTGGAAGTGGTGGCCGATACCGACCTGCCGGTGCTGCTGCTGGGCGAGACCGGCGTGGGCAAGGAGCTGTTCGCGCACCGCCTGCACCGCCAGTCGCGCCGGCGCGCGCAGCCGCTGGTGCATGTCAACTGCGCGGCGCTGCCGGAGTCGCTGGCTGAAAGCGAGCTGTTCGGCCACGCGCGCGGCGCCTTCTCCGGCGCGACCGGCGAGCGCCCGGGGCGCTTCGAGGCCGCCGACGGCGGCACCCTCTTCCTCGATGAAGTCGGCGAACTGCCGCTGGCGATCCAGGCCAAGCTGCTGCGCACGCTGCAGAACGGCGAGATCCAGCGGCTGGG
The DNA here is from genome assembly GCF_058782875.1 of Cupriavidus sp. FW305-F7. NCBI lineage: Bacteria > Pseudomonadati > Pseudomonadota > Betaproteobacteria > Burkholderiales > Burkholderiaceae > Cupriavidus > Cupriavidus sp. FW305-F7. Next base: position 101,064 of record NZ_JBYSYC010000003.1, on the reverse strand, counting down.
CTCGGACCGCCCGCGCCGCGTCAACGTGCGCGTGATCGCCGCCACCAACCGCAACCTGCGCGAGCATGTGCGCGACGGCTCGTTCCGCGCCGACCTGTACCACCGCCTGTCGGTCTACCCGATCCCGATCCCGCCGCTGCGCGAGCGCGGCAACGACGTGCTGCTGCTGGCCGGGCGCTTCCTGGAGCTGAACCGCGCGCGCCTGGGGCTGCGCAGCCTGCGGCTGTCAGGTGGTGCGCAGGATGCGCTGCGCAGCTACCGCTGGCCCGGCAACGTGCGCGAGCTGGAACACGTGATCAGCCGCGCGGCGCTGCGTGCCGTCAGCCGCGGCGCGGGCCGCAACGACATCGTGACGCTGGAGCCTGAACTGCTCGATCTCTACGGACTGGATGTGCCCGCGGCACACCATGCCGGCGCCGGCATGGCCAGCGCGTTCGCCGCCCCGGCACTTGCCGCAGGCATCACCCTGCGCGACGCGGTGGAACAAACCCAGCGCGCCTGCATCGAACAGGCACTGACGGACCAGGGAGGCAATTGGGCGCAGGCAGCGCGCCAGCTGGGTATCGATGCCAGCAACCTGCACAAGCTGGCCAAGCGGCTGGGGTGCAAGTGATTAACACACTCGGGTGCCAGGATGCCGGCATGGCGATGCGCGCCGTTACCGCATAAGCTAGTCCGGGTGCAGCCCGCATCGCGGCATCGCCGTGTGCAGCAACTGCCGCCCCGCTGCGCGCACGCCCACCACCGGAGGTTCCCGTGATGATGACCGCAACGCAAGTCTTCTGGCCGCTCGGCTTCTGGCCGTTTCCCACCTTCTACTCCGGCGCGCACCAGTTTGAGGCCATGCAAGCCGACCTGTCGGACAACTGGCGCCGCATGGCCGAGCTCAACCTGGACTTCGCCCGCACCATGTATGAAGAACTCCAGTTCGATGCCATGGGCCCGATCCTCGCGCCGGAGCCAGAGGCCTTCTACGCGCGCGAGATTGCCTGCGAGCTGCCGCTGATCGGCGGCCCGCTGCACTATGCGTCGGCCATGCTGGAGCTGTGCGCTCGGGCCCAGCAGAAGTGGATCGATGGCTGGGGCCACCTGTTGACTCAGGGCCTGATGCCTGACTGGCAAGGCATGCAAAGGGACGTCACCGATATCCCGTTCTGGCTGGTCCGCGAAACCCCGCGGCCGGCATGACCCGGCCACCCCCGCCTTGCCCCGTCGCGGCGATCATCGCGATCGATTCGCTCGACGCCAGGTAGCGGGGCGCCCCGCGTCCCTTGCCTGCCAGCTGTTGCATCGGCGCACCCACAGCCAAGCCAGCCGCGCAGCCCGGTATCATGCTGGCTGACGAGATCGCGGATCGCCGGAACCAACGCCCGGGTCTCGGGACGCGCTCCGCCCTCAATGCCCTCATATTCCCTGGTTCTCCTGCTTACCGTCGCCGTGGTTGCCTGCATCGGCATGGCCATCGCCACCTGGCCGCGGCGCGACGATCCGACCGTCCAGGCGTTCCTGGTGCTGGCATTCGGCGCGGCGACCTGGAGCGGCGGCCGCCTGCTCGAGATCAGCGCCACCGACCTGGAGGGGCGCATCCTGTGGGCCAAGATCCAGTACCTCGGGATCGTCGCCGTGCCGATCGGCTGGCTGGTGGCGATGGTGCACCTGAGCCGCCCGCGCTATGTGGTGCCCTGGTCCAGGCTGTGGCTGCCCGTGCTGGTGGCCGTCGTCACCGTGGTGATGGTCTTCACCAACGAGCGCCACCGGCTGATCTGGCCGCGCATCACGCTGATGCCTCCCGGCGTATTGCCCGGCGCGGTGTTCGACCATGGCATCGGCTATGCCGCAGTGGCCGTCTGGTCATACCTGCTGCTGGGGGTGAGCCTGTATTTCCTGGTCACGGCCGAAGTGCCCAACGGGGCCTTGTCGCGCCGGGGCCGCGCCATCCTGGCGTCGGGCCTGGCCCTGCCCCTGGTTGCCAATGTCGCCTACCTCAACCGCTGGACCGGGCCGCTGGGCGGGGACCTGACGCCGGCGACGTTCTCGCTGATGGCGGCGCTGGTCTGGTTCTGCGCGCTGCGCACGCACCTTGACGATATCGGCCACTACGCCCGCCTGCGGGTGTTCGATGCCCTCAGCGAAGGCTGCGTGATCGTCGACAGCCATGGTGTCATCGTCGAATTCAATCCGGCCGCGGCGCAGCTCTGGCCGGCCCTGCGCCGCGGCGACCTCCTGCCCTCCGGCTGGGAAGCCGCGCTGCAGCACTCGCCTGCCGACACTGCCAGCCACGCGGCCACGCCTTTCGTGCCGCCGGGCGCGCCCTTCGAGCTTACCGTGGAAGGGGTTGCCCGACTGGACGGCAGGCAGATCGGCAGCCTGCTGTTCCTGCGCGACATCAGCCGCTTCCAGTCGCGTGAGCTGGCCCTGACCGCGCGGCTCGGCCAGACCGAAGAGCAGTTGTGGCAGGTGCAGGCCGACCTGGACATCGACGCCCTGACCGGCATCCGCAACCGGCGCTACTTCCAGCGCGAGTCGATCGCGGCCGTGACCCGGGCGTGCGAGCGCAACCAGGCGCTGGGCCTGCTGATCCTGGATGTGGACCAGTTCAAGCAATACAACGACCTGCATGGCCACGTGGCCGGCGACGACTGCCTGCGGCAGATTGCCGGCGCGCTGACCCGCACGCTGTCCGGCGAGCAGTTCTGCGCCCGGCTGGGCGGCGAGGAATTCGCGGCGGTGCTGCCCGGCGCCACGCGCGACGAGACCCGTGACGTGGCGCGCCGCATGGTGGCGGTTGTGCGCGATCTCCGCATCGCGCACAACGGCACGCCGGTGCAGCCGGTGGTCACCATCAGCGTGGGCGCGGTCTGCACCGTGCCGGAAGCGCCGCGGCTGGAGCCGCTGCTGCACCGCGCCGACAGCGCGATGTACCGGGCCAAGCGCGCGGGACGCAACCGCTTCATGCTGGACGGCGACGCCTGAGCGCCACGGCTACGACGCCGCACCGGCCCGCCCCACGGTGGCCCCGTGCAGGGCCACCAGCCGCGCCGCGGCCTGGCTGACCCATGCGGGCCGCGGCGCGGCATCGAGCCAGTATTTGACCTCCAGGCCCAGCGCGGTATCGCCGCTGATCACCAGCCGGCGCTGGAAGAACAGCGTGTCGGTATCGGCCTCGCCGCCCAGCAGGCGCAGGTAGTCGACCGCGCAGGCGCGCAGCGTCAGTTCAGGCTCGGCGTCCGCTGCAGCGGCGCGAAAGCACCCGCCTTCGCAGCGGAACGGCACGGCCAGCCCAAGGTCCTGCACCGTCAGCAGGAAGGCGTGCCCGTCCAGTGCGGCCGGCGGCTCCAGCCATCCCGCGCGGCGCGCCAGCTCCAGCGCCGCCACCAGCGGCAACGCCCGCGCACGGGCGGGCATGCGCCGGTGCACGCCCGCGATCAGCTTGTGCAGCGCGCTCATGCCCGGGCCTCCCAGGCGATGCCCGCGCTGCCGTGCCAGTAGCCGTTGCACGGCTGGGCGCCGGCCGGCGTGATGCCGCTGGCAGCGGGTGCCTGTTCACCTGCACGAATCGCCGCGAGCTGTTGCACCACCTGCAGCGTGCCGGATGAATGCGGGCTCACGCGCAGCATCCCCACCCCCATCCGCGCCATCGCCAGCGCCTCCGCGCACAGGTCCAGGCAGGTGGCGCTCTGCGTCTGCACGCCGTTGAGCGTGAAGAACGCCTGCCCTTCGCCGGTGGCGGCCACCAGGCCGTCGGGATAGTCCATGCAGCGGAACTCGCAACTGTCCTTGCGCAGCCGATGGTGGCGCGCGGTAAAGCAGCGCGCCGAGAATGCCAGCGGCAGGCGGCCCCAGACAAAGGCTTCCAAACGCATGCCAGTGGGGCGCGCGGCTGCCAGCGCGGCCAGCGTGCCGCCGTCCATCTCCACCGGCGCGACGCAGCCGGCCGCGCCCAGCCCGGCCAGCCACGCCAGCGTATCGGCGTGGTAGACATTGAGGTGGGGGCCGCCGACAAAGGGCCGCCCTGCCATGCAGCGCACCGCGCCAAGGTCGTTGGCCTCGACCAGGTAGTCGTCCTGCGCGCAGGCGCGGCGCATCCAGGCGATATCGGTGTCGGACTCCACCAGCACCGGCGTCGACAGCACCGCCTCCTTGCCGGCATCGCGCAGCATCTGCGCAATCTCCAGCCATTGCGCATGGCGGACTTCATGGCGGCGCGTGCAGACGGTCTCGCCGAGGTAGACGCGGTCGACCGGCGCATCGGCGACCGACGCATAGAACTGCATCACGGCCTCGCGCGGCCAGTAGTACAGCAGCGGGCCCAGGGCGATGCCGAAGTCTGGCATCGCTACGGCTTGCGGCATCGCGGCCGCGGCAATCTCTGGCATGGGAAGCTCCGTCATGGCCGGTTCAACGCAGATCGATGTCATGGGTGTCACCGCCATGGCCGGTCGTAGGCGCCTTGCGTGACCTGGTCGCCTTCGGCATGGCGCCCCAGCGTGCTCTGCCACTCTTGCCGCGGCACGAAGCGCGCCGGATCGGCGCAGGCGGCGTCGATGGCCGCGCGCAGCACGCCGACCACATCGCCCACATAGCGCGGGCTGCGCTGCCGGCCTTCGATCTTGATGGCGGCGATGCCCATGTCGATCAGCGCCGGCAGCAGCGACAGCGCATTGAGGCTGGTCGGCTCTTCCAGCACGTAGCCGCGCTCGCCCTCCACCTCGAAGCGGCCCTTGCACAGCGTGGGATAGCCGGCCGGCTCGCCCGGCGCATAGCTGTCGATCAGGATGCCCGACAGGCGAGCCTGCATGGTGCCGTCCTGCTCGGTCCAGCGCACCGCGTGCGCGGGCGAGCAGACGCCCTTGTTGTTGGGCGAGTCGCCGGTGGCGTAGGACGACAGCAGGCAGCGCCCCTCGGCCATCACGCACAGGCTGCCGAAGCCGAACACCTCCAGCTCCACGCTGGTCTGGCGCGCCAGCTTGCCGATCTGCGCCAGCGACAGCACGCGCGGCAGCACCACGCGGCGGATATGGAAGCGCTCGCGCATCAGCTCGATGGCGTCGGCATGCGTGGCCGAGCCCTGCACCGACAGGTGCAGCCGCAACTCAGGATGGCGCTCGCACGCATAGCCCATCAGGCCGGCATCAGCCATGATGACCGCGTCGGCGCCAAGGTCCGCCGCCGCATCGACCGCGCGCTGCCATTGCGCCACCGCGCCCATCTGGGCGAAGGTGTTGATGGCGAACAGCACCTCGGCGCCGCACGCGTGGGCTTCGGCCACGCCGGTGCGGATGTCGGCCTCGGTAAAGTTCAGGCCGCCGAAGTTGCGCGCGTTGGTGGCATCGCGCAGGCCCAGGTAGACCGCGTCGGCGCCGTGCTGCAGCGCCATGCGCAGGGCCGCCAGCGAACCGGCGGGCGCAACAAGCTGGGGCCGGCGCGGCAGGCTTGCCGCGGCGGATGGGGCTGGGGAGGCAGGGGTCATCGGTGATGGCGCCGGCGGCGGCGCGAAGATGAAGACAGCGGCCGATGCTAGCCAAGCGCTTGCAGCAGGGGCTTGACCGCGCGCAAACCCACGCCAACGGCACACCGCCCGCGTTGGCCTATGCCGGTTGGCGTAGGCCGATGGCAGGCCACCACCGCGCGCTTGACCTGCGGCAAACGCCGGCCCGTGCCGCTGTGCCACGCTTGCCCGGTCATCCCCGCGGCTGGCCGCACGCCGGCCCCGCGCCCATCCTCTCCCGGAGACGTATTTATGAATCAACCCTGGCTCAAGCTGGCCGGCCGCCGCCTGCTGCCCATCGTGCAGGGCGGCATGGGCATCGGCATTTCGGCCCACCGGCTGGCCGGCGCCGTCGCGCGCGAGAACGGCGTCGGCACCATCGCCAGCATCGACCTGCGCCACCACCACCCCGACCTGATGGAACGCACCCGCGGCAGCCGTGACAAGCCCGCCATCGAAGCCGCCAACCTCGAGGCGCTGGATCGCGAGATCCGTGCCGCGCGCACGGCGTCCGAAGGCCGCGGGCTGATCGCCGTCAACGTGATGAAGGCGGTGGGCTCGCACGCCGCGCTGGTGCGGCAATCCTGCGAAAGCGGCGCCGATGCCATCGTCATGGGCGCCGGCCTGCCGCTGGACCTGCCCGAGCTGACCGCCAGCCACCCCAGGGTGGCGCTGATCCCGATCCTGTCCGAGGCACGCGGCATCGGCCTGGTGCTGCGCCGCTGGATGAAGAAGGGCCGGCTGCCCGATGCCATCGTGGTCGAACACCCGGCGCATGCGGGCGGCCACCTGGGCGCGGCCACCATCCAGGACTTGTCGGAGCCGCGTTTCTCGTTTTCGCGCGTGCTGGCCGAATGCCGCGAGCTGTTTGCGCAGCTGGGACTGGCCTGGGACAGCATTCCGCTGATCCTGGCCGGCGGCATCGACAGCCATGCCAAGGTGCGCCACTGGCTGGGCGAGGGCGCCGCCGCGGTGCAGCTGGGCACGGCCTTCGCCGTGACCGAGGAATGCGATGCCCACCCGGCCTTCAAACAGGTGCTGGCAACGGCGCGGCCCGAGACCCTGCGCGAGTTCACCAGCGTAGCCGGGCTGCCCGCGCGCGCGGTGCTGACGCCGTGGCTGTCGCGCTACCTGTCGAGCGAGTCGCGGCTGCAGCGCCGCGCCAAGCCGCGTGAATGCCTGGAGGGCTTCGACTGCCTGCAGGCGTGCGGGCTGCGCGACGGCATTGCCCGCATCGGCCAGTTCTGCATCGACCTGAAGCTGGCGCAGGCCGTGCGCGGCGACGTGGAGCGCGGCCTGTTCTTCCGCGGCCGGGGTGCGCTGCCCTTCGGCGAGGCGATCCGGCCGGTGGCGGAGCTGATGCACTACCTGTTGACCGGGGAAAAGCCTGCGGGGCTGACTCAAACCCCGACACCAGCCTGACGCATGCCTGTTGTGCGTGCCGTGCCCAACGCCGCGCGAACAAGGCTCCCCTCGCCCGCTTGCGGGAGAGGGGTGGGGGAGAGGGCCGGAGTGTCTACGAAGTGAGGCGCGTCGGTGTGCCAGCGCCTGCCCTCTCCCCCGGCCCCTCTCCAGCAGGCGGGAGAGGGGAGCAAACCGGCAGCATGGGAACCTTGTCTGCAATGCGCGGCGGTAATCCGCCGCGCTTCTTCATCTCCCGCATGCACCGCAACGCTCCCAGCAGCTGCCACCCCAGCCACGCATTGGCGCCCGCCAGCAGCAGGCCGCCAGCGCGGGCCAGCGGCGCCGGCGCCAGCGGTACCGCCAGCAGCAGCACGTAGGCCGCCAGCAGCAGCCATGCCTGCCGCCGTTGCCGGCCCGGCACGATGATGGCCTGCATGGCCGGCACCCGCGCGCGCGGCGGCAGCAGCCGGCGCAGGTGCAGCCAGGCCAGGAACGGCACGATCTTGCCGAGCATGGCCGTGACCGGCAGCACGCCCACGCCGACCAGCGCCATGGTCCCGGCCCACCATGCCAGCGGCAGCCCGGCGGCGGGCAGCACGACTGCCGCCGCCCCCAGCAGCGCCGCACCCATCATGCTGGCGCATGCTACCGGCCAGAGCAGCCACAGTGGATCATGGCGCCGCCGCGCGCACAGGGTGCCGGCCAGCCCGCATGCTCCCACCACCGCCAAGAACGCCAGCCACGCGAGCAGCACGCCATGCGCCAGTGCCCGGTGATCCGGCCACAGCATTGCCGCGGCGCTGAACAGCGCCAGCGGCAACCAGTGCGCCATGGGCAGCCAGCGCCCGATCGCCGCCGGCAGGCGCGGCGCCTGCCAGAACATCGGCAGCACGGTGGTGGCCACGCCGGTCACAAGCGCGGCCAGCCAGCCGCCCAGCGCCCACGCCATATGCAGGCCAAGCCAGCGCGCCACCGGCACGTGCCACCAGCCGCCGAAGGCGCCGGCCAGCACCATGCCGCATAGCACCGCGACCATCAGCGGCGCGCCGATGCCGGCAAGGGTGCGCGTGGTGGCATCCACTGCGGCCACGCGCCGGCCAGCAGCCAGCAGAATGGCCCCGGCCAGCAACAGGATCACGGCCACGGCCACCGCCGCCTGCATCGCCACAGGTTCGCCGCCGAGCAGCCCAATGCCCAGGGCGGTGGCCACGCCCGCGCCTGCCGCGGCCATGCACGGCGCAAGCAGCCCCGCACCCGGCACGGCCACGCCGGCCACCACCGGCATCATCTGGAACAGCGCGCCCACCATGACCGGCAGCAGCATGCCCAGCGCCAGCACATGCACCGCCACCAGCGCCAGTGGCGCAAAGCGGTCCGGCAAGCCGTCGGGCGGACCGGCGGCAAGCAAGACGCCCGCCGCGGCGCCAAGCCACGGCGCCGGCATCAGGCAGCCGAACACCACGGCCAGGCGCGGGGCGCGTTCGTAGTCGAAACTGGCTGCCTTCAAGAGCTTCTCCCATCAATGTTGACCGGATGCTAGGCCAGGGCAGGTCGTGGGGATTTGACCGCAGCCAAGTTTGACGGCATATCCCCGCCCCATGCGGCGGATCGATATATCACGACGTGACAGGTCTGGTGGGATCCGCCGATGCGCCGCCGACCGCACATACACTGCACCAAAGCCGGACTTTCTTGATCTGGCGCAGGAAGCCCCGTCTGCTACGCAGGGAAAATGGCTTCCACTGCCAGCGCACAGTCATGCACGCGCCGGCCGCCGGGCCAACACCCGGCTTCCCCGACTGGTAGCCCCCGATACCGCCATGTTCCGAACCGATCCTCCAGCCGCCAGCGCCACGGCGGCCTCCGGCGCTGCCGGCCTGCCGGCGCTGCGCGACCGCCTCTCCACCCGCATCATCTCGCTCTCGCTGGCCGTGCTGCTGGTGGTGCTGGGCATGATTGCCGGCACGCTGTGGCTGTCATGGAAGCTGGAAGGCGCGGGTGCCGCCATCAATGACGCCGGCAGCCTGCGCATGCGCGCCAACCGCGTGGCGATCGAACTGACGCTGGCACAGGCGCGCCAGGACAATGCACTGGCCGAACAGGTGCAGGCGCTGGACGCCACGCTGGCCCTGCTCAGGAAAGGCGACGCAGCGCGCCCGCTGTTCCTGCCGGACGAACCCGCCATTCATGCGCAGATGGCCCGCGTCACGCAGGACTGGCAACAACGGCTGCGCCCGCTGGCAGTGGCCGGAGCGGGCAACGACGCTGCGCCGGCACGCTATATCGCCGCACTGCCCGGCTTCGTCGCGCAGGCCGATCGCCTGGTCGGCATGATCGAGCATGACAGCGCGCGCAAGACCGACTGGCTGCGCGTGTCGCAGATCGCGCTGGCGGCAATGGCGTGCGTGGGCACCGTGGCCGTGATCTACCTGCTCTACCTGTGGATCATCCTGCCGGTGCTGCGGCTGCAGGACGGCCTGCGGCGCATGGCGGCGCGCGAGTTCTCGCTGCGCCTGCCGGTGGAAAGCCGCGACGAGTTCGGCACCCTCAGCGAAGGCTTCAACCGCATGGCCGGCGAACTGCAGGGGCTGTACCACGACCTGGAGACGCGCGTGGCGCAGAAGACCGCCGAGCTGGAACGCCAGAACCGCGACCTCGAGACGCTCTACGACATGGCCGCCTTCCTGAACCAGGCCGCCGATGCCGAGGCCATGGCGCGCGGCTTCCTGGAGCGCGTGATGCGCCAGTTCGATGCCGATGGCGGCAGCGTGCGCGTGCTGGACAGCCGCCACGGCAGGATGCACCTGCTGGCAGCCGCAGGCCTGCCGGCCGCGCTGGCCGAATCCGAATCCTGCGCGGCGGCCAACGCCTGCCATTGTGGCGACGCCACGCGCGAGGCCGTGGTCGCCATCGTCGACCTGCGCGCGGCGCAGCGCCAGGGCGCCGCCGCGGATGCCACGCCCTGCAGCCGCAACGGCTTCCAGTCGCTGGCGGCCTTCCGCATCGAAAGCCAGCGCGGCGCCACCGGCGTGTTCGCGCTGCACTTCCGCACGCCGCGCGCGCTGCCCCCGTCAGACCGCCAGATGCTGGAAACACTGGGCCAGCACCTTGGCACCGCGCTGGAACACCTGCGCCTGTCCGCGACCGCGCGCCAGCTGGCGGTGGTGGAAGAGCGCAACCTGGTAGCGCAGGGCCTGCACGACAGCATTGCCCAGGGCCTGAACTACCTGAACCTGCAGGTGCAACTGCTGGACGCCGCGGTCGAGCGCGACGACCTGGCCGAGACCCGCGAGATCGTGCCGATGCTGCGCCACGGCGTGGAAGAGAGCTACCAGGACGTGCGCGAACTGCTGAACAACTTCCGCTCGCGGCTCGGCACCGGCGAGCTGCGCCCGGCGGTGGAAGAGACCGTAGGCCGCTTTCGCCGCCAATGCCGCACCGAGGCCACGCTCTCCATTGACGAGAGCGGCGGCGCCTGGCCGTTGGCGCCGGAGCAGCAGCTGCAGGTGCTGTTCATCCTGCAGGAGGCGCTCTCCAATGTGCGCAAGCACGCCATGGCGGCACACGTGGCGGTGGCGCTCAGCCACGGCCGCGATTTCCGCCTGGTGGTGCAGGACGACGGCGAGGGCTTCGATCCGGAGGAACTTGCCACGCGCGCCGAAGCGCATATCGGCCTGAACATCATGCGCGAGCGCGCGGCGCGGCTGGGGGCGCAGCTGCACGTGCAGGCCCGCCCCGGCCACGGCGTTCGCATCGAACTGGTGCTGCCCGCCGGCCGCGCTTCCGGCGCCCGCAAGCTCGCCGACACCCGCCCCGCCCCCACGACCACCGAGACCCAGCCATGACCATCCGCATCCTGCTGATCGACGACCACACCTTGTTCCGCTCCGGCATCCGCGCGCTGCTGCAGCGGCAGGCCGACTTCGAGATCGTCGACGAAGCCGCCGACGGCGTGGAAGGCATCAAGCGCGCCAAGCAGCACCGCCCCGACGTGATCCTGCTGGACCTGAACATGCCCGGCCTGTCCGGCCTGGAGGCCCTGCAGCTGCTGGTGGAGGACCTGCCGCAGACCGCCGTGATCGTGCTGACCGTGTCGGAAGAAGCCGAGGAACTGGCCACCGCGCTGCGCGGCGGTGCGCGCGGCTACCTGATCAAGAATATCGAGACCGAGGCGCTGATCGCCGGCATCCGCCGTGCCGCGGCCGGCGAGCCGGTCATCTCCGACAGCATGACCGCCAAGCTGGTGGCCCAGTTCCGCGCTCCCGCACCGGTGGCCGCGGCGCGCCAGGACGAAGCGCCACGGCTGACCGCGCGCGAGCGCGAGATCGTGCAGGGCCTGGCGCGCGGCGAAAGCAACAAGGAGATCGCGCGCGACCTGGGCGTGGCGGAAAGCACGGTGAAGATCCACGTGCAGAACATCCTCAAAAAGCTGAACCTGGCCAGCCGCGTGCAGGTGGCCGTCTATGCCGTCGAGCACGGGCTGAACGCAGCGTGCTGAACGCGGCGCGGCGTCCGCCACGACAGCCCTGCATGTGCCCCCCGCGCCCCAGCGTCGTCCGATTCCTACACCGATATCAGCCCTAGTCCGGGGGGATGCCGGCGCCCCCTGATCTAGGCTGAACAGTAAGCAGTTGGTTCTCCGAGGCCACCCGGTCCGGAAGCCCCCGGCTTGCCAGATCCACAAACAAGGAGCACGCCATGGGAATCGGCACCATCCTCCTGATCATTCTTGTCCTGCTGCTGCTCGGCGCGCTGCCGGCCTGGCCCTACAGCTCCGGCTGGGGCTACTGGCCTAGTGGCGGCCTGGGCCTGATCGTCCTGATCGTGGTGCTGCTCGTGGTGCTTGGCCGGATCTAGTGTTTCCCGGCCAGCCTGCGGGCGATGCACGCCGGCACGCGCACGCAGCGGCGCCGGCGCGGGGCGACCCTTGTCGCTGCCGCGCCGGCGCCCTATAACGAAGCGCGGGCGTGTGTCACCGCATCGCCCGGTTCCTTCCCCCCCTTTCGCAAGGAGACTCAGATGCCAGCAAAATCCAAGGCGCAACAACAGGCCGCGGGAGCGGCGCTCTCCGCAAAGCGCGGCGAAAAGAAGGCCGGATCGCTCAAGGGACCTTCCCGCTCAATGTATAAGTCGATGAGCGAGAAGGAACTCGACAAGATGGCTTCGACCAAGACCAAGGGCATGCCGAAGCACAAGTCAGACAGTTGATCTGGAACCAGCGTCAGCAATGCTGCCGGTTTGCTCCTCTCTCCTGCTTGCGGGAGAAGGGAGCACCCAAGCGGTTTGCCAGACTGGCTGATTATCCGGCACCGCCCTTCTTTCCCCCGACCCTCCCCCTCACCGGCCCGCCGCAATAGCCCGGCAGCCGTCTTGCGCGGGCGCTGCGCGCCAGCCGGATCGACTCCGTCAGCGCCAGCCCGAATCCCGCAACACTGCCCAGGTCCTCTTCCACCCGCTCGCGCAGGAAGCGGACCCAGGAGAAGTCGCCAGCCGCGCTGCCAGGCTTGCGGTAGGCCCCGGCCTCGCGCGCAAAGGCCGCCAGGCTGCGATAGGGATCGTCGCGCATGCCCCGCACAGTGGGCGGCAGTGCCTTCGGGCCCAGCAGCCTGCCGTGCTCGTCATAGGGATGGACATGGCCGAGACGGCGCATCCGTTTCCAGAACGCAGACGGGCTCAGGCGGCTGAAGTCATGCAGCACGCGCACGGGTGCCCGCTCGTAGCCGAGATCCAGCCATGCCCGCGCCCAGTGATGGTGATCGATGATATAGAGGCCGCCGCCCGGCCCGGCGACGGTCTTGATGCGATGGCGGCGCATGAAGCGCCGCAGCGCCGCGTGGTCGTCCGGGTCCGCGTGGCGCTGCGTGACGTCCATCTTGTAGCTGACGTGCGCATAGCCCAGCGTCAGCTGGGTCGGGCGCAGGCGAGCCAGTTCGGCAACGGCCTTGCTGCGCGGCGCGCGGTGTTCCGCGCTGTCGGCAGCGCGGCGCTCAGTCGTGCTCGGCACGCTTCTGGTCAACGAAGTGCTCAAGCTCGCTGCCCGGGTCTTCGTTGCCGGTGCTCTCTTCGGCAATCGCTTCGCGTGTGAGCGGGCGCGGCCAGTATTCGCCCTCACCGTCATGTACGGGCTCGCCGTGGCGGGCGGGATTGAAATCCGTCCACTGGCCGCATTCCCAGTTGCCTTGCGCACGTTCCAGTCCGCTCGCACCGGCCTCGCGCAGCACGTCCACGGCGACGGAACCGAGGCCGTTGTTGACGCACGCCGCCAGCATGACGCGGTCCGGCGCAGTGTCCGGCCCCACCGACATGATGGATACGTCCCACACAGAGAAGCCGCGCGAGAACAGGGTCCGTGCCACGTCTTCGGCGCTGGCAATCGAATCGAAACGTCCGGCTACGATCGCTGACATGATGACTGACTCCCATGAGATAGTGGCGATGGTCATGACTGCTGCCATCCACATTGCAAGAGCCACGCCCGCGCCCGCTGTGCGTCACGCCGCGCGCACGGCCTGCATGGCGCGCACGCCGGCGTGCAATATTTGCAAAGGCGGCCCCGGAACTACATGCCTTGCCCTGGCGCCTCAGCCGTTGACGACCTCGCCGCCGTTGATGTGCAGGATCTGCCCGGTGATGTAGCTGGCCGCGTCGGAGGCCAGGAACACAAAGCCCGCCGCCACCTCGAATGGTTGTCCCGGGCGGCCCATCGGCGTCTTCCTGCCAAACTCGGCCACTTCTTCCGCCGTGAAGGTCGACGGGATCAGCGGCGTCCAGATCGGGCCCGGTGCGACGCCGTTGACACGGATGCCGCGCTCGACCACCTGCAGCGCCAGGGAACGCGTGAACGACACGATCGCACCCTTGGTGGCGGAGTAATCCAGCAGGTGCTTGCTGCCGCGATACGCGGTCACCGAGGTTGTGTTCAGGATCGACGCGCCCGCCTTCAGGTGCGGCAGCACCGCGCGCGTCAGGTGGAACATCGCGAACACATTGGTGCGGAAGGTGGCCTCCACCTGGCTGGGGTCGACTTCTTCCAGCGAGGCCTTGGGGTGTTGCTCGGCGGCATTGTTGACCAGGATGTCGAGCTTGCCGTACTGCTGCAACGCCTGCCGCGCCACGGCCTCGGCATGCGCGTGGTCGGCGAGGTCTCCCGCGATTGCCAGGCATTTGCGGCCTGCCGCCTCGACCAGCTCGACGGTCTCTCGCGCATCGGCATGCTCATCGAGATAGGCGATGGCGACATCGGCGCCTTCACGCGCAAAGGCCACCGCAATGGCCCGCCCGATGCCGCTGTCGCCGCCGGTGATCAGCGCCACGCGCCCGCGCAGCCGGCCGCTGCCGACATAGTCCTCGGCACCACTGTCCGGCTGCGGCCGCATGGCGGCCTCCAGGCCCGGCTGGCGTGGCTGGTGCTGGGGCGGGATGCTGGTCGGTGTGGACATGGCTGGCTCCTGTCTGCGTGGCCGCATTACGGCCCTTGCAGGTGCCGCGCAAGTTCCATGCCGCAAGCGGCGAGCCCACGCCGCGCCGCAGTTCGCGCGTCGTGGCCACGGCCCGCCGCCATGGCCGGCACGCCGCCCGCAAACCTTACATCGCCCGGCAATCCTTACAGCGCGCCATGCGCGACAGCCAGCATGGCCTCGCCCGCGCACCGGGGCACGGATATTGCGGCCATTGCAGGCATGAACGTCACCGGCCCGGCGTGCCTGCGGCAGTTGCCGCACCGGCCTGCCGCACCAGGCAGTGCGGCGGAGGACGCCCGGGCCCCACAGCCAGGAGGCAACCATGTTCAACTTCCGTAACGAGCGCAGCCGCAGCGGCCCCCGCAGCGGCACCGAAACGCAGCGCCGCGAGCGCGGCCCGGCGCAACGGATGCGCGACCAGGACCAGGGCCGCGGCTCGGAGGACTGGGGACAGGAATGGGGTGAGGACTGGCGCGGCGACAGCAGCAGCCAATCCGCTCCGGCGGGCCGCGACAGCGAGTCCGCGCGCCATGGCGGGCCGTGGTACCAGCAGGACACGCCTGCCGGCCAGCGCCGCGGTAGTTGGGGCGAACAGGGCTATGGCGCGGCCGACACAGGCGGCACCGGCCATCCGTACAGCAGCGGCTACGGTGGCTACCGGCCGGCCCCGCAGGACAGCGGCTACCGCAGCGAAGAACGCGAATCGGGCTATGGCTACCGCGATGAAGACCGCTTCGGCCCGCGCGGACGCCGCAGCGAAGCGGACGACCCGCGCCGGCCTGGCCGTGCCTGGCACGGTGAAGAAGACTGGGGTGAACGCGGCGGCCGCGCCATGCACTGGCGCGAAGGCATGGAACGCGACCGCGCGCAGCGCGCCGGCCAGCCCAGCTATGGCGGCGGCTACTTTGGCGACGCCGGCAGCGGTGGCCAGTCGTACAGCGGCGGCCAGCGTGTGTACCCGGATGATCCGGGCTACCGGCGCTACGCGCCTTATGCAGCGCAAGCGGGAGCGCCAGGCGGCCAGCGCGGGCGCCGTCCGGTTGGCCCCAAGGGCTACCGCCGCACCGATGAGCGCGTACGCGAGGATGTGTGCGAACGCCTGGCGATGAACCCGTATGTCGATGTCGGCGACGTCAGCGTGGAAGTGGCCAACGGCGTGGTGACGCTGGACGGCACCGTGCGCGAGCGCCGCGAGAAATACGTGATCGAGGACATTGCCGATGCTGTGTTCGGCGTCACCGAGGTGGACAATCGCCTGCGCGTACAGCGCCAGCCAGGCGCCGCGTGGGCGGCCGGCTCAGAGGTCGGCGGCGACGATGCCGCCGGCACGGCGGCTCCGGGGACCTCGCCCGAGCGCACGCTGAACAAGAGCTGATGCGCCCATGCGTCGCCAGCCTCGCAAGCTGCGCCCCGGCAGCAAGCTGATGGTGCCGCTGGATGCCCTGCGTCCCACCCAAATCACGGTAGGCGGCTACCACGTCGCGCAGAAGGTCCATGTCACCCGGCGCGTGCCGCCGGAACGCCGCGCCGCGTTCCTGGACCGGCACCGCGTACACCTGGTGATCGGTCCGGAACAGGCCCTGTACGTGGTCGATCACCATCACTGGGTGCGCGCCTGGCACGATCTCGGGCTCACCCATGTGCCGGGCCTGGTGCGCGCCGACCTGAGCGACATGAACGTGCCGGCGTTCTGGCGCCACATGGTGGCCGAGCATATGGTCCACCCTTACGACGAGCACGGGCGCCGCCGTCCGCTGACGGAATTGCCCGGCGGCATCCACGACATGCGCGACGACCCGTATCGCAGCCTGGAGGCCTTCGTGCAGCTGGCCGGCGGCTATCGCAAGGTCAAGACCGCCTACATGGATTTTCGCTGGGCCGACTACTTCCGCCGCCACGTGGCGGGCCCGTTCGATACCACGCCTCACTTTGCCATCGCGCTGGCGCAGGCGTTCCGGCTGGCGCACGCAGCGGGCGCGCGCGGCCTACCGGGCTATATCGGCTCATTGGGGTGCTGAGCGGGTTCAGCCGTCTTTGCCTGCTGTCAGCGACACGCTATTGCGCGCCGGATGCCGTTGCCGGGGCGCTGGCGGACTCGGCGAGCGGCATGCCCGGTTCGTCGGCCGGCACCTGCGGCGCGGGCGGCTCCGCGCGTTCGGCGCTGACCGGGCCGGCGCGCGCGACGGTAATCATCTCGCGCAGCCAGTTGACCAGCAGGCTGCTGTAGGCGCGCTGGCTTTCCTCTTCCGTCAGGCCGTGGTCGGCCCCCTTGATCACGCGGTAGGTCATGGAGCTGGCGTGCACGCAGGCATCCACGTAGCTCATCACCGCGGCGTGCGGCACCACCTGGTCGTGCTCGGATTCAATCACCAGCACGTCGCCGGCAAATTCCGCGCAAGCGCGCAGGGCTCGGTTGCTCTCGGGCGGCACCACGCTGCGACGGTAGGCCACCAGGTCCTGTTCGCGATGCAGCTGGCGCTTGGGCAGTTCCCAGCCCGAGTCCATGTACAGCGCCGGCGCGCGGAACGCCATCCAGCGCACCTGGCGCAGCGTGCTCAGCAACGCAGCCAGGTAGCCGCCGTAGCTGCTGCCCACCACCGCGATGGCGTTGCGGTCCACTTCGGGCTGGCGCACCAGCACATCGTAGGCGGCCACCACGTCGGCCAGGTTGCGCATGCGGCTGACCGTCTCGTATTGCGCCTGGGTCCCGGCGTGCCCGGTCAGGTCGAAGGTCAGGCAGACACAGCCCAGCCCCGCCACCTTGCGCGCGCGGGCCAGGTACTGCTGCTGGCTGCCGCCCCAGCCATGGACGAACAGCACGCCCGGCAGCCTGGTCTGCGGGCTGATCAAGGTGCCGGCAATGGTGCCGCCTTCGCTTTGTATCTGCACTAGGTCTTCATGCGTTGCCATCGGATTCAGGCTCCAGTCGTGCGTATTTGGTCAACGGACCGGCGTGCCGGTCCTCTCCCTGGAAGTAGATCTCGGCGTCGTCCGGCACGCGCACGCCCTTGCCATAGACCTCGCGCGTGGCAGCCACCACGCGGGTGCGGCGCGGATCCTCGAGCAGCGCGGCCAGCGCCGCCAGCTCGGCGCCGGTCGCGCCGCCCACCCGCCAGGACTGTTCCAGCACGCCCCCAAGCACTTGCCCGTGGCCGGCGCTGCCCGCGGGCGGGCCGAAGGCGACGTCGTAGTTGCAGCGAGAAAGCACCATGCCCCCGGCATCGCCATAGCAGGCCAGCGCGGCTTCGTGGTACACCATCGCGGCCCGCACCGCGGCCAGCGTGCGGGCGTCGAACGGATGCTGCAGCAGCGCCTCGAGGCCGCCGCGCACCATCGTCAGCGTGGAGCCGCCATAGACCTTCTGCCCGTGGTTGTTGGCAGTGAGCCCTTGCGTGCCGCAATAGCTGGCCCGCAGGCCCGCCAGCTCCACCTGCCCCACGCTGTAGGTCTGCGGCGCGTCCAGGTCGCGCTCCGCCACCAGGCCATGGGCTTGCACCACATCGGGCGCCATCGCGGCGAGCGCCTCGTCCAGCGAGCGTTCGTCGTGGACCACGCGCTGGCCCAACCCGCCGATGCCGCACGGTTCCTTCAGCCGTACCGGCCCCAGCGCCAGCAGGCGCATTGCCGCAATCCGCGCATCGCTGAGCGTGAAGGCGGTAAAGCCCGGCAGCGTGGCGCCCACTACGCGCCGCACAAAGTCCTCGGACCAGCCCCGCGGCGCTGCGGCGCCGGGCGCCACCAGGCCGTGCGTGATCGCCTTGGTGGCCACGAAGGCGTAGGGCACCACCCCGCCAAACAGGTCGCCCGCGTCCCGCACGCCGAGGTCCTGCGCCAGCGTACGGCCTACCAGAGTCTGCGCGGGCACCAGGTATGGCGCAGGCAGCCCCGCATCCGGCGCGGAGTAGGGGCCTGCAAAGGAAAAGCCCGCGATGTCAGCGACCTTGCGGGCAATATTGGCAAGGGTCGTGCCGAGGTGGCTGTCGGCCTTGCCCAGGGACTCGCAACCGTAGACCATCACCGCGCGGCTGCGTGCCGGCGGGTTGCCCGGGGCAGCGCGTTTTCGATGCGTTGACTTGCTCGGTTCGGACACGGGCGGCTCCTTGCTGGTAGCTCTCGCTCGATGGCGTGGGAGGGGCCGCATGGGCTAAGAGCTGGGCGCCACGGTGGGTGAGCGGCTCCCGGCATCGCTGCCGGCCAGCCGGCGCCCGCGCGCTGCGCGCGCCTGCCGCTTGGCGGCGTGGTTCTCGCGCGCCTCGTCCAGCGAATGGCTCGACTTGATACCGTCTTCCTTGTCAGCCAGCTCGGCCAGGTGGCGATAGAAGGTCACCAGCTGGCGCAGTTCTTCCTCATCCAGGTCCTCGATCGACACCAGCATATTGCTGGCTTCGCGGTGCGAGGCGAGAAGTTCATTGAGCTTCAGGTGGACCGCGACCGCGTCCTTGTTCTGGCTCTGCTGGATCAGGAACACCATCAGGAAGGTGACGATGGTGGTGCCGGTATTGATGACCAGTTGCCAGGTTTCGGAATAGGCAAACAGTGGGCCGGTGATGGCCCATGCGGCTATCACGGCGACGGCCAGCACGAATGCGACGGGCGATCCGGCCTGGCGTGTGGCGGCGCCGGCGAAGCGGTCAAAGGCATGCAGCACGCCATGCTTGCTGGACCCGGTGCGATGGCTAACGCCTGGCGGGATTGGGCTGGAATTGTTCATTGTTGCGCTCTCATGGAGTGTGGATGTTTGGAATGGCCTTCATGTGGTTGGTTTAGGGTGTTTGGCGGGCGTGGGTGGTTTTGGCTTTGCGCCATGCGGTCGCTAGTCGCTCTTGGCGGGCGTGGCTCTTTAGCTTTACAAAAAGTAACCAAAAAACGCGTCGCCTATGCGGCTGGCAATCAATTACGCGGCGTTGGTCATATGGGCGGCGGTGCTTGCCGTTTTGGTCGCGGTTCGACCCTGCTAACGCCATGTGAGTGTGGGACAGTGCCTGCGATAACCGGCTTTTGAACGATCCCCAAGTCGGGCGGTGGCCCGCGCTCTCGAGCGATATCGCATCAACGCCTTCGGCTGCGCTTCGCGCAAGCGCCCAATGACCGTCAGCGCATTTTGGGCCAGCGCAGCAGCCGTAGGCGTCCCCGCGATGCCGCTTGCAGCATGCGGCCTACGCCCTGCATGGGGATCGTTCAATAGTGGGTTAACGGAGGCACTGTCCCACACTCACATGGCGTAGCAGGGTCGAACGGGCACCCAAGCCTAACGTCAAGCACCACCGTGTGAACCACCAACGCCGTGGAATTGATTGCCAGCCGCTCAGGCGACGCGTTTTTTTGGTTACTTTTTGTCGCTCGGACAAAAAGTGACTCGCCGGCTACGCCGGCGAAACAGCGACGCCCGCCAAGAACGACAAGCAGCCGCATGGCGCAAAGCTAAAGAGCCCAAGAGCCATACCCCACCTTCCCCCTCACCTCCTCCTCTCATCCCAAGGGTCATACCGATCCGCCTCCCAATAAGGCGAAATCCCGTAATACTGGTGAATGCTGGTAGCCCACTGCGAATCCGCCATGCTGGGCCAGTGGTCCTTGTCAAACCCCGGCGCGGCCTTGAGCCGGTCCCTTTCAACACCAAGCACAAAACACTTGCGCCGCGTGTCGAGCGTGAGCGCCGACCACGGCAAGGCGAAGAGCTTTTCGCCAATGCCAAGGAAGCCGCCCATGGCCAGCACTGCGTAGGCCACGCGCCCGCCCAGCACGTCGATCATGATGTGGTCGATGGTGCCGATATCATCGCCAGCGGGGTCAACCACCTTGTTGCCCTCAAGCGTGTCGGCTGCCATCACGAACGGGCCGGGACCCGGGGAATCGCGGTCGATGCCGCCGACGATGGATGCGCCGTGCGGCGGCCGTTCTTCAGGGGGTTCAGGTTGGACTCGGGTCATGGCTATCTCCGTTTGGCGGGCTGCGGCGCAGGGCACTGAGCCGCCGCGCCGCGGCACCTGGACTTCAGGGTTGCGGACATGCGCTTCAGCGCTTCGTGGCCGACCCCTTGCGCTGGCTGGCCGGCTTGGCGCCCACGGGCTGCTTTTCGCTGCCCCGCTTGAGCTTCCAGTCGACGTCGTCGCGCGCGGTCTGCGTCTTCTTCTCAGCGTGCATGGCTGCACTCGGCGAGATCGGGTCGCTGGCCGGGAACGTCATCTCCAGTGAGTCGTCCACGGCGGCCTGGTAGGTCTTGGCTTCCTTGCCCCGTTGCTTGTCGCCGGCGACGGCCTTGCTGCCTGCGCCGGCCTTGCCTGCGGATGGCCCGCTCATGCGGGCAGCCCGAGACTTGTCGGATTTCGCGCCGGACGGCTTGTGAGCAACCTGCGCGGCCTTGTCGGATTTGCGGCTGGCTTTGGGCATGGTTGTACCCTCCTTGGTTGGGTCATTCATCCATGCAAGGCGCGGGCCAGAAACGGGAGAGGCCAGCAGAGCGGCCGGGAGCGGTGCGGGCGCTGCCGTAACGCCGCGGGGGCGGCGAGTGCGGCAAAGGCCGGCCGGCAAGCGCTACGCGTAGCGCATGCGACATGCCGGTAAAAACTACATCAATGCGCCGCGCCGCGTCAGGCCTGCATGTGGCGCGGGAACCTGACAACAATGCAGACGCTGATCCTGTCACTATCGCAGCCATCGCTTTCCGCGCTCAGCGCCGCCCCGTGCATTTCCACCATGCGGCGCGTCAGCAGCAGCGCGCTGCTCTGCCGGGCCGGGGTCGCACCGTCCGGTGCCGCCCGGCGCCCGAAGAAATCGGTCAGCGCGGCCAGCCGGCTGGCGCTGCGCTGCTGGTCCAGCGGCGGGCTCTCGGTGATGCGCAGCTTCACGTGATCCGGCTCGCTGAAAACATGCACGGCGACCGAGCCGCCGGCCGGCGCGCGCCAGATGCAGTGCACCAGCAGGTGCCGCAGCAGCGGGGCCAGCCGCACGGCGTCGCCATCGATCAGGTAGGCCGATTCGGACGATTCGACCGTACCGTCGGTGGCGACCGGTGACAGCAGCACGCCCCGGGCTTCGGCCGCGGGGCGACGGTCGGCGACGGCCTGGGCCGTGAGCGCCAGCAGGTCCAGGCGCTGCCAGCGCGGTGCGCCCTCGTCGGCCAGCAGCCGCACGGCTTCTTCCATCTCCTCGATCAGCGCCAGCTGCTGCTGCGTGCCGGAACGAATGCCGTCCAGCGCGCGCTGCGCGGGCGCCGGCGTGGTATCGAAGGCGCGGTCCAGCACGTAGGCCCAGCTCTGGATGGCGTTCAGCGCGGAACGCAGGTCATGCGCCGATTGCTCGATCAGCGCGCTCACCTCTTGCACGCTGCGCACGGCAGCGGCTGGCGAAGAAAGCGGAGCGTCCGGCATCGCGGACTGCGCGGGTTGCTGCGTCATGTGCGGCTCGGCATTGGCACGTCCCCGGCCGCATTGGCCGGGCTGGATGCATTGGACGGAAGCAAGAAACGTGCTGCACAGGGCGCTGCGGTCCGCAGGCACCGGCGCAATCCCCGCAAACGCAGGCACTGGCTCGCGCCGTCAGCCGGTAGCCGACGATCCGGTGTCGTTGCGCGAGGCGCGCAGCCACTCTGGCAATTCGCCGCGCGCGGCATAATCTTCCAGCCGGTTGTACAAAGTCTTCAGGCTGATGCCGAGGATCTCGGCCGCGTGCTTCTTCACGCCGGCGCATTGCTCCAGCGTGGCGAAGATCAGCTGCCGGTCGGCATCGGCCAGGGACATGCCCACCGGCACCGACACCACCGCCGCGCCCGGCGCCTGCGTGGCCGCGACCTGCAACGGCACCTGCACCTCGGTGATGAGATCGTCGTCGGACATGATGAAGGCGCGCTGCACGAAGTTGCGCAGCTCGCGCACATTGCCGGGCCAGGCGTGCAGGCGCAGGCTGTCCAGCACATTGGGCGCGAAGCGGCGCCGGGTGCCCTGCTCGGCATTGAGTTGCTCCAGCATCAGGTTGGCGATCTGGATCACGTCGTCGCCGCGCGCGCGCAGCGGCGGCAGTTCTACCGGGAACACGTTCAGCCGGTGGAACAGGTCCGCGCGCAGCTTGCCGTCGGCCACCGCATCTTCGGGGTTGCGGTTGGTGGCGGCCAGCACGCGCACATCGGCATGGCATTCGCGGTTGGTGCCCACGCGCATGAAGGTGCCGGTCTCCAGCACCCGCAGCAGCTTGACCTGCAGCTCGGCGGGCATCTCGGTGATCTCGTCCAGGAACAGGGTGCCGCCGTCGGCGCGCTCGAAATAGCCCTTGTGCTGGCGGTCCGCGCCGGTAAAGCTGCCGCGCTCGTGGCCGAACATCTCGCTTTCGATCAGCGTGGGCGAGATCGCGCCGCAGTTGACCGCCAGGAACGGCTGGCGCCGCCGCGACGAGAGCTCATGCACGGTCTGCGCGGCCAGTTCCTTGCCGGTGCCGCTTTCGCCGATCAGCAATACCGTGGCTTCAGTCGGCGCCACGCGCGCGAGCTGGTCGTAGACCACCTGCATCACTTCGGAACTGCCCATCAGCCGGCCAAAACGGCCGTAGCGGCGCAACTCGCCGCGCAGCGAATGGATCTCGGCGCGCAACTCGCCGGTGGTGGCCAGGCGCCTGAGCACGGTCTGCAGCCGCGCCACGTTGATGGGCTTGACAAGGTAATCGGTGGCACCAGCGCGCAGCGCTTCGACCGCGCTTTCGACGCTGGCATAGCCGGTCGTGAGGATCACTTCGACGCCCGAGGCGCCAACCTCGTCGAACAGCTCCATGCCGTTGCCGTCCGGCAGGCGCAGGTCGGCCACGATCGCCTCCGGCATGCGCCAGCCGATCTGCAGCCGTGCCTCGCGCAGGGTGCCGGCGGTGGCGGAACTGAAGCCTTCCATGGCCACGATCTCGGCTAGCGCGGCACATGCGTTTTCGTCGTCATCGACAATCAGGATGTGGGGCATACGATCCGTCAGTGAGACCTATTGGAAACTTGGGCGAAATCCACTGGCACCTGCGTTCGCGCGCCACGGCGGCCATTGCTGCCGGGCTCAGGACGCCCGCCGGCGCGCTCCATGCGAGGCGTGGCGCGACGGGCACAGGGGCGGCAAGGATTTCGACTGCGACATGGTCAGCCGGTTGCACAAGTCCACTGCGTAATCCCAGTCTAAGCGCGGGCGGGCACGGTCGTTGCCGGTGTCCGTCTGACACAGCTGTCGGATGTTTCCGCGCGGGGTTGTGCATCTATGGCAAGCCACTGCGCCAAAGGCTAGCATAGGAACTTCCCACGACAAGCCCGATCTCGACCGAGGCCTTCATTGTGCCCGTGACCGCCAGCACACCGCGGCGCAGCAACGCCGCTCCCTCTGGCCAGCCCGCCAGCCACGCCGCCAGCCTATCCGAGCAGGCGCGCGAGGCCGCGCCGCGCCGCGCCATCCCTTCGCAGGTCTCGCTGCTGTGGGAAAGCGCGTCGCCCGTCATGCAGCGCTTGCTGGCCCAGATCGAGCGCGTAGCGCCCACCGATGTCACCATGCTTGCGGTAGGCGAAAGCGGCTCCGGCAAGGAAGTGGTGGCACGCGCGGTGCATGAGCGCAGCGCGCGCCGCAAGGGCCCCTTCATCGCGGTCAACTGCGGCGCGATCCAGCCCACGCTGATCGAATCAGAGCTGTTCGGCCACGAGAAAGGTGGATTTACCGGCGCGATCGAGCAGAAGGCGGGCTACTTCGAGCAGGCCCATGGCGGCACGCTATTTCTCGATGAAGTCACCGAAATGCCGCTCGACATGCAGATCAAGTTGTTGCGGGTGCTGGAAGGCCGCACCTTCCACCGCGTCGGCGGCGACACGCCCATCACCACGGACGTGCGCATCCTGGCAGCCACCAACCGCGACCCGGTCGAGGCAGCGCGTGCCGGCCAGTTGCGGGAAGACCTGCTGTACCGGCTGGCCGTGTTCCCGCTGCATATCCCGCCGCTGCGCGACCGGCCCGATGATATCGTGCCGCTGGCACGTCACTTCCTGGCCGAATACAACGCCATGGAGCGCACCGACAAGGCCTTCTCCGCCGCCTCGCTGGAGCGGCTGGTGCGCTATGACTGGCCGGGCAATGTGCGCGAGCTGAAGAACGCGGTCTACCGCGCCTTTATCCTGGCGGACAAGGTCGTGGAAATCGGCAACCCCAACCTGGCCACGCAGCCGCCGCGACCCACCACGGTGGACGGTGTGGTCAGCGTGCGCGTGGGTACCACGCTGGCCGACACCCAGCGCGAAATCATCATGGCCACTTTGGCGCGCTTTGACGGCGACAAGCGCCAGGCCGCGCGCGCGCTCGGCATCAGCCTGAAGACGCTGTACAACCGGCTGGACGCCTACCGTTCCTTGTAAGGCGCCGGCGCGGCCAGCACGCGCGACAGGGCCTCGATCGCCAGCGGCTTGGTCAGGTACGCATGGAAGCCGGCCAGTTCGCTGCGCCGCTGGTGTTCAGCAGTGCAGCGCCCGGTCAGCGCCAGGAACTGCACCGAGCGCGGGCCGCACGCCTGGCGCAATGCCGGCAGGACGTCAAAGCCCGACATTTCGGGCATCTCCAGGTCGAGCAGCACGCAATCCGGGCGGAATTCGGCGACCATGTCCAGTGCCTGCTGGCCGCCATGGGCCGCGCGCGCCTCATGGCCGAGCAGGCCCAGCAGCTCGGCCATGCTGTCGGCTGAATCGGCATTGTCGTCCACCACCAGCACGCGCCGTCGCGGCACCGGCCCCCGCGGCGGCGTGGCGGCCTCGCGCCGGCGGGCGGTGGCGCGCGGCAGGATCACGGTGAAGGTGCTGCCCTTGCCCGCGCCACCGCTGTCGGCCTGGATCGCGCCGCCGTGCGCCTCCACCACGGCCTTGGCCAGTGCCAGCCCGATGCCCAGGCCGCTGCGGCTGTCGGCGTCGCCCTCCTGCGCGAACAGGTTGAAGATGCGGTCCAGCGCCGCCGGCGCGAGACCCCGGCCGGTATCCGACACGGCGGTGATCACGCGCGCTGGCTCCACGCTCACGTGCACGCTGACGGTGCCGCCGCGCGGGGTGTACTTGACCGCGTTGCTGAGCAGGTTCAGCAGCACCTGCCCCAGCCGCGCGGCATCGGCGCGCACGTAAGGCGAGCTTGCCGGCAGCGCCACCACGAGCTGCTGGCCGGCCGCCTCCAGCGCCGGGCGGATTGCTTCGATGCTGGTGGTCACCACGTCGTTGTACGAGGTTGGCGTCAGTTCCATCTTCAGCTTGCCGGCGGTCACGCGGCCCACGTCGAGCAGGTCATTCACCAGCCGCTCCAGTTGATGCAGCTGGCGGTCGATGATCCCCGCGCAGCGGCCCACGCGCGTGTCGGCATCCGGGGTCAGCGCGATCACTTCCACCGCGTTGCGCACCGCCGCCAGCGGATTGCGCAGTTCATGCGCCAGGATGGCCAGGAACGATTGCAGCCGGCGGTTGCCGGCCTCGAGCGTTTCCAGCCGCAGCGCATCGCTCAGGTCGCGGGCAGTCCACAGCAGGCTGGTCGGGCAGCCGGCGGCGTCGCGCACCAGCACCATGCGCGTATGGCAACGCACCACCGAGCCGTCCTTGCGTGCCACGCGCTCGTCGCCGGCCCACTGGCCGCAGGCGTGCGCGGCTTCCAGCGCCGCGCGGTCGCGCCCCGCGGCGGCATCCTGGCGGGAATAGAGCAGTGCCAGCGGCTGGCCGACTGCTTCGGCCTCGGCGTAGCCGGCCAGGGCCTGCGCGCCGACGTTCCAGGTGCGGATGGTGCCGTCCAGGTCAAGGTCGCACACCGCGGTGCCGGGCAGGTTTTCGGCCAGCAGGCGCAGCCGGGTATCGGCCAGCCCGGCGTGCTCGGATGCGGCCTGCTGCACGGTAATGTCGCGGCACGACACGATAAAGCCGGTGGCCTGGCCCGCTGCGGACTCTCCGGACAAGGCATCGGCATGCTTGAGCGCCGCGCCCGGCTCGTCGGTCGCGCCAATGGCCCGCATGCGGCAGGACGCCTGCAGCAGGCTGCCGTCGCGCCGCACGCGCCAGCCCTGGTCGCGCGCGCTGCCGCCAAGTGCGGCCGCCTGCAGCCATTGCTGCGGCAGGCCGGCAGCGACATCTTCAGGGCGATGCAGGCAGGAAAAGTGACGGCCGGTGATTTCCCCGGCGCTGTAGCCGAACACGCGCCGCGCGGCATTCGGCCACATTGCAATGCACCCGCGCGCATCGGTCTCGAACACGGCGCAGTCTTCCACCGCGTCGAGCAGGCGCCCGTACCGTGCCGCCAGCGGGACGCCGGCATCGTCCACCCTGGTGCCGTCCGGCTCGCCGACGGGTGACGCACGGACACCTTTTGCCGCTCGCGGCTCGGACATGAGCACACCTTCTGTGTGATGGGGTGAAGCCAGCAGGCCCCGTGCGCGGGCGGCCTGGCGGCGCCGCGAGGCGGAGGGCCGAATGCCCGCAAATGCGGGCATCCGAGTCAATGATAGGTGTTCGCGGCCCATGCGCCACCAATGTGCGCGGCACCGGACAGCAGGGTCTGTTCCATATGGGAACAGACCTTAGCGCTTGTGCCGCAACTGGTACACCGCGGCAACCGCGGCTGAGGCGCCCACCACCAGTGCAGTGACCAGCATCGGGTGGCGCGCCGTAGTGGTGTAGGGGCAGGATTGCAGCGCGTTGTGGCTGCCGCTCCGTTCCTGCAGGCCGCTTCCGCTGCCATACAGCGCGTTGTCCTCGAGCGGACCCGCGGGGTGGTGCGTCTGTTGCGCGCGGCCCATGAAGCGGCGCATGAAGCGGTCGAAGGTGTGCGGCGCATGGTACGCCGCGGCCGAGAACGCCTTGGCGGCCGCACCGACGAAGAGCTCGCGGCGCGGGTTCGCGGCGGCAAACAGGATTGCGTCAGCGGCCAGCGCCGGGTCATACAGCGGCGGCGGCAGGCGCGGCTCGACATCGAGGAAATTCTTGGCGTGCATCGCCAGCGGCGTTTCCAGTCCGGCAGGCTTGATCAGCGTCACGCTGACCGGCGCCTGCTCCTGCTCCAGTTCCAGCCGCAGCGAATCCGTAAAGCCCTTGATCGCGTGCTGCGAGGCCGCGTAGGCGCTCTGCAGCGGCAGCGGGCCGTCCGCCGCCTCGCTGCCCATGTTGATGATGGCGCCGCCGTGCTCGCGCAGATGCGCGGCCGCCGCCAGCGAGCCATGCACGGTGCCCCAGTAGTTGGTATCGAACAGCCGCCGCTGGTCTTCCAGCGGCACATCGCAATGGCGCCCGAAGATGGTCACGCCGGCGTTGTTGATCCAGGTATCGAAGCCACCGAAGCGCTCGATGGCAGCCTGCGCCACCTTGCCAACCTCTTCATGCTTGCCGACATCGGCCACCACGGTGATGACTTCATTGCCATGCTCTCGCAACTCTTCGGCCAGCTGGTGCAGCGAACCCTCGCTGCGCGCCACCAGCACCAGCCGTGCGCCCTGCTGCGCCGCCTTGCGCGCCGTCACGAGGCCCACGCCGCTGCTGGCACCGGTCAGGACGATGACCTGCGAGCCAATGTTCTTCAGGGTTGGTTTCATCGCCGCTTCCTCCTCGGGGAGGCCCGGCACGGTGCCGGGCATGCCGCTGGGGAGTCGCAAGGAGCGTTCCTGTCCGGCGCGGCCCTGGGTGGCGGCGCCACGACAGGCTAGCCGCCGCAGATTTACAACGCCCGGTAAGAAGCACATGCGCGGCGCGCGCATGGGGCTGCCACAGGGCACTGTAGGACGGGCGCCGATTTCAGCGGCGGCATGTGCTGCCTAAGCTGGATACATCCCACGTAACCGGCGACAGCCATGGCCAAGACCACGCGACCGACAGCGCCACAGGATCCAGGCAAACGCCGCGCCTTAGCAAAAGGCGCCGGCAAGCATACGGGCAAGCGCGCCAGCACGGCGCGCCCGGCGGCACGCGGCGCGCCAGCCGCCAAGGCCCCCGCCGCACTCGATAAATACCGCCGCATGCGCGACTTCGGCGCCACGCCGGAGCCCGCCGGCGGCGCCGCGCGCACCCGCGGCCAGCCGCGCACGCGCGCCAGCGAACTGTCCTTCGTGATCCAGAAGCACGCGGCGCGTCGGCTGCACTATGACTTTCGCCTTGAGCTTGGCGGCACGCTGAAAAGCTGGGCCGTGCCCAAGGGCCCGAGCCTGGACCCTGCCGACAAGCGCATGGCCATCCATGTCGAGGACCACCCGCTGGACTACGCCGGCTTCGAGGGCGTGATCCCGGCCGGCCACTACGGTGCCGGCACGGTCATCGTCTGGGACCGCGGCACCTGGTTGCCGGTGGGCGATGCCGAGGCCGGCTACCGCGCCGGCAAGCTGAAGTTCGAGCTGCGCGGTGAAAAGCTGCACGGCCACTGGACCCTGGTGCGCATGCACGGCAGCCGGCAGAAGGAGCAGGACGCCTGGCTGCTGATCAAGGAGCGCGACGAGACCGCCGTGCCGGCATCGGAGTTCGACGTGGTCGAGGCCTTGCCGGACAGCGTGCTGGGCGGCACGCAGCGCAAGCCTGCGGCAAAGCGCGCAAAGACCGCCCAGCCGCCTGACGAAGCCGCACCAGATGCGCGCAGCACGGCGAGGTCCCTGAAGCCGCCGCGCGGCGCGCCGCGCGCGGCCTTGCCGCTGGCGCTGGCGCCGCAGCTGGCCACGCTGGTGGAACAGCCTCCGTCGGACGCGCAGGCCTGGCATTACGAGATCAAGTTCGACGGCTACCGGCTACTGGCCCGCATCGACGGCAAGGATGTGCGCCTGTTCACGCGCCAGGGCCACGACTGGACCAGCAAGCTGCGTGCGCTGGCGCGCGACGTCGGCACCCTGGGCCTGCCCGACGGCTGGCTCGATGGCGAGATCGTGGTGCTCGACAAGCATGGCGCGACCGACTTCCAGGCGCTGCAGAACGCCTTCGATACCGCGCGCGTCGAGGCCATCCAGTACTTCGTGTTCGACCTGCCCTACTTTGCCGGCCATGACCTGCGCAAGGTGCCGCTGGTGGAGCGCCGCGCCCTGCTGCGCCGGATCTTCGCGCACAACACCTCGCCGCGCCTGCAGTTCAGCGAGGACTTCGAGGCCAGCCCTGCCGACATGCTAGAGGCAGCCTGCCGCATGAAGCTTGAAGGCGTGATCGGCAAGCGCGCCGACGCCAGCTATGTCAGCGCGCGCACCAATACGTGGATCAAGCTGAAATGCACCTTGCGCCAGGAGTTCGTGGTGGCGGGTTTCACCGACCCGAAGGGCAGCCGCGCCGGCATCGGCTCATTGCTGCTTGGCGTGCACGACAGCGGCGGGCGGCTGCGCTACGCGGGCAATGTCGGCACCGGCTTCGACACGCGCACCCTGGCTGCGCTGCGCACGCAACTGGACGCGTTGCGCACCGATTCCGCGCCTTTTGAGAGCGTGCCGGCAGGCGTGAAAGGGCACTGGGTGCGGCCAAAGCTGGTGGCCGAAGTCTCGTTCGGCAGCTGGACCCGCGAAGGCCGCGTGCGCCATGCCGTCTTCCACGGCCTGCGCACCGACAAGCCCGCGCGCGCGGTGTCGGTGGAGCGGCCGGCAACGCCGGCAGCCAAGGGCAAGCCGGCGCCAAAAGCGGCAAAGCACACCGGGACACAGCCGAAGGCCGGCACCGCCGCAAAGCGTGCAACCGCCGCCGGCGGCAAAGTCGCGATCAGCCATGCCGGGCGCGTCATCGACACAGCATCCGGCCTGACCAAGGGCGACCTGGTGCGCTACTACGAACGCGCCGCACCACTGATGTTGCCGCACCTGCGCGGGCGTCCGATCGCGATGGTGCGCGCGCCGTCGGGCGTGGGCGGCGAGCAGTTCTTCCAGCGCCATGGCGACACGCTGCGGGTGGACGGCCTCAACGTGCTTGATCCGGGCCTGTGGCCCGGGCATCCCGCGCTGCTGGAAATCGCGTCAGCCGAAGCGCTGGTGTCCGCGGCACAGCTCAACGTGGTGGAGTTCCACACCTGGAACGCCAGCAAACGCAGCATCGACCGCCCCAACCGGATCGTCTTCGACCTGGACCCGGGCGAAGGCGTGCCCTGGGCACAAATGCAGGAAGCCGCCACGCTGATGAAGGCGCTGCTCGATGAACTCGGCCTCGCCAGCTTCCTGAAGACCAGCGGCGGCAAGGGGCTGCACGTGGTGGTGCCGATCACGCCGCGCGCGGGCTGGGACGAGGTGAAGGCGTTCGCGCATGACGTGGTGCGCCATGTCGCCAAGACCATTCCGCAGCGCTTCGTGGCCAAGAGCGGGCCACGCAACCGCGTTGGCAAGATTTTCATCGATTACCTGCGCAATGGCGTCGGTGCCACCACAGCGGCGGCATTCTCGGCGCGGGCACGCCCGGGGCTGGGCGTGTCGATGCCGGTGTGGTGGGAAGAACTCGATACCCTGCAAGGCGCGGCGCAGTGGACCGTCGCCAATGCGGGCCCAAGGCTCGACACCCTGGCCGCCGACGACCCATGGGCGGACTACGCCGACACCCGGCAGGCGATCACGCGCGCCGCTGCGCGACTGGCTCGCACCGGCTAGCCATCCCGCCCGTTCTGCCGGATTCCGCAGCTAACGCCAAGCGGCACATTTCTTGCCGCATCCCGGTATTGGCACACGGCCCGGCGCACCCGCCGCGTGCGCCGCGTTGCACTGCTGCCAGTGCAGCGACGACATGGAGACGTGATGATGAGCCAACTCAGGATCGCCGCGAAGATTCGAGCCGCCACCGCCGCGCCACGCAACCAGCGCGCCTTGCGTCACCTGCTGGTTTCCTGCGCAATGCTGTCCTTCGCCGCCAGCCCGGTGCAGGCACGCCTGCCGGCGCCAACGCCCGAGCAGCAGCAGGCCGCCGAAACCAAGAAGACCAAGGAAGCCGAAGCGGCCAAACAGCAGGCCGAGGCATTGGGCCAGGTCCAGGACCGGATCGCCGCGCGCTTTGGCAAGGGCGCCGCCAGTAGCAGCGCCACCGAGCCCGGCAAGATCCCGCAGAAGGCTGCCGAGGCGACCGGCTCAACCGGACCGCATGGCGGCACCTCCCCCAGCGCGGAAGCGCATGGCGGCGAGGCGGCCCGCCACTGAAGCGCGCAGCGCATGCCACGCAGTTCATTTGCCGCGCTGCGTGCCGGGCGACGCCTGCCCGGCACGTCTCTTGCCACTACCAGCGCAACAGCCTGGCACAGACCGCAGGCGTACCGATGCAAAAGGGGGAACGGCGATGGACGACTTCTGCACGCATGTAATAACTACAACCGGCAGCCGCGCCGGCGCGGCAAAGCTTGCAAGCGGTGCGGCGCGGCCGGCGTGGTTTTACACGGAGCCGCGGACCATCCTAGGCCTTGCTCCCGAGCAACCCTCCGCGCCGGCGCGCAAGCGCCTGTCAGCGTGATGCCATGAAGCCGCACGTCGCCAACCCGGCCCCGCTGATCCTGAATGTCGATGACCGCGAGGGGCCGCGCTATGTCAAGAGCCGCATCCTCCACCGCGGCGGGTATTCCGTGATCGAGGCCGCCACCGGCCATTCGGCGCTGTCGCTGGTGCGACAGCATGCGCCCGTGCTGGTGCTGCTGGCAGCACGCCTGCCCGATATCAGCGGGCTGGAAGTCTGCCGGCTGCTCAAGGCCGATCCACAGACCGCGCACACGCTGGTGCTGCTGACCTCGCCGGGGCTGGCGCAATCGCGCCAGCGCGCAGAGCTGCTGAACTGCGGCGCCGACGGCCACCTGGTCGAGCCTGCGGAGCCGGACGAGGTGTTGTCGAGGATCCAGGCGCTGCTGCGGCTGCGCGGTGCTGAGGACGCCTATCACCGCACTTCGCGGGCACTGCATGCGCATGAAGACATGTTCCGCCAGCTTGCCGAATCGCTGGCCGACGTGGTGTGGATCCTCGACCCGGCAGAGCCCCGCCTGCTGTTCGCCAGCCCCTCGCTCACCGCCTTGTGCGGCCATACACCCGAGCAGCTGGTGCAAGCGCCGCGCCGCTGCCTGGAGCGCGTGGCCCCGGCCGACCGTGCGCGCGTGGAAGCGGCCTTTGCCAGCATGCTGGGCGACGGCAGGCTGGACATCGAGTTCCGCCTGACGCGCCCGGACGGCGAGCGGCGCGATATCCGCGCGCAGGCGTTTCCGGTGCGCAGCGCGGAAGGCCCGCCGGCCGAGGCCGGCGCGCCGCCGTCGCGCATTGCCGGCACCTGCCAGGACGTGACGCTGCAAAACCGCGCCGAACGCGCGCTGCACGACGAGGAACGGCGCAAGGACCAGTTCCTGGCCATGCTGGCGCATGAACTGCGCAATCCGCTGGCGCCGCTGCGCAGCGCCGCGGACCTGTTGCAGCAGCTTTCGCCGTCGCGCGAGGACATGTTCCGTGCGCGCGACATCATCGGCCGGCAGCTGCACCACCTAACGCGGCTGGTGGATGAGCTGCTCGACATCTCGCGCTTCAACCAGGGCCGCATCACGCTGCGCGAGGAGCTGGTGGAACTGCGCACCGCGCTCAGTACCGCGGTGGAAGCCGTGCGCCCCACGATGGAGGCCTGCGGCCATACGCTGCGCCTGTCGCTGCCCGAGCAGCCCCTGCCGGTACGGGGCGACCTGGTGCGCCTGACGCAGATCTTCAGCAACCTGTTGCAGAACGCCGCAGCCTATACGCCCGCCGGCGGCCAGATCGCCGTCGATGCCAGTCTTGAAGACAGCGCGGCGGACACTGTGCCCGATGCCGCGTCCGGTGGCCGCGTCAGCGTGCGCGTGCGCGACAACGGCGCCGGCCTGTCAGAGGCGCTTCAGCGGCAGCTGTTCGATCCGCTGGCCCCGCATGACGACGGCACCGAGCCAGAGTCGCCGCGCAGCGCGTTCCAGCAGGACGGACCCGGTATCGGCCTGACGCTGGTGCAAAAGCTGGTGCGCCTGCATGGCGGCACCATCCGCGCCGACAGCCCCGGCCCCGGACAGGGCAGCACCTTCACGGTGACGCTGCCACTGGAGCCGTGGCAGAAGTGGCACCCAGGCTCCGGCCGCGCTGCGCCGCACCGCGGCGTGCCGCGCCGGATCATGGTGGTGGACGACAACCCTGACGCGCTCGAAGCCATGATGATGACACTGCAGACGCTCGGCCATACGGTGGTGACCGCCGCCGACGGCCCCAGCGCGCTGGCGTGCGCCACCGACGCCCGTCCGGAGGTAGTGCTGCTTGACCTGGGCATGCCCGCCATGGACGGCTTCGAGACCGCGCGCCGGCTGCGCGCGCTGCCCGAGATGCGCGGCGCCACGCTGGTGGCGCTGACAGGCTTCGGCCAGCCAGAGGACCGCCGCCGCGCGCTGGAAGCGGGCTTCGACCAGCATCTGGTCAAGCCGGCCGACCTGGACGCGCT
Organism: Cupriavidus sp. FW305-F7; assembly: GCF_058782875.1. Taxonomy (NCBI): domain Bacteria; kingdom Pseudomonadati; phylum Pseudomonadota; class Betaproteobacteria; order Burkholderiales; family Burkholderiaceae; genus Cupriavidus; species Cupriavidus sp. FW305-F7. The sequence goes on along the minus strand of NZ_JBYSYC010000003.1, from coordinate 67,352 downwards.
GACACGGCTGCTGGACGACCTCAGCGCGGGCCACCCCTAGCGCGATGCCAATGCCAGCCGCCGATCCCGTCCACCCTTGAACAAGGAAGCTCCGTGCATACCACGCCCGACCCCGACATCCCGCAGCGCAAGCCTGAAACCCCGCCGCCGGAGCCTCCGCCGGGCCCGCCCGAGCCGGTGGCAGACCCGCCTCCGGGCGATCTGCCGCCACCGCCGCCGCAACGTGCCCGTGCGGTTGGCAAAGGAGCCGTCACGTGTCACGCATCATCTGGAAAGGCGCCATAACCTTTGGCCTGGTCAACATCCCGGTGGTATTGCGGCCCGCGTCGCGCAGCCAGACGCTGGACCTGGACCTGCTGGACGTGCGCGACATGGCGCCGGTGGGCTACCAGCGCATCAACAAGAGCACCGGCAAGCCGGTCGACAAGGAACATATCGTCAAGGGCTACCAGTACGCCAAGGACGAATACGTGCTGCTGAACGAGGAAGACTTCCGCCAGGCCAATGTCGAGGCCACGCAGACGGTGGATATCGTCAGCTTTGTCGACGCGCAGAGCATCCCGCCGTACTACTTCGATACGCCCTACTACCTCGAGCCCGACAAGCGCGGCGAGCGCGGCTACGCGCTGCTGCATGAAACCATGCGCCGCACCGGGCGTGCCGCGCTGGCGCTGGTGGTGCTGCGCGCCCGCCAGCACCTGGCCGCGATGCTGGTGCACGGCGACGCGCTCGTGCTCAACACTATGCGCTTTGCCGACGAGGTGCTGCCCATCTCTGAACTGCGCCTGCCCAAGGCAGCCACCGGCAAACCCACCGGCGCGCACGCGCGCGAGATCGAGATGGCCACCAAGCTGGTCGACGACATGAGCGAAGACTGGGAGCCGGAACAGTACCGCGACAGCTATCGTGACGACCTGATGGCGCGCATCGAAGAAAAGATCGATTCCGGCAAGACCCACCAGCTGACCCCGCCTGCGGCAGAGGAAGAAGCGCCGCGCCAGGGCGCCAAGGTCATCGACATGGTGGCGCTGCTGCGCCAGAGCCTGGGCCAGCGCGGCAAGGAAGACAAGGAAGGCGCCGCGCCCGCGCGCCGCAAGACCCCTGCGCGGCATGCCGCCGCCAGTAAGCAGCCCGCTGCAAAGCGGGCTGCGACCCCGCCTGCCAAGGGCGCCAGCACTGCCGCCAAGACCAAGCGCGCACCGGCCAAGCGCGAGTCGCACGCGCCGGCCGCGCGCAAGAGTGCAGGCACTACGCGCAGGAAGCACGCGGCTTAGGCCGGCGCTGCGGTTCGCCAAATCCCGATGGGGTTCTCCCTCTCCCGCTTGCAGGAGAGGGAGCAATGTCTCAGCGCGACGACACCTTCAGGTTGTCATTGACCGACGTCACGCCCTCGACGCTGCGGATCGCGTCCAGCGCCATGTCGTGCTGCTGCTGGCTCGGCACCGTGCCGCTCACGTCGACCGTGCCCTGCTGGGTCTTCACATGGATGGCGGTGGACTTGAGGTCCTTGGTCGTGAGCAGCTTGGTCTTGATCTTGGTGGTGATGGCGCTGTCCTCGACGGCGCGCTTGGTCTTGTCGACGCTCATGTCCGAGGCGGCGCCCCGGTCAGGGTCGGCACGGCCTGGCATGCCCGGCGCGGAATTGACGGGCGCCGCAGGGGTATTGTCCGCCGCAACCAAGATCAGGCCGCTCTTGTCGAGCGCCAGCGCGCTGCCGGCCGCCGCCAGCGCCGCAGCAACACAGACCATCCGCACCGTGCGCGCGGGGATTCGGGAAAAACGCATGGCTGCCTCCTGTTCGGGTCACCAGCGCATCCGCTGCCGTGCCTTGCCTGGCACGCGGAACCACTGGTAAGCCATTTTTCAGCAAGCTCCATACCTGCCGGCCAGGCCGCGCCAGGCGTCCCTGACGGGACCCAGGGTGTGTAAATCGGGCCGCCCGTTGTAAAAGCGCCCGCCGCACGGTGTGCTGCATCGCGCGCTACAGGCCGATGCCGGCGGCACCCGGGTCCTTCCATGCTTGGCACGGCGATTGCGAATCAGGGAACGCGGCAGTTCGCCGCGTCAAGGAGCTAGCAATGGGACAGCAGCAACAGCCGGGTCAATCGCAGTCGGGCCAGAAGCCGCAGGATCAGAAGCAGCAGGAACAATCTGGCCAACGCGGCAGCCAGCAACAGCCGGGACAACAACAAGGCGGCGGTCAGATGGGTAACCAGGACCGCAAGCAGGACCAACAACAGCAGCAGGATCGCGGCAGCTCGCAACCGGGCCAGCAAAGTGGCCAACGCAGCGGCCAGCAAAGCGGCCAGGGTGGCCAGCAAGGCGGACAACGCCAGCCGTAACCAGCGACAGCCACGACAACAGGCAGCTTTCCGGGTATGTGCGGCAGCAACATGCGGTGCGGCCGCAGGGGCATACGCCGGAGATTGGCAGGCCGGGACTCCCGCAAGGGGGCTCCGGCCCTTTTTGCGGCAAGCGCACCGGCATGACCGCGCGCACATCGTCCCGCATCCCGTGTATGCTGGCCCTGACTTCCCCATCCAGGCACCACCGGCCTTGTCCAGCTTTACCGACCCCGCCGCCGGCCGCCCTGCGCAGCCAGGACGCGGGCCGCTGAACCATCTCTCCACCAGGCTGCGTGAGCGCGCTGGCGCGCACGTGCGCGCGCTGACCCGCAGCAATTCCGGCCTGACCCTCGACTACGACAACCCACCGGGCGATCCCGGCCTGTTCGGGCCCGACGCGGTCTGCTGGCGCGTGCACGCCGACTTTCCGGCAATGCTCGCGGGCGGCGTCAGCGCGCTGCTGCTGCAGACGCTGCATCCGCTGGCGCTGGCCGGGGTCTGGGACCACTCCAGCTTTCGCACCGACATGCAGGGGCGCCTGGGGCGCACCGCGCAGTTCATCGCCGGCACCACCTACGGCAGCCGTGCCGATGCCATGGCGCTGATCGGGCGCGTACGGCGCATCCATGCCGGCGTGATTGGCGTGGCTCCGGACGGGCGGCACTATGCAGCCTCCGATCCGGCGTTGCTGACGTGGGTGCACGTGGCCGAGGTCTCGAGCTTCCTGGCTGGCTACCTGCGCTATGTCGGGCCACTGAGCAGCGCCGAGCAGGATCGCTACTACGACGAGGTCGCGCGCATCGCCGAGATGCTGGGCGCGGCCGACGTGCCGCGCTCGCGCGCCGAAGTCACGGCCTACCTTGAGGCCATGCGGCCTGCGCTGCTGGCCAGCGAACGCACCAGCGAAGTGGTGCGGTTGGTGCGGAAGATGCCGGTGGCCAACCCGCTGCTGCAGCCGGCGGTGCGCATCATGGCCCACGGCGGCATCGCCCTCCTGCCGCCGTGGGCACGGCACCAGCTCGATCTGGACGGCCCTTCGATACGGCGCCCGGCCGCACTCGCGGGCATGCATGTGCTGGCACCGGCGCTTCGCTGGGTGCTGGGCGCCGGCCTGGCAGCGCGTGCACGGCGGCGCGTGGCCCGCGGCACCGCCACCACGGCCGGCTGAGGGCCGCGCCGGCTATCGGCGTTCAGCGGACACTTCTTGAAGGGAAATGAGAATTGGCGGCAAAAACCCTCGCATTTCGGAGGATTGCGCGCCGCGAAAGTGGCGTTAAATCTGCCTCGGCATTCCGAACGGCCGGTCGGATTTACCAGCCGCACCAGCCACAGCGCCACAGAGCGCGATTCAAACGACGCAGGCAAAAAAAGAAGCCTACGCGCGGGGTGCTCGTAGGCTTTCCAGGACTGCTCGAGCCGAAAGGCTCTTGCCAAGAATATAAACGCGCTTACATGAGGTGTAAATCCCGTTTCTATCAGGGGATTCCCTCATGCGATATGAGATCGTTTGCGCACTTTTGATAATTTGGGCCCTGACGCTACATCAGGGCATTTTTCGCATGGGCTGGCAATTTCCTCACGGGCCCCGTCCACACCGGGCCTGCCGGCCTGCATCCCTCGCCGCAGCATGCGGCAGCGCACAATCTGTTACAATATCCAAGCTTCGAGAGCAACACATTTTATAGAGCAAAGACTCTAGATCCGAATTGGCGCGCGGTTCGTCAACGCTTGTAGAACTTTGTTACTCTCAGCCCCGAAGTATTCCCCTTCTCTTCTGGCAGCACCAACCGGCGACGCCGCAGCTACCGAGAGCGGATGTTTCCCCTGCCGCCCTGGCCGCGCCGCACCCCAAGCCGCCGGCCAACGGACCATTATCAGCCGCCAGAACCCTAGTGGGCTCTTCCGGAGTCGTTGTGAAGAAGAAGGAAACCCGGCCCAGGTCACCGAGCCGAAAGCAACTGCAGCACCAGCAATTTGCAGCGTACAGCACCAGCCAGGCGCCTGTGATCGTCCACCTGTCCAACGGCGCGCGACTGCAGGGCCTCGTGCTGGCGTCCGACGACTACGTGGTGCTGCTTGGCCGGCAGCCGGACGACATCCGGCCCACGGTGGTCTACAAGCGGGCCATCTGCCTGGTCACGCTGGCCAATGCGCCGGACGCGCCGGTGGTGGCACCGGATCCGGCCCCGGCGCCGGACTTCCTGCCGATCTACATCCCCCGCACCCGCAAGCGCCGCTAGGCCAACGCCCGCCCCACACGCCTTCCCGCTCCGGCGCCCCCTGCCGCGCCGGGCCTCCGCCCGCCCTGCCGGCACCCCGCGAAACTATCGCGGAGATCACTCTAAACCTTTCCCTTGCCCGGTCGATAACCCAAGCAACGGAGGCACTCTACGCCCTGCAAAGCAGGCCGCCAACGTTACGGCACTAGCCGGAATGCCCAAAACTTTGCATATAGGAGTCGTACCATGGCGCAAGTCATTAACACCAATTCGTTGTCTCTGATGACTCAGAACAACATGAACACGTCGCAATCGTCGCTGAACACGGCGATCCAGCGCCTGTCGTCGGGCCTGCGCATCAACAGCGCCAAGGACGACGCCGCCGGCCAGGCCATCGCCAACCGCTTTACCTCGAACATCCGCGGCCTGACGCAAGCCCAGCGCAACGCCAACGACGGCATCTCGCTGGCACAAACGACGGAAGGCGCGCTGACCGAAGTCAACAACAACCTGCAACGTATTCGTGAACTGTCGGTCCAGGCGGCCACGGGTTCGAACTCGTCGTCTGACCTGAAGTCGATTCAGGATGAAATCAACCAGCGCCTGTCTGAAATCGACCGTACGTCGCAACAGACCGACTTCAACGGCGTCAAGGTTCTGGCCGGCAGCAACAAGCTGTCCGTCCAGGTTGGCGCCAACGACGGCGAAACCATCTCCATCGATCTGAAGCAGATCGACAGGACCACGCTGGGCCTGAGCGGCTTCTCGGTGGCCAAGAACTCGCTGGACGTTGGCCCGAAGATCACCACGATCAACGCTGCCGCTGGTACCGGTTCGTTCAACGTGAGCTTCGCTGCAGGCGACGTCACCAAGATCAACGCCGCAACCGGCAAGACCTTCGCCGCAGCGGACCTCGAACTGCACGAAGTCAAGACGGCTGCCGGTGCGAACTCGGGCCAGTTCGTCGTGAAGGCTGGTGACGACTACTTTGCCGCTTCGGTCGACCGTACCACCGGGGCCGTGAAGCTCAACGAAGCCGATGTTGCGTTCGACGACACCGCCAATGGCATCAGCGCCGCCGTCACGCTGCAAGACCAACTGGTGCGCGTTGCCAACGATGCTACAGGCGCTGCCACGGGCTACGTCACCGTGCAGGGCAAGAACTACGTCGCTGCCAATACGCTGGTCGACGGCGGTGCAGCCCCCACGCTCAACGTGGCCGTTGGCACGATCTCCCTGAGCGGCGCCACCCCCACGGCCGAATTCACGGGCGTTCCCACCGGCAACGCGCTGAAGAAGATCGACGCCGCGCTGAAGCAAGTCGACGACCTGCGCAGCTCGCTGGGTGCAGTCCAGAACCGTTTTGACTCCGTCATCTCGAACCTGGGCACCACCGTGACCAACCTGTCCTCGTCGCGCTCGCGCATCCAGGACGCTGACTACGCAACGGAAGTGTCGAACATGACCCGCGCGAACATCCTGCAACAGGCTGGTACGTCGGTCCTGGCGCAAGCCAACCAGACCACCCAAGGCGTGCTGTCGCTGCTGCGTTAATCGCGTCGGCGAAACGCGCAAGAAGGCTGGGCCGCAAGGCCCGGCCTTTTTGCCCGAGGAGCATTTCGCAGGCAGCCCGACTGCCTGCAAAGCGTTTCTCCTGGAACTGAACCCTCCCAACCCGGACGGAGTATTCGATGGCGCCTCCCCCGACAGTGAACCCCTTTACCGTGCGGATGCCAGCCGAAGGCTTAGCCGTTGCCATGCCGTCTGGCGGCGCCACCACCATGGCCAGCCAGGCTACGCAGCGACAGGATCGTGCCGTAACCAGCGACCACACAGAAGCCGCCCAGGGATTGGAAACCAGCGCCGCCATCGGCGAGCTGGTCGACGCGCTCAAGACCACCACCATCGGCCTGCGCTTCGAGATCGACGACGCCACGCACCGCGTCATCACCAAGGTGATCGACAAGGAAACCGGCGACCTGATCCGGCAGATGCCCACCGAAGAGGTGCTGCGCATTGCCCGCGCCATCGACAAGCTGCAGGGGTTGTTCATCAACCACGCGGCCTGAGCCCTGAATATCAGTTGAAGACGAGACAATAATATGGCAACGATCTCCTCCATCGGCATCGGTTCCAACCTGCAACTGAGCGATCTGCTGGACCAGCTGCAGAAGGCCGAGCAGGCACCGCTTGACGCCATCAATGCGCAGGCCAAGAGCTACCAGACCAAGTTGTCGGCCTACAGTCAGGTGCAAAGCGTGCTGGATGCCTACCAGGGCGCGGCGAAGAAGCTGTCCGATGCTGCCACCTTCGGCGCCGTAAAGGCCAGCGTCGGCAACACGGACGTGATGACCGTCACCACCGCTGCCAACGCCGTGCCTGGCAGCTACAGCATTACTGTCAACACGCTGGCCACCGCGCAGTCGCTGGTGAGCAGCAACGTTGCCGACCAGAAGGCCGCGATCGGCGGCGGCGAGCTCGTGTTCGACTTCGGCGAAGCGCTGGCCACCGGTGGCGCCGCCACTACCACCAAGAAGGTCACCATCCCCGCGGATTCTTCCCTCGAAGGGATGCGCGATGCCATCAACAAGGCCGGCATCGGGGTGACCGCCAGCATCGTCAATGACGGCAGCGCCAGCCCATACCGCCTGGTATTGACGTCGGACAAGACCGGAACGCAAGCCACCATGCGCGTGTCGTCGACCGATGCTGCACTGAACAGCGTGGTTGCGTTCGACCCGGCCGCGGCGCCCGCCGCCAACAAGATGGAACAGAAGGTGCCGCCTGCCAATGCGACGCTGAAGATCAACGGCATCGACGTGGTCAGCCAGAGCAATTCAGTGGTGGACGCAGCGCAGGGCGTGACCATGAACCTTGTCAAGCCAGGCACGACATCGCTGGTGGTGACCCGTGACAACGTCGCAATCAAGGCCGCCGTCCAGGCTTTTGTCACCGCCTACAACAACATTCAGAGTTCCGCCAAGTCGCTGACGGCATTCGATACCAAGGCCGGTACGTCCGCGGCATTGACTGGCGACGGCACGCTGCGCACGATCCAGTCCGGCCTGCGGTCGATGCTGGGCGGCGCCATGGATGACGGCAACGGCGGCACGATCACGCTGATCGACGTCGGCATCAGTTTCGACAAAGACGGCACGATGAAGCTGGACGACACCAAGCTGACCAAGGCGATAAACGACAACCTGGGCCGCGTCACGTCCCTGTTTTCCAGCACCACCGGCGACGGCGGAATCGGCAAGCGCGCCAGCACCTATATCGAGGGCCTGAGCAAGACCGATGGCGCGCTGAAGGTGGCTCAGGATGGCATCACCAAGACGCTGAAGGACCTGGAAGACGACTATGACCGCGTCCAGGACCGCGTTACTGCCACGGTTGCTCGATACAAGGCCCAGTTCACGCAACTGGACCTGGTGGTCGCGCAGATGAACCGCACAAGCAGCTACCTGACGCAGCAGTTCAATGCGCTGAACAACAGCGCCAAAAAGTAACCGTCCCGCCGCATCCCACAGCCTGAAGGAACCCAACCATGTTCGCCCGCGCATCCGCCAATGCCTACGCCCAGGTCGGCGTCCAGACCGGTGCCATGAGCGCCAGTCCGCACAAGCTGATCACCCTGCTGTACGACGGCGCGCGCGCGGCGATTGCGCGGGCGAAGTTCCACCTGGAAGGCGGCAGTATTGCCGAACGCGGCAACGCCATCTCCAAGGCCATCGACATCATCGACAACGGCCTGCGCGCCGTGCTCGACCATGAGGCTGGCGGCGAGATCTCCGCCAACCTCGAATCCCTGTACGAGTACATGGTGCGCCGGCTGATGCTGGCCAACCTGCGCAGCGACGCAGCCCTGCTGGCCGAGGTCGACACGCTGCTCGAAAGCCTGGCTTCGGCCTGGGCGCAGATCGACGACACGGCCGCGGCCGCGGATCAGCAACCCGCCTTGCAGGACAACTGACATGGCTTCCCTTCCCAAGTTTTCCCCGATCGTGGACTGCTACGAGGAAATCCTCGCGCTGTCCGCACGCATGCACGAGGCCGCCCAGGCAGCTGACTGGGACACCGTAGCCAAGCTGCAGCAGGGCTACCTGGCCCAGGTGGATCGCCTGCGCCAGATGGACCACGAGGCACCGTTTTCCGATGCGGAACGCATGCGCCGCTACCAGTTGCTGGACCGCATCCTCACGTACGACGCCCGCATCCGTGACCTGGCCATGCCGCAGCTGAAGAAGCTCGGCGACATGCTGACCAGCTCGCGCCGCCAGTTCGAACTATCCGCCGCCTATGGCGCCACGGCCTGACGCAGCCTGACCGCTGCACTGCTCCCTGCGGCGGGCCGGAAAGCCCGCCGTCTGCATTCAAGCGACCCGTATGACCGGCATCCATCTGCCTCCAGGCCTGGCACCCGGTCAGGCCCCGGACCCACAACCGCTGCGCACCGCGCTTGCCATCGACAAGCTGGCGGCGCTGCAGCCCGTGCCCGAGGCCACCGAGTCGAATGTCCAGAACTCCACTGGCCAGGCGATCCGCCACAGCCAGCAGGCCACCGGCCCCAACGCCTTGGCGGGCCAGGCTGCGTTGCTGCCGGGCACTTCGACGCAGGAATCGCTGAGCGCGGCGGCGCGCGCCATCCTTGCGGTGATGGACGGCACTGAGGCCCAGCCGGTTCGCAGCGCCGGCCCGCTGCTGGCCGCCGCGCCCACGCCAGCGTCCGCGCAGGCCGCCGCGGCGGCCTTTGCCAACACGGTCGGGCAGAGCGGCCTGTTCTACGAATCACACCTGGCGCAGTGGGTTGCCGGGGCGCGCGCGTTGTCCGGCATCCGCCAGGAGCCGCAGGCGCAAGTACCGGTGCCGGCCCGAGCGGCTGCCCCAGGTGGCACTGCGCAGGCCGCAGCAACAACGCTGCCGTCTGCGCTGCTGACCTATGCCGGCGGTGCCGCAGCGGCGGAGCCGGCGCGGCCCTCGGCGCCGCCGCTGATTCCGGCCTCGCAGGTGCTGGCTGAAGCGCTGGCTTCGGCCGGCAATCCGCGCGTGGCCCACAGCCATGCGGCCGCGGAACAGGCGCTGCGGCAAGGCACCGCCACCACGGCGGCTTACAGCCGCGAAGCCGCTGCCGAACCCGGGACCCAGCGCCAGTCCGCCGCGGCGCTGGCCAGGCAGGCCTACCAGACTACCGCGGAGGCTGGCGCGCGCACTGTTGCGCCGGACAGCCTCGCCCCGCACGCGGCGCGCGCCGCCGCGGGCCTGCCGGACATCGCCTCGGCGGACGCCGGCCGGCAGGCCGCGGCAGCCGGCCCGGCCATCCATCCGGCTACCGAAGGCGTGGTCCGCCAGCAGCTGGAACTGCTCGCCACGCAGCAGTTCCGCTTTGCCGGCGAAGCCTGGCCCGGCGTGCCGATGGAGTGGGAGTTGCTGCGCCCCGATGCGGATGGCGCGGCGCAGGCCCATGACGACAACGCCCGGCCATGGTCCAGCCGCCTGCGGCTGCAATTGCCGAGCCTCGGCATCGTCGAAGCGGTGCTGACACTGGGACCGGCAGGGCTCGACGCCCGCGTGGCAACGCCCGAGACCGATGTCGCGGCGCGTTTCATCGCGGCACGGCCGCTGCTGCGCAACCAGCTGGAGGCGCAGGGCATCGTGCTGCAGCGCCTGAGCGTGCAGACCCAGGACAACATGACAGAAGGAGAGGCGCGATGAGCGAAGCGGCGCAAGACCGCGGCACGGCGATCGCGCTGTCCTACCAGCACAGCGACAAGGCCCCGCGCGTAGTCGCCAAGGGCTATGGCGTGGTGGCCGAAGCCATCATCGCCCGCGCGCGCGAAGCGGGCGTCTATATCCACGATTCGCCCACCCTGGTGAACTTGCTGATGCAGGTCGACCTGGACAGCCACGTGCCGCCGCAGCTCTATGTGGCCGTGGCAGAACTGCTGGCGTGGATCTACCACCTTGAAGCGGGCATGGACGCAGGCGCTGAAGCGTAGACCTGACCCGGACGACAAGAGCCCCTGACCGCTTGCGCGCGCCAGGGGCTCTTTGCTTTCTGGGCAGGCCGGTAGGCTTACACCGCCATATTCATCATTTCCTGGTATGCCGCCACCAGCCGGTTCCGCACCTGCACCCCGGTCTGGAACGACACATTGGCCTTCTGCAGATCGATCATCACGTCATTGAGGGCCACGCCGGGCTTGCCCAGCTCGAATGCCTCGGCCTGGCCGTAGGCACGCTCCTGCGCGGCGTTGATGCGCCCCAGCGAACGCTGCAGCTCGCCGGCAAAGCCGCCGCCGACCGGCGCGGCGGACTGGCTGGCACTGTTGCCCGAGGCAACCTGGGACATCCCGCGCAGTTGCTGCAGCATGCCCTCGATGGAAGAGATAGTGGTCATTTGGCTCGTCGTATGCCGGTCCACCGGCAGAGTTCGTCTTGTGGCGCGCCCTTGCATCACATAACGGCCTACCGGCAGGTGGGCCTCAGGCGGTTCGCAGCCAGTTTCAGCCCCCGCAGAGTACCCGCCGCCTCCGCTCTCCCATGGGCCGAAATCGGACAAAAAACCGCGTCTGTTCGCCGGATTGTCGCGCTCAAGTCTGGCCGATCATTGCCACCGTGCCGGAAGAGCGCGGGCTGTCGTCCCGTGCTGGCTCCGGAAATCACCAGACAACCATCGATTCGGGAGTACGCGTGTTTTCTCTGCAGCGTAATGTGAGCCGTGCCGTGAGCCGCGCCGACGACCAAGGCGGTCAGCATCGCCCGTGCCGTCGCGAGCATCGCGGCGCCGGATCCGGAGCACGCGCATGACCGCGGCCGTGGCACTGCCCGGGCGCCCGGCAGAAGTGCTCGAGCGCCTGAAGGCCAACCCGAAGCTGCCGCTGATGCTGGGCGGCGCAGCCTTGGCCGCGGCCATCGCGGTGGGCGTGCTGTGGTCGCGCAGCCCGGACTACAAGGTGCTGTACAGCAACCTCTCCGAGCGCGACGGCGGCGCGGTGCTGCAGTCGCTGCAGCAGATGAACGTGCCTTACAAGTTCGCCGAAGGCGGCGGTGCGGTGATGGTGCCGGCCGAGAAGGTGCATGAGACCCGCCTGCGCCTGGCATCGCAGGGCCTGCCCAAGAGCGGCACCGCCGGCATGGAGCTGATGGACAACCAGAAGTTCGGCATCAGCCAGTTTGCCGAGCAGGTCAACTACCAGCGCGGACTAGAAGGCGAGTTGGCGCGTTCGATCGAATCCATCGCCGCGGTGCAGTCCGCCCGCGTGCATCTGGCCATCCCCAAGCCGACGCTGTTCGTGCGCGAGCGCCAGAAGCCGACCGCGTCGATCGTGCTGCAGCTGTACCCGGGCCGCGCCGTCGATGAAGGCCAGGTCGCGGCCATCGGCCACCTGGTGTCGTCCAGCGTGCCGGAGCTGACGCCCAAGTCGATCTCGATCGTCGACCAGCACGGCAACCTGCTGTCGAACACCGGCAACGAGCGCATGCTCGACGCGACCCAGCTCAAGTACGTCCAGGCGCTGGAGCAAAATTACCTGAAGCGCATCGAAGCGATCCTGACGCCGATCGTCGGCAAGGACAACGTGCGCGCGCAGGTGACCGCCGACGTGGACTTTTCCATCGTCGAGCACACCGACGAGAGCTACAAGCCGAATCAGGACCCGACCCGCTCGGCCATCCGCAGCCAGCAGACCAGCGAATCGACCCAGCAGGGTGCCACGCCGCCGGGCGGCGTGCCCGGCGCGCTGTCGAACCAGCCGCCGGCCGCCGCCGCCGCGCCCGTGACCACGCCGCAGACGCCGCGTGCGGGCCAGGCGCCGGGACAGGCCGGTGCTCCGGCTGCCGGGCAGCCCGGACAGCCGGCGCAAGCTGCCCAGCCAGGCCAGGGGGCCCCGGGCGCCAATTCCACGGCTTCCAGCGGCCCCAGCAGCAATCGGCGCGACTCCACCGTCAACTACGAGCTGGACCGCTCCGTGCGCCACGTGCAGCAGGCACCGGGCGGCGTGCGCCGCCTGTCGGTGGCGGTGGTGGTCAACTACCGCCAGCAGGCCGATGCCAAGGGCAAGCTCGTGGCCGAAGCGCTGCCGCCGGCACTGCTGGCGCAGATCGAGAACCTGACCAAGGAAGCGATGGGCTTCTCGGCCGACCGCGGCGACTCCATCAACGTGGTCAACAGCCCGTTCACCGCCGAGCGCGAGAAAGCCGCGCCCGAGGTGCCGCTGTGGAAGCAGCCCGACATGATCGAGCTGGGCAAGACCCTTGCGGGCTACCTGCTGCTGGCAGTGCTGGCGCTGTTCGTGTGGTTCAAGGTGGCGCGCCCGATCCTGCGCCGCTACACCTCGCCGCCGCTGCCGGCGCCGGAAGCCAGGGACGAGACCGAGGCGGTGCTGCTGCCGCCGGACGAGCCCGCCAACCCGGAAATCCTGCGGCTTGCCGCCAAGTATGAAAGCGACCTCGCGCTGGTGCGCGACGCCGCACAGCGCGACCCGCGCCTGGTCGCCAGCGTGATCAAGAACTGGATTGCCAATGACAACCGCTAAGGGCATGTCCGAATCTGGCCTGCAAAAGAGCGCCGTCCTGATGATGGCGATCGGCGAGGATGCCGCGGCCGAGGTGTTCAAGCACCTGTCGCAGCGTGAAGTGCAGGAGCTGGGCTCGGCCATGGCCACGCTCAGCTCGGTCACCCGCGAGGAAATGGCCGAGGTGCTGGGCGAGTTCCGCTCCGAGACCGAGCAGTACCTGGCCCTGAACGTCGATTCCAACGCCTTTATCCGCAGCGTGTTGAACAAGGCGCTGGGCGAGGAACGCGCCCAGTCGGTGATCGAAGACATCCTGGAATCACGCGATCCGGGCGGCGGCATCGATTCGCTGAACTGGATGGACGCCACGGCCATTGCCGAGCTGATCCGTGACGAGCACCCGCAGATCATCGCCACCATCCTGATCCACCTGGACCGCCAGAAGTCTTCCGAAGTGCTGGCGCTGTTCACCGACCGCCTGCGCAATGACGTGATCCTGCGTATCGCCACCTTCGGCGGCGTGCAGCCGGGCGCGCTGCAGGAACTGACCGACGTGCTGACCAAGCTGCTGGCGGGCCAGAGCCTGAAGCGCAGCCGCATGGGCGGCGTGCGCACCGCGGCCGAGATCATCAACCTGATGAGCACCGCGCACGAAGAGGCCGTCATCGACGGCGTGCGCCTGCACGACGGCGACCTGGCGCAGAAGATCATCGACGAGATGTTCCTGTTCGAGAACCTGCTGGAGGTCGACGACCGCGGCATCCAGCGCGTGCTCAAGGAAATCGCCACCGAGTCGCTCATCGTCGCGCTCAAGGGCGCGCCGCAGGAGCTGCGCGACAAGTTCATCCGCAATATGTCCACCCGCGCCGGCGAGATGCTGCGCGAGGACCTGGACGCGCTGGGCCCGGTGCGCGTGTCGCAGGTCGAGGCCGAGCAGAAGGCAATCCTGCAGGTGGTAAGACGCCTGGCGGATGCGGGCGAAGTGCAGATCGGCGGAGGCGACGATGCCTATGTCTGAGGCAAACCCTGAGCGCGGCCAGGCCGCACGCCGCGCGCCGCGCGGCGACCCGCTCTCTTCCCTTGCCGGCAACGGCGCGGCCGCCGATCCTGGCGGCTTTGCGCCGTTCGAGCCCCCGCGCCGCGCGCGTGGCGGCGCAGCCGGCTGGCAGCGCTGGCAGATGGGCTCGCTCGATCCCCGGGATATGGAGCCGCCCGAAGCCCTGGCCGCCATGCCATCCGAGCCCGCACCGCCGCCGATCGACTTCGAGGCGCTCGACGCGATGCGCGAAGGCGCGCGCAAGGAAGGCTATGCCCAGGGCTACACCCAGGGGCAGACCCAGGGCTACGGCGACGGCCACCGCGAAGGCTACGCCCGCGGCCTGGAAGCCGCACGCAACGAGGCCACGCAGCTGCAGGCGCTGGCCACCAACTTTCGCAGCGCGCTCGGCGGCGTGGACGACCAGGTCGCGCGCGCGCTGGTGTCGCTGGCGCTGGACGTGGCGCGCCAGCTGGTGCGCACCGCCCTGGCAAACGACCCCGCAGTGCTGCTGCCGGCCGTACGCGAGCTGCTGACAAGCGAACCAGCGCTGTGCGGATCGCCCAGCCTGCTGCTGCATCCCGACGACGTGGCGCTGGTGGAAACCCACCTGCATGGCGAACTGGCGGCCGCCGGCTGGACCGTGCGCGCCGATCCGTCGGTGGCGCGCGGCGGCTGCATCGCCAGTGCCGCCAGCGGCGAGCGCGATGCCACGCTGCCTACGCGCTGGACCCGCGTGGTCAAGGCGCTGGGCCGCGACGATCCGTGGGAGCCGCCACATGCCTGATGCCGCCGAGCAAGCCACGCCCGCGCCGGATTCCGCGCTGGCTCATGCGCAACGCTGGATCGGCGCGCTGGACAGCGCCACGGCCGGCATCGCCGGGCTCGACAGCAAGCGCAGCTGCGGCCGTCTGACGCGCGCCGCGGGCCTGGTGCTGGAAGCCGTGGGCCTGCGCCTGCCGGTGGGCAGCGACTGCCTGATCGAGCTGCCCGCCGGGCAGTTCACCACCGACAGCAATGCCCCGCGCACCGCGGAAGCGGAAGTGGTGGGCTTTGGCGCCGACCGGCTCTACCTGATGCCGCAATCGGATGTGGTGGGCTTGCTGCCGGGCGCGCGCGTCTATCCGCTGGAACCATCGCCGCAGCCGGCCGGCATCACCGCGCCGCGCGAGCCGGGCTCCAAGCGCCTGCCGGTTGGCGCCGGCCTGCTGGGCCGCGTGCTGGATGCCGCGGGCCGTCCGCTCGACGGGCTGGGCCCGATCACCGCCGCCATGGAGGTGCCGCTGGCCGGCGAGCAGATCAACCCGCTGATGCGCGCGCCGATCGAGACTGTGCTCGATACCGGCGTGCGCGCCATCAACGGCATGCTGACCGTCGGACGCGGCCAGCGCATGGGGCTGTTCGCGGGCTCGGGCGTGGGCAAGAGCGTGCTGCTCGGCATGATGGCGCGCTATACCAGCGCCGACGTGATCGTGGTCGGCCTGATCGGCGAACGCGGCCGCGAAGTGAAGGAGTTCATCGAGAACATACTTGGCCCCGACGGCCGCGCACGTTCGGTGGTGGTGGCCGCGCCGGCCGATACCTCGCCGCTGCTGCGCATGCAGGGCGCCGCCTATGCGACGCGGCTGGCCGAGTATTTCCGCGACCAGGGCCAGCACGTGCTGCTGATCATGGACTCGCTGACGCGCTACGCCATGGCGCAGCGCGAGATCGCGCTGGCCATCGGCGAGCCGCCGGCCACCAAGGGCTACCCGCCCTCGGTCTTTGCCAAGCTGCCGACGCTGGTCGAGCGCACCGGCAATGGCCCCGAGGGCGGCGGCTCGATCACCGCGTTCTACACGGTGCTGACCGAAGGCGACGACCAGCAGGACCCGATCGCCGATTCCGCGCGCGCCATCTTGGACGGCCATATCGTGCTGTCGCGCAGCCTGGCCGAATCCGGCCACTACCCGGCCATCGACGTGGAAGCATCGATCAGCCGCGCCATGACCGCGCTGATCCCGGCCGCCCAGTTCGGCTCGGTGCGCCGCTTCAAGCAGCTGATGTCGCGCTACCAGCGCAACCGCGACCTGATCAGCGTGGGTGCCTACGTGCCGGGCAACGACCCGGAGCTGGACCTGGCGATGCGCCTGCACCCGCGCATGGAAGCTTTCCTGCAGCAAGACATCCACGAGCGCGCCGGCTACGACGACGCCATCGCCCAGCTTCACAGCCTCTTCGACAGGAGTGAACATGCCCAGGCATTCACCGCTTAATACGCTGGCTGACCTCGCCCAGAACGATACCGACGCCGCCGCGCGCGAGCTGGGCAGGCTGCAGGGACTGCGCACGCAGGCTGAGCAGCAGCTCAACCAGCTCACCGAGTACCGCCATGAGTACCGCGCGCGCATGCAGGTGGTGGCCGCCGAAGGCATGACCTCGAGCCGCTGGCAGGATTTCTCGCGCTTTCTCGATTCGCTCGACCATGCCATCCGCCAGCAGGGCGCGGCGCTGGCCAAGGCCGAGGCCGACCTGCTGGCAGGGCGCAACCACTGGCAGCACCAGAAGCGCCGCCTGAACTCGTTCGACACGCTGATCGCGCGCGCCGAAGCGAAGGAAGACCAGGTTGCCGCGCGCCGCGAGCAGCGCGCCAACGACGAATACGCAGCCCGCCTGGTCCGCACCACGGCCAGCCGCCTCAGCGAAGCCTGACCCGGGCCACACCCGTAGCCAACCCCATGATCGATATCAGCCAGATTGTCAGCAGCGCCGCCAATGCGGTCGAGAGCGCCAGGCGCGCCACCGCCGACGCAACCGCAAGCGGATTCGGCGACGCGCTGTCGCGCGCTCGCGAAAGCAGCAAGGCCCCCGCGTCGCCGGCCAGGGAAACCACCGCGCGCGACCAGCCCGCATCGCGCCAGCCCGCGGCGCAGGCCGATGCCGGCAAGCCCCAGCCAGTCGCCGCGGCCGGCAAGAAGCCCACGGCCGGCCACAAGGATGAAGACCAGGACCAGGACGACACCACGGCAGCCACGCCGACGGACGCCGCAGCCGCTGCCGCAGCGGCCCTGGCACTGATGCTGCCTGCCGCCGCCCCGACCAGCCCTGCTGCCGCACCGTGCGCGCCAGGTTCCGCCCTCGCGGGCGTTGCCGACACCGGCGGCGGCGCCGCACTGCAGGCGGCGCTGGCAAATGCCACGCAGCCGGCCACGGCAGATGTCCAGGCCGATGCCATGCCGGCGGCCGCCACGCCGCAGCCGGACACGCTGCAGGTCGTCACCACCGAAGCCCGGCCCGCACAGCCTTCGGTAGCCGACACGCTGGCCACCATCGCATCCCAGCGCGCCGCGATGCAGGCCGGCACCGGCGCAGGCACCGACGGCAAGGCCGGCACGGCCCAGGCCATCCCGGGCGACGTACTGGCCGTCCAGCAGCAGGACACCACCGGCCAGTCTGCCGGCGGATCGGGCAATCGCCCCGACAGCGGCATCGCCCAGCACCGCGCCGATCCGCTCGCCGCCAACCCCGGCACGGCGGATACCAGACCCGTGGCAACACCGTTCGCCGTCGCACAGGCTGCCGCCCGCACCGGCGAGGCTACCGCCGCCAGCCCCGACAACACGCAAGCCGCGGCCGCCGCCTTGGCCGGCCAGGCCACCCCGTCGGCTACTGCAGCCGCTGCAGCCGCCTCCGCCCGTCCCGTGGTCACCCCGCCGCTGTATGACAGCCAGTGGCCGCAGGCCCTTGGCCAGCAGATGATCCGCATGAGCACGCAAGGCCAGCAAAGCGCCGAACTGCAGCTGAACCCGCCCGACCTCGGGCCGCTCAAGGTCGTGCTCAACGTGGTCAACGAGCAGGCCCAGGCCCAGTTCGTCTCGCCCCACCAGGCCGTGCGCGCCGCGGTGGAAGCGGCGCTGCCGCACCTGCGCACCGCGCTGTCGGAAAGCGGCATCCAGCTTGGACAGACTTCGGTGGGCGCAGACGGCTTTGCCAGCCAGGCGGGCAATGGCAACGGGCAGCAACAGCAGGCACCGGAGAATGGGCGCGGGCAAACCAGCTTTGGTGCCGGCACGCTGGCGGCTGTTGAGCCGGCGGCGGTGGCCAGTACGACGGCCCGTCCCGCACGCGTGCTTGGGCGTGGCGAGATCGATACGTTTGCCTGAGTTCGCGCTACGCAGCGCGTGGTGATTGCGCCAAGGAAGAATGCAAGGCCGCCCGACGGGCGGCCTTTGTCATGTCAGCGGCGGCCGGTTCATGTATTTCGCTCACAATCCTGCAACCAGATTTAACGGATTGCTGCTAGAATCAGTAAACATTTTTGCTTACCATACACCCGGCATCCGTTGTCGCAGGAGGAGTCCCAATATGCTGCGTTTCCCTGCCAACATCGTCTCGGACGACGGTGGCTTTGCTGTGTCGTTTCCCGATATCCCCGAAGCCCTGACCAGCGGCGACACCATCGAGCAGGCCCGCGAGATGGCCGCCGATGCGCTCGCTACGGCCATGGAGTTCTATTTCGAAGATGGCCGCCCGGTGCCGCTGCCGTCGAAGGCAAGACGCGGCCAGCATCTGGTAGAACTGCCGGCCAGCGTGTCGGCGAAGGTGCTCCTGCTTAACGAGATGATCGCGCAGGGCGTGACGCAGGCGGAACTGGCGCGCCGGCTGCATACGCGCAAGCAGGAGGTGCAGCGTATCGTCGACCTGGACCATGCGACCAAGATCGATACGATCGAGGCTGCATTCCTGGCCTTGGGGAAGCGGCTGGAACTGACGGTCGCCTGACCGCGCCAAGGCGTCCGCAATCCTCCATCTCATGACTTTCGACCTGTTCGACGACCTGCCACCGAGCGGCTCCGGCAGCCCCGCCATCGAACCCCTCGCCGACGGCGCCGTAGTCCTGCGCGGCCTGGCCCGTGCGGATGCCGAAGTGCTGCTGGCCGACGTCCAGGCCGTCATCGCGCTTGCCCCCTGGCGGCACATGATCACCCCCGGCGGGCTGAGAATGTCGGTGGCGATGGTCAACTGCGGCACGGTCGGCTGGGTCTCCGATGCGCGCGGCTATCGCTATGACCCCGTCGATCCGCTGAACGGAAAGCCGTGGCCGGAGATGCCGGCGAGTTTCCGGCAACTGGCCACCACCGCGGCGGCGCAAGCGGGCATTGCCGGTTTCGAGCCGGATGCCTGTCTTATCAATCGCTATGAGCCGGGCACCCGGCTCTCGCTGCACCAGGACCGCGACGAGCGCGATTTCAGCGCGCCCATCGTCTCGGTCTCGCTGGGGCTGCCCGCGGTGTTCCTGTTCGGCGGCATGCGCCGCGCGGACCGTCCGCAGCGGGTGCGGCTGGCGCATGGCGACGTGGTGGTGTGGGGCGGGCCGTCGCGGCTGGCCTTCCACGGCGTGGCGCCACTGGCCGATGGCGACCATCCGCTGCTGGGGCGGCTGCGCATCAATCTGACATTCCGCAAGGCGCTCTAGCCATCACCGCCGCCTTGGCACTTTGCCGGGGGTTTTCTACAGTCAATGGACTGTCCTGAACGCCACCGTGCAAAGGCCCACACCATGCATCTAGACGGCTCCTGCCATTGCGGCGCCATCCGTTTCTCGCTCGAATCCGACTCGCCCTACCCGTATATGCACTGCCATTGCTCAATCTGCCGCAAGACGGCGGGGAGTGGCGGCTACGCGATCAACCTGGGCGGCGATGCGGCCACGCTGCGCGTGCGCGGGCGCAAGCACCTTGGCATCTATCACGCCGTGCTGCGCGAGCCCGGCAAGCGCGCGCGGCGCTCGCCGGCGCAGCGGCATTTCTGCGTGAAGTGCGGCAGCGCGCTGTGGCTTTGGGACCCGCGCTGGCCAGAGCTGGTGCATCCGCATGCATCGGCCATCGACACAGCGCTGCCGCGCCCGCCGGAGGTGGTGGAGGCTGCGCTGGATTCTGTCGCGCCCTGGGTCGACGTGCCCAAGGGCAAAGGCCATGTGCACTGCGACACCTGGCCGAAGGAATCGCTGGCGGACTGGCACAAGCGGCACGGCCTGTCGTCGCGCTGAGCGGCTGCCCAAAGCGTTCTGAGCGCCCGGGCCGCACGGGCCAGGGCGCTCATGCCTGCTTATGCGGGCAGGAACCCTTCGACGGTCAGGTAGCGCTCGCCGGTATCGTAGTTGAAGCCCAGCACGCGCGCGTTGGCCGGCAGTTCGCGCAGCTTCTGTGCGATCGCGGCCAGCGTGGCGCCGGACGAGATGCCGACCAGGATGCCTTCCTCGCGCGCGCAGCGGCGTGCCATCTCGCGCGCGGGCTCGGCATCGACCTGGATCACACCGTCCAGCAACGACGTATCGAGATTCTTCGGGATAAAGCCCGCGCCGATGCCCTGGATCGGGTGCGGCGCCGGCGCGCCGCCGGAGATCACCGGCGAGGCCACCGGCTCGACGCCGAACACCTTGAGCTGCGGCCACTTGTCCTTGAGCACGCGGGCACAGCCCGTCAGGTGACCGCCGGTGCCAACGCCGGTGATCAGTACATCCAGCCCCTCGGGGAAATCGTTCAGGATTTCCTGCGCGGTGGTGCGCACGTGCACGTCGACATTGGCCGGATTCTCGAACTGCTGCGGCATCCACGCGCCCGGCGTGGCGGCGACCAGTTCCTCGGCGCGCGCGATCGAGCCCTTCATGCCCTTCTCGCGCGGGGTCAGGTCAAAGGTGGCGCCATAAGCCAGCATCAGGCGGCGGCGCTCCACCGACATGCTGTCCGGCATCACCAGCACCAGCTTGTAGCCCTTGACCGCGGCCACCATGGCCAGGCCGATACCGGTATTGCCCGAGGTCGGCTCGATGATGGTGCCGCCCGGCTTGAGCACGCCACGGCGTTCGGCGTCTTCCACCATCGACAGCGCGATGCGGTCCTTGATCGAGGCGCCGGGGTTGCTGCGCTCCGACTTGATCCAGACCTCGTGGCCGTTGCCGAACAGCCGGTTGATGCGGATATGCGGGGTATTGCCGATCGTCTGCAGGATGTTCTGGACCTTCATCTTGTTCTCCGTGGCGGGCGCGATGCCGCAGGCCTGTAAGGCACTGGCATCGCAGGATCGAATGACGGGACGATTCTAGAGCAAAGCGCCACGCAGGCGGAACGCTTCATGCCAGGATCGTATCGTCTGCAATGCCCTCCTTAACCATTGACCGTATGCCCTGCGCAGGCCACCGCTCTATCGCGCAGGCGCTCGGCGATCAACTCACGCAACCGTGGAATCTGCGCGTAGATTTTGGTCACTAGCCAGCTCGTCCCCGCCCCTGCCTTAAATGATCTTCATATCAGAAATAAACAACAACCGTCTGATGCGACATGAAGTCGTCAAAGAGCTCCCGCCTATGGCACCATGCGGACTAGTCGTATGACTATGCCGATATAGGTCTCCGCTTGTAGCTCGACGGGCAAGGCGCCCATTGGAAGCCAACATGAAGACTGAGCAGCCCAAACGCTATATCGCCTTGCTAGTGGCCGTCTACGTGTCTTGCGGATTCGCGTATCTCGCCTGGCGCGTAGGAACCGTCAACATGGACGCGCCGTGGCTGTCTCTGCCGTTGTATGCCGCTGAAGTCTACGGTTATCTGAGCGGACTTCTGTTCGTGCTGATGACCTTTCGGCTCAGCGTGCGGGAGGTAGTACCGCCGCCAGCGGGACTGAAGGTCGATGTATTCGTGCCCACTTACAACGAGTCCGTGGACCTGCTGCGCCGTACGCTGCTGGCGGCCACGCGGATGGAGTACCCGCATGTTACCTGGCTACTCGATGACGGCCGGCGGCCAGACATGCGCAAGCTGGCCGAGGATCTGGGCTGCCGCTACCTCACCCGCGATAACAACTCCCACGCCAAGGCCGGCAACCTGAACCACGCGCTGCAGTTCTGCGAAGGCGAATTCATTGCGATCTTCGACGCCGACCATGCTCCTCGCAAGGATTTCCTGGTGAATACACTGGGATTCTTCCACGATGCAGACGTTGCGTTCGTGCAGACACCGCAGGACTTCTTCAATATCGACTCGTTCAACCACCGCATCGGCAAGAAGCGGGTCTGGGATGAGCAGGCGCTCTTCTTCAAAGTCATACAGCGCGGCAAGGACGCACTGAATGCGGCCTTCTTCTGCGGCAGTTGTGCGGTGATCCGACGTTCCGCGGTGGAGAGAATCGGCGGCTTCGCCACCGAGACCGTTACGGAGGATGTCCATACGGCCGTCAAGCTGCACAAGCTGGGATTCAAGTCTGTGTACTACGCCGAATCACTCGCCTTTGGCCTGGCGCCGCACAGCATTGACACCTACCTGAAGCAGCGCATGCGTTGGGGAATGGGAGCGATGCAGGTGTTCCGGCGCGAAAGAATTCTTTTCAGCCGAGGCCTGACGCTGGGCCAGCGACTCAATTATTTCGCGTCGGCACTTTACTTCTTCGAAGGTTGGCAGAAGCTTGTTTTCTTTCTGACACCGCCGGCAGTATTTCTCTCGGGCGACCTACCCATCGTCGCATCGCTCAACACCTTCCTGCTGCTGTTCTGCCTGTACTACCTGCTGTCGATGTTGGTTCACCTTGAGCTGGGACGCGGCTACAACTCGCTGCTTCTCAGCGAGCAGTACGCCATGACTCGATTCTTTGCCTTCATGTCAACGAGCGTTGGACTGTTTCGTCGCAACATCCCGTTTGCCGTGACCGACAAGCAGCTTTCCGATACTGGCAGGATGTGGCTCTGGATGTCGCCGGTGCTAGTGCTGGCGGGGATTACGGCAATCAGCGTGCCGACAGGCCTGTACCGGATGCATACAGGGAGCATTCCGGTCGGTGCAGGCGTCGTCACGCTCATATGGACCTGCGCGACCCTTCTCACGGCAGCAATGGTGATCGTGTACGCTCACCGCCATGCAAGCAACCGCCGCACCGAGTACCGCTTCCCGCTGCGGCTGCCGATCACGCTGACCCTTGATGGCACGTCATACCTTGGCTTGACATCGGACCTTTCCCCCAACGGCGCGCTTTACATCGGGGAGCCAATTCCAACGTTATCCCGCGGCGACACGGTAAACATAGCCATCCACCTGCCCAATCTGATCGTATGCGATGCGGCCGCCGCAACGTTCGTCAACCGATCTGCGGCGTGGGCGGAAAAGGCCGCGGCGGGCGTCGCCGGGGAGGCCACAGTGGGACTGCGCTTCAACTGGGATGCGCAGGGCAACACCGGCGCACTCGAGACGTTCCTGTACGGCAGTCGGCTGCAGCTTGAAATGGGCAACCTTTCCGAAACCGAGACCCCGCCTCTTACTCGCCTGGCTGAATTGCTGAGCCGCGACGGGGGCGCGCCACTGCTGACGCAGAACTGGGCGCCGGGACTGCTGATGCAGCCGCTGCGCGCCGGTGTGTTGCCGGTGGTCATTGCCACGATCGAGGGCGCGGCGCCGCTGCTGTTCAGCAGTATCGAACTCGATCTGGACACTGGTGCCACGTTGCGTCGCACAGCGAAAGGCATGGCCACGGAACATGCGGTCAGGCTGACGCCCACGGGCAGGCTAGCGACGCCAACCGGCGATTTCCACCTTTACAACATTACGCCGCACGCGACGACGGTATGAAAGAAAAAGGCCGCATGACGCAGGACACGCGCAAGAATATTCGGGCCGACCGTGCGCTCGCCATCGTAACCCTCTGTGGCGCGGCCATCGTCCCGTTGCCGGCTATGGCGGGCACGTTGTTCGGCGGGGCAAGCTTCGCCGGTGGAGGTGAGCGTAGCGAATACGCTGGTGTCACCGGCAATTGGCTGCCGGTGCCCTTCCTCACCCAGAAGCTCGTCGTCAGCGACTACCACTACAAGTACGGCTCGAACGGCACGACGGTGTCAGTGAACGGACAGTCGGCCGAGGCGGCGCTTGGCGTACAGAAGGGCTGGAAGACCGGCTGGGTTGAAGCCACGGCCGGCGCGCGCTATCGCTACAATCGCGTGTCGCCAGAAGGCGCCGATAACCGTGCCGACGGCGGCGAATGGGGCCTGGCATTGACAGTCCTCGGCCAGCAGGAGTTCGCGCAACACTGGGCCGTCAACGGGATCGCGAGCTACAACATCGGGCCCAAGGCGTATTGGGCGCGCGGCCGGATTCTCTACAAGATTTTCGGCGATGCGTGGGCCGGCGCGGAGGTCATCAAGCATGGCGATCCGTTTTACCACTCCACGCAGGGCGGTCTGGTGCTGACCGGCATCTCGCTCGGCCAGACCGTGAAGCTTGGCTTCTATGGTGGTGCCAAGAAGACCGGTGGGCAGCCGCGCGCATTCTATGGCGGGCTGGAAATCAGCAAGGCGTTCTGATGGCGCTTGTGCCGCACCCAAGAAAATACGCTAACTATTTGATTCCATTGACATGGAACGTTAGGCTGAAGTTGTTGGCCGGCATTGGCACCGGCTCGTCGCAGCGCATGCCCTGCGCCTCGCCCAGCGCGATCACGGCTTCCATGTCGCGCACGCCCCAGTCGGGGTCGGTGGCGCGCAATTGCGCGTCGAAGGCCGCGTTGCTCGGCGCCGTATGCGCGCCGCCGCGGCGATAGGGGCCGTACAGGAACAGCACGCCGCCAGGGCCCAGCAGCTTGCCGGCGCCCTCGAACAGCGCCTCGGCCGCGGCCCATGGGGCAATATGGATCATGTTGATGCACACCACCGCATCCGCGGCATCGATGCCCCATGGCTGGCGGCAGACATCCAGCGCCAGCGGCGCGCGCACATTGGCCAGGCCCGCATGCGCGGTCCAGGCTGCGATCGACGCGCGCGCGGCGGCTTCCGGATCGCTTGGCTGCCAGGTCAGTCCCGGCAGCGCTGCGGCAAAGTGCACGGCATGCTGGCCGGTGCCGCTGGCAATTTCCAGTACCGTGCCGCTGGCGGGCAGCACGTTGCGCAACACCGCAAGGATAGGCTCGCGGTTGCGCTCGGTGGCGGGCGCCATGCGGCGTGCGTCGGGGTCTTGGGTCGAGCCGGTCATGATGGCATGCTCAGCGGGGGAAAGCGCCTAGCGTAGCAGAATCGGCCCGCCGGGGGGCGCTCCGCCCTGAGGGGCAGCGTGTCAGCTGATGAGGGGCGGCAGCCTGGGCAGGATGCGATGCCGCTGTACCTCAACGGCGCCCCGGGATCTGGTAGATCAAGCGCTCAAACTTGAGGGTCGTGGCCTGGCCCACGACCGTGCCGCCAAGCGACTCTGCGATCCGGCGGCTGGGCCAGTTCTGTTCGGCCACGGGATAGACCAGGTGCGCCGGCGACAGGTTGTCCTGCGCCCATTGCGCCAGCGCGGTGACCGCGTCCAGGCCGAAGGCATGGCCGTGGCAGTCCTCGCGGATCCAGATGCCGAGTTCCGGCGCGGGCGTGTCGGCGTGGTGCAATCCCGCCAGCCCCAGGAACAGCCCGTCGTCGGCACGCCGGATGGTGAGCACACATTCCGAACCTCGCGCCATGCCTATCAGCCAGCCTTGCCACACGGCTTCGAAAGCCGCCGGCGTGGGCGATGGCTCCCAGTCCATGAATCGCGCAAGCGTCGGGGTGATGCAGGCAAAGGCCTCGGCTGCGTCGTCGCCGCGAAAGGGCAGCAGGCTAAGGCGCGCGGAGTGGATGTGCGGAAGCTGGTCAGGCATGACGGGCGGGAGGCTGGGCATGATGCCGGAGTTGCCATGTTAGACGATCGCGCCCCAACAAAAAACGGCGGGCCGAAGCCCGCCGCCTTCATCCAGGCACTGCGCTACCGCGTCAGGCCTTGGCCAGCCTGACGCCAGTCGGGTCGCCCGTCAGGTAGCCCACGGCGGCACCGAAGCGGTCCTTGTAGTTGGCCATCACCTTCGCCTCAAGCGCGGGCCGGACCTTGTCGTGCAGCGGCGATTCCCAGTCGCCAACGTGCTGGAAGTTGCTCATCACATAGGTCCAGCCGTTGATCTCGTCCACCGCGTGCAGGCCCGTGGATTCGGCGCCGACCGGGCACGACAGCACGCGGCTGTGCACCTTGGTATCGACGTTGTACGCCCACAGGAAATTGTTGACGTGGGTATTGCTGTCCTCGCCGACAAACAGCGTGCGCAGCTTTTCCGAGAACTTCAGGTTGTCGGGCGTGGCGACCTTGTCAGGGTTGGCAAAGTTGCCCAGCGCATCCTGCTGCTTCATCTTGCCGCCGCCCAGGTCTTCGCTGACCAGCGCCGGCACCGCCGCCATGTCGACCGGCACCCATTCGCTGTTGATGGCCGTGCCGGTCTTGTCGGCCTGGCCGCCCTTCAGGTTCAGCTCATAGACGGCGCCGGAGTACGGGCCTTCCACCTGGATGTCGCCGGCGTTGGCGGCATTGGCCGTGAGCATGCTCGACTCGATGCGCGACATTGCCGAGTAGGCCTTCTTGTCCTTGATGTTGACCGTGGTGCCTTCCATCTTGGTGAAGCCCAGGCTGCCGCCGACCAGTGCGGCGTAGCGGTGCGTTTCCAGGAACGCCGCGGCCTTTTCCATGCCCGGCATCAGCTTCACCCAGTTCGGCTTGCCGTTGTAGAGGATGCGGGTGTAGCTGACATCAGCCGGATCGGCGGTCTTGACGTCCATGATGTCGGCCAGCTTGATGCCGCCGTCGACCAGCGCGCGGATTTCGGCACTGGTGGCGCTGCCCAGCCTGATCCACGACAGCGTGGCGCTGCCCGGGCCCACGCCCGAGGTCTGGTGCCACTTGGCCACGTACAGCGTGCCGGACGACAGGTCGCGGGCGCGGTCGGCGATAAACAGGAACAGGCCGCCGTTGGTGGCATCGTCGCCCATCAGCACGGTGCGCTCGTCGGGCATGACCTGCACCAGTTCATGCGAGATGCGGCCCAGGCAGTAGTGCTTCTTGATGGTGCCGGTGCCGTCCGGGTTGACCGTGACTTCCGGCAGGTGGCCGTAGTTGTAGGCGTTGGCGCGCGCCGGGTCGCCGTACAGGTTCTGGCTGTAGCCCTGCAGCTGCGTGACCGCGCTGGCGTTCAGCAGGTCGGTCTCGTACTCTTCGCTCGACAGGTGGGTGTTCCACGGCGACAGGCTGGCGCCGCAGGTGATCCACAGGCCGTTGACGCCCGAGGTATCGACGTTGTGGTACTTGACCGGGGTCAGCTTGCCGGTGGCCGGGTCCTGGTCCAGCGTCACCACCGCGATGGGCGACGGCAGCAGGCCGTACATGCTGGCATTGCCCTGGTTGCGCGTGGTGTACTCGAACTGCACCACCGCAAACACCGTCTTGCCCTTGACGCCGGGCACGGTCGGGTTGGCCAGGGTCAGCAGCGAGCTGCCGTCCGGCGCGTCGGAGAAGAACTGGCGTTCCTTGCCGGCCACGGAGGTGTCCATGATCGGCCTGTTGTTGATGTCGTAGTAGCCGCCGGCCAGGATGGTGCCGCCCTTGCCGTCGGGCAGGGTGTCGCCGGTGATGAAGAACGGCTGGTAGGCCAGCTTGTAGGTCTGGCTGCTGCCGTCGCTGAACGACACCTTGAGGCTGGAGCCCACCGTGGTTGTCGCCATCGCGTCCGGCGTAGCCAGCGTCGGCGCGCTCATGCCGACGAACTCGGCCGTGGTGAACGTGGCGGCCTGGGCCGGCGGAAGCGGCGCGGCGACAGCGTCGTCGCCACCGCCGCAACCTGCCAGCAGGCCGGTGGAGGCAAGGCCAAGCGGCAGCATCGGCGCGCCGGCCAGGAGCTTCAGGGCCTTGCGGCGGCCAGCATTGGGTTGTTCAAGCATGTTCTCGATCCGGGGAAGAGGAAGGGATATGTTGTTCACTGCGTATTTGCGCCGGCCCCCGCGGGTGGGACCGGGCACCTGTTGGCACAGGCGGGCGGCGGGCGGCATTGCGCATGGCCGGAGCGGATCGTAGGCGCAGTTTGTGACAACAAGTTGACGATACGACACAAAAGCGGCGCTTTCGGCCAGGCCCCGGATGCCGCTGCGGTACACTCGCCCTTTGCATCCGCGGCTCCACAGGCGCGGATCCGTTGAATGCCGGCAGCCTCCGTTTCTGCCCCCCTTCCGCCCTGCCGCTTGCCCACATACACGCTAGCCACCCCCGTCCAGGCCGAGATCGAAATCCGCAAGAGCCGCTTCCTGGCGCTGGCGCTGCCCGTTGCCGACCGTGACGCCGCCTTGGCGGCACTGCAGGCGCTGCGCGCCGAGCACCCCACCGCCACCCACGTGTGCTGGGCATTGCTGGCTGGCGGCGCCTCGGGCATGTCCGACGATGGCGAGCCCTCCGGCACCGCCGGCCGGCCCATCCTGGAAGTGCTGCGCCACCATGACCTGGACGGCGTGCTGGCGGCGGTGGTGCGCTATTACGGTGGCGTCAAACTGGGGGCGGGCGGGTTGGTGCGCGCTTACACCGATGCCATCGCGGCCGCGCTGAAAAAGGCCGAGCGCGTGGAACGCATCGCCTACGGCACCCTGACGGTGTCAGTCGACTATGCCGACGAGCCGCGCGTGCGCCGCTGGCTCGACTATGAAGCGCAGCCAGGCTGCACGCTGGCCGGCACCGCCTATGGCGCGCAGGCCACGCTGGTCCTGCGCATGCCCGCAACCCAGCTCGACGCCGCGCGCGATGCCCTGCGCGACGCGACCCACGGACGCGCCCAATTCCCGGAAGCGGAGGATGAGGCCCATGGCTGAACGCGAGCCGGTGGCGCCGGACGACCGCGCGGAATTCACCGCAAGCGTGCTGCCAGGCAATACCCGCTTCGCCGCGCCGGCGGCGTTGAGCCTGCTGGAAGCTGCACTGCTCGAAGGCGTGGCGCTGCCCAACTCTTGCCGCAATGGCACCTGCCGCGCCTGCGCCAGCCGGCTGCATGCGGGGACGATCCGCTATCGGATCGAATGGCCGGGGTTGAGTCTGGATGAGAGGGAAGAGGGGCTGATCCTGCCGTGTGTGGCTTGTCCGGCCAGTGATGTGGTGATTGAGCCTGTCAGGCTGGGGTAGGTCTCAGGCCTGAAGAGAACCTCACCCGTTGTGCGGCGTCAAGACTACTCTCTCACCCCCAAACCGCCAGAAAAAACCGCAACG
Organism: Cupriavidus sp. FW305-F7; assembly: GCF_058782875.1. NCBI lineage: Bacteria > Pseudomonadati > Pseudomonadota > Betaproteobacteria > Burkholderiales > Burkholderiaceae > Cupriavidus > Cupriavidus sp. FW305-F7. Next base: position 38,208 of record NZ_JBYSYC010000003.1, on the reverse strand, counting down.
CCAGCTTCAACCCATCCGGCCCCGCCGGATCGGAGAACGCCTGGCCGCCTGCCCCGCCGCTCCAGGCGTGACCCAGACCCTCGATCCGCACTAGGCGAACGTAAGGGGACTTTCCCTCCATCCAGTCGAAGACATCCATGGCACGGCGCATGCCGCGCTGGATGCGCCGTGCCGGCACCGCGGACAGCGGGTGCGCATCCTCCGGCTGCAGGTGCATCCACATGCCCGCCGCGGCGGTGGCATTGCTGAAGTCGACCACGTGGTCGGCATCGCCATGCAGCAATAGCAACGGCGGCGGGCGGCGCCCCGCCAGCCCGAACCGCAGCGCCTGCATGGTCTTGGCATCGGGCCCGTGCCCCCCGCGCATGGCACGCGCTGCCTGGGCGGCATTGGTGGCGCTCCAGGGCACCGCGCCGGAGTGCGAGCCGACCGCGGCGAAGCGCTCCGGGTAGCGTAGCCCCAGCATCAGCGCCATCGCGCCGCCCGCGGACAGCCCCAGCACGCTGACGCGGTCGACGGCAACCGGATGGCCGCGGCAAGCCTGGTCGATCAGCGCCATCAGCAGCCCGGCTTCGACGCCACCCCGCGCGGCGGGCCGGAACCAGTTCCAGCAGCGCTGTGCATTGGCCTGCGAGGTCTGTTCAGGCAGCAGCACCACCCAGCCGGCTTCGCGCGCCACGGCGGCGGCGCGCGTGACCGCGGCAAAGCTGGCGGCGTCCTGGCCGCAGCCATGCAGCAGCACCAGCATCGGCGCGCGACGCGACGCCGTGACGCCGGCCGGCACGAAGATGCGGTAGCGGCGCGGTGCCAGTGGCGCGCCCCATGCGCCTTCCTCCCAGCGCCCGCTGCCGCGGTTCTGCGGCGCCTGCACCGGCGATACCACGCCCGACAGTGCGCGCTGGGTGGCGGCCGTGACTGCAGCCGATTGCTTCACCGCGTTGCGCACGATGGCCTCGGTCATCGGCTTGGTCAGGTTCTGGTTGACGGCGCGCTGCATGCGGCGCGCATTGCGGGCCGCGGCCTTGTTCAGCGTGGACCAGAGTTTTGCACCGGATGAGCGGGGCATGCGGCGTCCTGTCGGCTGGGGTAACCCGTACATCATATGCGCAAGCTCAGGCCGTCTTGCATGCAACGCGCGCCGGATGACTGCCTACAATGCAAGGGCCGTGTCGCCCCGAGACATGGACAGGAGGCAAGCATGAGCGATGTGACAAACGAGTTCAGGCCGCTGGATCCTGGCCGCATCAACCTGATGGATCCGCTTGAAGTGCAGTACTGGTGCCGGGAGCTGGGCTGCAGCACCAGCGACCTGGAGAACGCCGTCGATGCCGCGGGCGACCATATCTCCGCGGTACGCGCGCAACTGGAGTCGAACCAGGCCGGCGCGCGGCCTGGCTGAAATCCCGAGACAAACGGTGGCAGGCAGGCATCCCCGGCTGAGCGGGGATGCCTGTGGAGCGTGCCACGTGAGATGTCGGCGCCGTGTCCGTTCCATGACGGCATGCGCGGCATGCATCAATCGCATGCGTGCATGCAGTCCATACCCCTGTTAAATGCAGTGCAGACCGGAATTCAGCAATGCCTTATTCGCTGGACGGCAGTTTTGCTGCATGATTCCCGGCCGGGCAAAGACCCGGCACTCAAGACTGGGACAGCTTGATAACACCACGTCGGAAACCAAGGGGTTACCAACACTAGGACGCATCGACAATGAACATCAGGCTGCCGATTATCACCGTTTGCACCGCCTTGCTTGCACCTGCCGCGTGGGCCGGCAATGACCCGCACTGGAGCTATATCGGACCAACCGGTACCAGCCACTGGGCCAAGCTCGACCAGGACTACAAGACCTGTGCGCTAGGCAAGCACCAGTCGCCCATCGATATCCGCACCGGCAAGACCCAACCCGCGGACCTGAAGCCGATCGGCTTTGGCTACGCCGCGGCGCCCGCCACCGTGGTCAACAACGGCCACACCGTGCAGGTCAACCTGCCCGCCGCGGGGCAGATCGAACTCGACGGTGTGGCCTACAAGCTGCTGCAGTTCCACTTCCATACGCCCAGCGAAGAGAAGATCAACGGCAAGACCTATCCGCTGGTCGCGCACCTGGTGCACCAGAATGCAGAAGGCAAGCTGGCGGTGGTGGCGGTGCTGTTCAAGTCCGGGCGGGAGAATGCGGCGCTGAAACCCGTCTTCGCGAGCCTGCCGGCCAAGGCCGGGGAGTCGCGTGAACTGACGGCGCCGCTGGATGTGGCGGCGTTGCTGCCGGCCCGGCAGTCGTACTGGGCCTTCACCGGCTCGCTGACCACGCCACCGTGCAGCGAGGACGTGCGCTGGCAGGTGCTCAAGACGCCGGTGGAAGTGTCGCCTGCGCAGTTGGCCGCATTCCGCCAGCTTTATCCGATGAACGCCCGTCCGGTGCAGCCGCTGAACGGCCGCACGGTGCAGGCCAGCCACTGAGCGTGCAGGGCGGGGAGCATGGGGGCTTGATCACAGCCCTCGCAGCGCCAGTTCGCCGCCCAACACCAGCAGCCCGCAGAAGAACAGCTTGCGGAAGCGCTCGGCGCTGATCCGGTGGCGCAGCCACTGGCCCAGGAACATGCCGCCGAGCGCCGGCACCAGCGCCAGCGCCGAGGCGCCCAGCACCGGCAAATGCAGCAGCGACCCGCCCATGGCCAGGCTCACCGCCAGCGCAATGGTCGATACCGTGAACGACAGCCCGAGCGCCTGCACCAGGCTTTCCTTGTCCAGCCCGAGCCCCTGCAGGTAAGGCACGGCGGGAATCACGAACACACCGGTCACCGCCGTAATGCCACCCGTGACCAGCCCGATCAACGGCCCGAGCCACCGCTCCGCCCCCGCCGGCACCACCAGCTTCACCGCGGCCAGCCCGACCACCGCGTACAGCACCAGCGCCACACCCAAGGCCGAGGTCGCGTGCGTCATCATGCCGGCCGGCACCCATGCCGCACACAGCCAGGTGCCGGCACAGATCGCCACCAGCATCGGCCACAGCCGTTGCATCAGTTGCCCGAAGCGCGCGCCGCTGAACAGCTGCACCACGTTGGTCACCATCGACGGCGCCACCAGCAGCGCCGCCGCCTGCGCGGGCGGCATCACCAGCCCTAGCATGCCCACCGCAACCGTGGGCAAGCCCAGGCCCACCACCCCTTTGACAAAGCCTGCCAGCAAGAACGTCAGGCCGATAAACGCGGCTTGGGTGCCGATCGCTTCCATCGTCATCGCTGCGCCTCCTTCAGCCCGCCTTGTGGTCATGCACCGCGCGGCTGTCCGCCGGCGCCTGGTCGCGCTCATTCAGCCCGTAGTCGCGCAGCACCTGCGCCACGCGCAGCCGGTAGCCGGCAAACACGCCGCCGCGACCGGCCGCCTGCGCCTGGCGATGCGCCAGCGTATTGCGCCAGGCGATCACCGCGGCCTCGTCGCGGAAGAACGACAGCGACAGCAGCTTGTTGGGGTTGGTCAGGCTCTGGAAGCGCTCCACCGAGATAAAGCCGTCGATGGCTTCCAGCTGCGGGCGCAGGTGCGCGGCGATGTCGAGGTAGTTGTCCTGCCGGCCCGGTGCGGGCTCGACTTCGAAGATGACTGCGATCATGTTGTCTCCTGGGGCAATGGCGGGGATCAAAGGAAATGCGGAATGCGCGCGTTTAGCGACGGACGATAGCGGAACGCCTGCGCCAGCGCGGCCGGATCGGCACCACGCGCACGCAGCGCTGCCACCGTGGCAGCAGCCAGCGTCTGCGCCACGCGGTCACCGGGACAGGCATGGCGGCCGTGGCCGAAGGTCCATGGCCGCTCGCCGGCTGCGGCACCACTGCACGACGCCGCGGCCAGCAGCACCAGCACCGCATCGCCGGCCTTGACGGCGTGGCCGCACAGTTGCGCATCGGCGGCCAGGAAGCGGCGCGTATTCTGCACCGGCGGATCCTCCCGGGCGACCCGCGCCACCACGGCATCGAGCGGCAGCTCTGACTGCGGCGTGTCGCGACCCAGCCGCAGCAGCGTATTCCCGGCCAGCGCCGCGGTGGCTTCGCAGGCCTGCACCAGCAGGCCGATGATGTTGGCGGCGACAGCCTGCGCGTCGATGCCGGCGGCATGCGCGGCTTGATGCAGCGCCGGAAGCGGGCCGTCGCCCGGCGTGGCACCGGCAAGCCACGCGCCCAGCCATTGCGCTGCGTCAGCACCGGCACGGACGGTGTGCGCATCGGCCAGCTGCGACTGCGCGGCGGCGAAGGCCGCGACGCGTTGTGCGACCTCGGCCGCCTTGCCACCTTCGGCAATGGGCAAACCGAGCAGGTCGGCCACTGTCACCACAGGCAATGTGAAGAGCCAGCGGTTGACGCGCTCGCCAGACGTACCGGCGGCAGCGCCAGCATCGATCATCGTTGCCATCGCCGCCGCGCGCCGCGCTGTGGCGGCCGCGTCAAGGCCCGCCAGCATCGGCATCAGGATCTGCTTCAGTGGTGCGTGGGCAGCGCCGTCGTTCATCCGGATCAGGCGGCCGAACAGGTCACCGGCTGCGGTGCCGGCCAGCGCGGGCGGTACTGGCTGCGCCGGCGGGCGTACGCGGCAGTCAGGATGGGCCAGCACTGCCGCCACTTCACGCGGGCCGGCGGCGACCCACAGGCCGAGACGGTCATCGCGGTAGAACGGCTGGCGGGTGGCCAGCTCCCGGTAGTACGGGTAGGGGTCGGGATCGGTGACGGCGCGAAGCGGGTCGATCCCGGTATCGGGCAGGGTGGCTGTCTGCATGGCGGCACGTTGGGGACTGGATGTGCTGCCAGTTTGCCGCGTGCGCGGGGGTGAACGCTTCATGGCGTCATGAAAGGTCGATTGCCTTTGCAAAAGCCACTGGGTTCCCGCCTTCGCGGAAACCCAGTGGCTTCAACGTGGCTTCGCAGCTTACGTTTCCACCCGCGCAAACTCCCCCTCCCCCTGCGCCGCGTCCGCCACCGCCTCGTCGTTCCGGTGCGCCAGCCGGTACAGCACCGGCAACACCAGCAAGGTCAGCGCCGTCGACGACAGGATGCCGCCGATGACGACTGTCGCCAGCGGGCGCTGCACTTCGGCACCCGTGCCCGTTGCCAAGGCCATCGGCACGAAGCCAAGCGAGGCAACCAGCGCCGTCATCAGCACCGGCCTCAGCCGCGTCAATGCCCCATCGCGGATCGCCGCATCCAGCCCATGGCCATCCTCGCGCAGCGAGCGGATAAACGACAGCATCACCAGCCCGTTGAGCACCGCCACGCCGCACAAGGCGATAAAGCCCACCGCCGCCGAGATCGACAGCGGAATGCCGCGCAGCCATAGCGCCAGGATGCCGCCGGTCAGCGCGAACGGGATGCCGGTGAAGACCAGCAGCCCGTCCTTGACGTTGCCGAACATGGCGAACAGCAGCACGAACACCATGCCCAGCGCCAGCGGCACTACTATGCGCAGCCGCGCGGTGGCCGACTGCAGCTGCTCGAAGGTGCCGCCCCAGCTGGTCCAGTAGCCCGCCGGGATCTGCACGCGCGCGCGGATGGCAGCCTCGGCCTCGGGCACGAAGCTGCCGATATCGCGCCCGCGCACATTGGCGCTGACCACGATGCGGCGCTTGCCGTTCTCGCGCGAGACCTGGTTGGGGCCCGGCGCGATCTCCACGCTGGCGACTTCGCTCAGGGGGATATAGCTGGTGCGCGCCGCTGCCTCCTTCGACAACGGCACCGGCAGGCGCCGCAGCGCTTCCACGTCCTCGCGCACGGCATCGGGCAGGCGCACCACGATGTCGAAGCGCCGGTCGCCGCTGAAGAAGGTGCCCGACACCTTGCCACCGATGCCGATCGCCACCGCATCCTGGATATCGCTCAGGTTCAGGCCGTAGCGCGCCGCCTTGTTGCGGTCGATCTGCACCGTCAGCATCGGCAGGCCGGTGGTCTGTTCGACCTTCACCTCGGCCGCGCCGGGGATGCCCTGCAGCACTGCCGCGATGCGATTGGCGGTCTGCTCCAGCACGGCGTTGTCGTCGCCGAACACCTTGACCGCCACGTCGGAGCGCACGCCCGAGATCAGCTCATTGAAGCGCAGCTGGATCGGTTGCGAGAACTCATAATTGTTGCCCGGCAGCTTGCCCACCTCATCGCGTATCGCGGCGATCAGCTCGTCGCGCGTGCGGCGGGGCTCGGGCCATTGCGACACAGGCTTGAGCATGATGTAGCCGTCGGAGATATTCGGCGGCATCGGGTCGGAGGCGATCTCCGCGGTGCCGGTGCGCGCAAAGATGCGCTCGATCTCCGGGAATTTGGCCTTCAGCGCGGTTTCCACCTGCTGCTGCATCGCCACCGATTGCGTCAGGCTGGTGCCGGGGATGCGCAAGGCCTGGATCGCCAGGTCGCCCTCGTTCAGGCTGGGCACGAACTCACTGCCCAGGCGCGTGCCGATGGCCAGACACAATGCCACCGCCACGCCGGCAAACGTCAGCACCACCGGCGTCGCGGCCAGCGAGCGCTCCAGCAGCACCGCGTAGCGGCGGCGCGCCCAGGCCATCAACCGGTTCTCGCGCTCGGCCACGCGGTTCCCGATGAACAGCGCCACCGCCGCCGGCACGAAGGTCACCGACAGCACCATCGCGCCCAGCAGCGCCAGCACCACGGTGAAGGCCATCGGGTGGAACATCTTGCCCTCCACCCCGGTCAGCGCAAAGATCGGCAGGTACACCACCATGATGATCAGCTGCCCGTACAACAGCGGCCGGCGCGCCTCGCGCGCCGCGGCAAAGACTTCATGCAGGCGTTCGCCGCGCGTGAGGGGCCGGCCGTGGCGCTCCTGCGCATGCGCCAGCCGGCGCACGCAGTTCTCGACGATCACCACGGCACCGTCGACAATGATGCCGAAGTCCAGCGCCCCCAGGCTCATCAGGTTGGCACTGATGCGGTATTGCACCATGCCCGTGAAGGTGAACAGCATCGACAGCGGGATCACCAGCGCGGTGATCAGCGCCGCGCGCAGGTTGCCCAGGAACAGGAACAGGATGGCGATCACCAGCACCGCACCTTCCAGCAGGTTTTTCTTGACCGTGGCAATGGCCTTGTCGACCAGCGTGGTACGGTCGTACACCGTGACGGCCTGCACGCCCTTGGGCAGGGTACGGTTGATCTCGGCCATCTTGCGGTCCGCCGCCTGCGACACCGTGCGGCTGTTCTCGCCGATCAGCATGAACACGGTGCCCAGCACCACCTCGCGGCCGTTCTCGGTGGCCGCGCCGGTGCGCAGCTCGCCGCCGGTCTGCACGGTGGCCACGTCGCGCACGCGGATCGGCTGGCCCTGCGCGGTGCCGACGATCACGTCGCGGATATCGTCGAGCGAGCGCACCTGCCCCGGCACGCGCACCAGGTACTGCTCGCCGCGGCGCTCGATATAGCCGGCGCCGACGTTGTCGTTGTTCTTCTCCAGCGCGCTCACCACGTCGGCCAGCGACAACCCGTACGACGCCATGCGCTCCAGGCTGGGCGCAACCACATAGGCGCGCGCATGGCCGCCGATGGCATTGACCTCGGTCACGCCGGGCACGTTGCGCAGCTGCGGGCGGATCACCCAGTCCTGGATCTCGCGCAGGTCCGACAGCGTATACGGCGTGCCGTCCGGCTTGCGCGCGCCGGGGTCGGCCTCGACCGTCCACAGGTAGATTTCGCCCAGCCCGGTCGAGATCGGGCCCATCGCGGGCGTGATGCCGGCGGGCAGCTTGTCGCGCGCTTCCTGGATGCGCTGGTTGACCAGCTGGCGCGCAAAGTGGATATCGGTGCCGTCGCGGAAGATCACCGTCACCTGCGACAGCCCGTAGCGCGACAGCGAGCGGGTCTGCTCCAGCCCGGGCAGGCCCGCCATCACGGTCTCGACCGGATAGGTGATGCGCTGCTCGGTCTCCAGCGGCGAATAGCCGTGCGCTGCGGTGTTGATCTGCACCTGCACGTTGGTGATATCGGGCACCGCGTCGATCGGCAGCCGGGTGTAGCTGTACAGGCCCAGCGCGGCCATGCCCAGCACCGCCAGCAGGACCAGCCAGCGTTGCTCGATGGCAAAGCGGATCAGGCGTTCAAACATGCGTGCCTCCGCTCAGTGCTCATGCCCGGCGCTGGCTTTGCCCAGCTCGGACTTGAGGATGAAGCTGTTGGCCGCGGCGTAGCGCGCGCCGGCCTGCAGGCCCTCGGTCACCTCCACCAGCTTGCCACCAGCGCGCCCGGTCTTGACCGGCTGCACCGCAAACCCGCCCGGCACGGCGATGAACACCACGCTCTTGCCGTCGACCTGCTGCACCGCGTCGGCCGCCACCGTCACCGGCACCTGCGCCGGCGCGCCCAGCACGCTGACCGTGACGAACAGCCCCGGGCGCCACGCCATGCCGGGATTGGCCAGCGTCACGCGCGCCTTGGCCGTGCGCGTCTGCTCACCCAGCAGCGCGCCGACGTAGGACACCTTGCCCTCGGCCTGCGTGTCCGAGGCGCTCGAGCGCACCGTGACCGCTTCGCCCACACGCACCTGGTCCAGGTCGCGCGCGGACACCACGAACTCCGCCCACACCGAACTCAGGTCGGAGACGGTGAAGACGCTGGTGGCTTCCTGGACCGCTTCGCCCAGCGCCAGGTGCTTCTCGACCACGATGCCATCGAACGGGGCACGCAGCGCAAACTGGTTCAGGCTGCCGCCCTTGCCCGCGCTCTTCTCCGTGGCGCCAATCGCGGTCAGCTTCTGGCGCGCGTTCTGGACCGCGATCTGCGCTTCCTCAAGCGCCGTGCGGGCCTGCTGGTAATCCTGCTCGGCGGAGATCTTCTCCTGCCACAGCGTCTTCTCGCGCGCGTAGGTGGCACGCGCCAGCGCCTCGCGCTTCTGCGCCGCCAGCAGCTCGCTGCGCTGCTCGGCCAGCGTCGTGCTGGCGAGCAGCGTCAGCACTTCGCCCTTGCGTACCTGCTGGCCAAGGTTGGCCGGCACCGCCTGCGCAACGCCCGCCACGCGCGGCACCACGTGCGCGGTGCGGTCTTCATTGAAGCGGATCTCGCCGGGGAAATCGACGCTGCTGCGCAGCGGCGCCGCGGCGGCGCTGGCGATGCCGATGCCGGCCTGCTGGATCTGCGCGGGCGTCAGCGCGATCAGGTGCGGCTTGCCTTCGGCTTCCGGCTTCGCCGCGGGAGCGCTGGCGTCAGCGTGCGCGGCCGCATTGTCTCCTTCCTTGCCATGTTCGTGCTCGTCGCCATGCTCGGCTTGCCCGTGCCCGGCCTCGCCGGTGGCGCTGCCGCCCTTGCCGGTGAACAGGATCGCCGCGCCGCCCAGCAGCCCCGCGACCAGGATGGCCACCACGGCGGCCCGTTGTTGCTTGCTCATTGCCATGTCTTCGGCGTCCGTATCAGTGTCCGAGGATGCGGTCGATGCTGGCCGCCGCGTCATAGGTGCGGGCCAGCACGTCCAGGTAGCGGATGCGCGCCTGGAACAGCGTGCGCTGGGCATCCAGCACATCGAGGAAATTGAATTTGCCGGCCTCGAACCCGCGCGAGGCGGCGGCATAGGCCTGCTCCGCCGCGGGCAGCACCGAGGCCTGCAGCGTCTGCGCCGCGGCGCGCGATACCGACAGCTGCGTCGACGCCTGCTGCAGCTCACCCACCAGGCGGATGCGCGTGGCCGCGTGCGTGTCCTGCGCCTTGTCGGCCCGGCGCAATGCGGCGTAGAGGTTGCCCTGGTTGCGGTCAAACAGCGGCAGCGGGATCGCCACGCCCAGCACGGCCATATTGCGGTTGGCCTCGTTGTCGCGCTTGGCGCCCAGGCTCACGGTCACGTCGGGATACTGGCGGCTGCGCGCCACGGCGACTTCGGCGCGGCTGCGCTCGGCCACGAGGCGGCTTGCCGCCAGTTGAGGCGAGTCTTCCAGCGCCGCTTGCAGTGCTGCCGGCGCGGGGCGCGAGGGCAGTGCGTCAAGGTCGCCCTGCGCCTGCGCAAAGTGCGGCAAGGCGTTGCCCCACAGCGTGGCCAGCGACTGACGTGCGGATTGCAGCGCGCCGGTAGCCTCGGCCAGTTCCAGCTCGGCATTGGCCTGTTCGACCCTGGCGCGCGTTTCTTCCAGGGGCGCGACCTTGCCGGCGGCCACGCGCCGCCCGGCCGCCGCGGCCGCCTTGCTGGCGATGCCGACCGAGCCTTCGGCCAGCTTGACGCGTTCCTGCGCCACCAGCACGCCAAAGAAGCGTGCGATCACCGCGGCGCGCAGCTCGGCGCGTGCGCCGCCCAGCTCGACCTGCGCCAGTTCGCGCCCGCGCTCGGCCACACCGATGCGCGCGGCGCGCTTGCCGCCGAGTTCGATCGGCAGGTTGATCTGGCCGGTGGTGGAGCGCGTGGCCTTGCGCGTGTCTTCGATCGACACGGCCAGTTCGGGATTGGGCAGCACGCGCGCCTGCGTGACATCGCCCTCGGTGGCGTCAAGCTCCTTGCCCGCCGCGGACAACGCGAAGCTGCCGGCTTCGGCCAGCGCCAGCGCGGCGTCGAGGCTCAGCGTGCCGGCAGGCTCTTGGCCCGGGGCCGGCAAGGATGCCGATGGCTGCGCCATGGCAGGGGGCGGCGTCTGCGCGACGCCATGTGGGCTGAATAGAACGGCCGCCAGCCCAAGCGGCAGCAAAAGTCTTCGCATCGAATTGCACCAGGAAAGAAACCGGGAGAATTCGGCGAGACGCCTGACGTCAGGAAATCAGGAAGACCATGAAATGGAAGCGTCGTCTCGCCGGTTAAGCGAGACGCGGCCACTGCGGACGGTCGGGCGCCCGCGCACTGTGCGAAGAGAAGCTGGGCTGCGGCGCCGGTGGCGCCAGTTCCACCCGGCGCATGGCGTGCACGTCGGGCGCGTCGGCCCGTGCAAACGGCAGCGAAGCGATATGGCAGACGCCGCAGTCGGGATCGGGCAGGCCGAGCTTGGCCTTGTCCTGCGCCTTCTGCGCGGGCTGGTCCTGCTTGCCGCTGTCGGCCTTGTGCTGGTGCTCATGGTGCCCGAAATGGGCCTTGGCCGGAGCCGCCACCTCATGTCGGCAATACGCGGCGGCTCCCGCCCAGGCGAACTGGAGCGGCAGGACGAGCGCAAGAAGGATGAGGATGAGCCGTTGCATAAGGGAAGTGGCAGCTGCCCTGGCCGCCTGGCATCAGGCGACGGGGGATTGCAGCGAGCCGCAAGTTTAACCGAGCCGCGCCGGGCATTCCGGCGACGGGGACATTACATTTGCGTCATGCCACGGGCCGCTTCCGCCCTCGGCCGTAACTTCAATTTTTTTGAATAACTTGTCCGGCAACTGGCCTGTTTCCGTATCGATGGCGCTTCTATAGTTCTGTACATGAACGGCACGCACACAACGCAAAGCCTTCTGACAAATTCAACGAGCTTAAGGAGAACCATCATGACCAAGACCACCCGCCTCGCTACTGCCCTGCTCCTGTCGCTGGCTGCCCTGGGCGCCGCGCAAGCCGCCACCGTCGCCGAGCAGCTGCCCGGCGACAAGTACGGCTACAGCTTCCGCAGCACCGTGCCCGGCGACAAGTATGGTTATGAGTTCCGCAGCCACGATGTGTTCACGGAAGGCGCCCGCGTGGGCAAGGTCGATCCGTTTGTCGACGGCGCCCGCACGGTGGCCGGGCTGGAGCGCAGCGGCGTGTCGGCATCGCCGTCGCGCAGCTTCGACACCTTTACCGAAGGCAGCCGCGCTGGCCGCTTCGACCCCTACGGCGAAGGCGCTCGCGCCTGAGCGATACCGGCACCCAGCCAGCAAGAAGGCCAGCGGATCCGCTGGCCTTTTGTCATTCGTCGCGCCCCAGCCTGTGCATGGCCTCGCGCAGGGTCCGCATCTGGGCGCTGAAGCTGGTGCAGGCGTCACAGATCGCCAGGTGGGCGCGCATGCGCAGCCGCTCGCCCCATGACAGCGGCCGGTCCAGGCCCTTCATGGTGAGGTGATGCACCTCTTCACAGTTCGGCAGCAGGCGGCGGGAGGGGCGGGAATCTGGCATGTAGGTCAGTGACTTATCCGTTGCATGGGCGGGGGCCGGGCTCAACCGGCCTTGCCGGGCCGGCCGCGCTGGCCGAACCAGTGCAGTTCCAGGCATCCGCGCAGGCGCATGCGGGCGCGGTACAGCATCGCCCAGGCATTGGTCGCGCTGATCTGCAAATGCTGACAGATTTCTTCGGTGTCCAGCTCCAGCCACTCGCGCATCATGAAGATCCGGCCGGTGCGCTCCGGCAGGCGGTCCACGCAAAGCTGCAGGATCTCGAAGAACTCGCGGCGCTCAAAGGCGCGTTCCGGGTTGCCCCAGTCGGACGGCGGGTCCTGGTAGTGGCCGTTGCGCGTGAACAGCACATCGAAGGCATCGTCGTCGGATTGCGGCTGGCCTTCGGCATCGGTGGCCAGCGCCAGCCTGACCTCACGTTTGCCGCTGCGCAGGGTGTCGATGATCTTGTGCTTGAGGATGCCAACCAGGTAGGTGCGCAGCGTTGACTGGCCGGCGAAGCGCTCAGGGTGCTCCAGCGCCGCCAGCAGCGTTTCCGAGACGGCATCCTCGGCCACCGCCTCGTCGCGCAGCTGCAGGCGGGCAAAGCGCAGCAGGTAGGGGCGTATGGCCTGGAGTTCGGCGGGGTCGAGGCTCATCGGGGATCGGGGCGCGGTTGCCTGCACAGATGGCCCATGATACCCGCGCACCGGCGCCTTACCCTATCCCGCGGAACTGCCCGCACAGCCGGAACACGTCTTCCGACAGCGGGATCCCCTTGGCCTTGCCGTAGCGGGTTGCCAGCTTCAGCAGCTCCTTGATGTCGCGTCCGCTCGCCTTGGGGTAGGCGGCGGTCAGCGCATCGATCAGCGCGTCGCCCAGTTCCGCGCCGAACTGCACGGCCTGCAGGCGCCACAGCCGCATGGCGTCTTGCTTGCACGGCGTTTCGTAATGGATGGTCGCGATGCAGCGCGACAGGATGGCATCGTCGACGTCGCCGATGCGGTTGGTGGTCATGAACAGCAGGCCGTTGAAGTACTCCAGCGTGCGCAGGAATTCCGCGACGATGGCGTTGTGCTCCAGGTCGTTGTCGCGGCAGCGGATATAGACGTCGGCCTCGTCCAGCAGCAGGATCGCGTTCCAGCGCATGGCCCGGCGCAGGATCGTCATCAGCGTGGCACCGACCGACGCGGCAGTGGTGCCCAGCTGCCCGGAATGCACGCGGTACAGCGGCTTGCCCACCACCTCGGCGTAGATCTCCGCGGTCAGCGTCTTGCCCAGGCCTGGGGCGCCCTGGCACAGGATGGTGGTACCGCCGGACTTGCCGGGCACGAAGTCCGGCACCAGCATGTCCATGTGCGAGGTCAGGATATCGATCAGGTCGCGGTGATGCGCGGGCAGGACCAGCTTGTCGCGCAGGGCCGGCTGGTAGCGATACTCGGTCAGGTGCTGCACATGCACCCAGATGTTGCGATGCCACTCCAGGTGGAACAGGTGCACGTAGCCATGCAGCGGCACGCGCTCAAAGCCCTCCATGACCCCGGCATCGCGCCAGAACGCCGGGTCGCAGGTCATCTCGAAGCGGCGCTCCAGCCGTTCCTCATCATTCACGCAGCGCGCGCCCGCGGTGTCGGCAATCGGCGTCAGCTCGGCGGGTCCCTTGGCATCGAGCGAGAACGCCGCGCGGGTGGCGACAAACTGCGCGCCGAAGCGGCGCTGGTAGCGCACGAAGCGCTGCGCATGCTGCTCGTATTCGTGCCGGAATTCCGCGCACTCCTTGTAGAAGCCGAACTCGGCCAGCAACTCCGGGATGGTGCGGTTAGCGATGTCGTCGCGGGTGATCACCATCGACGTGGTCATGCCGGAGCGGCGTAGGTGGTGGTCAGTCAGCGTGGAGTTGGCCGACTGCATGGTGTTGGCCAGCATGTCCACCACCACATAAGGCATGCCCTGCTCGGGCGACACATAGCGCATCCGGCGCACCAGCCAGGGCAGCAGCACGCCGTCGCGGCTGCGCTGGTACAGCCAGCCATCGATGGCATCGCGCGACAGGTAGGCGGCCAGCCCCGCCACCAGCTGGTCCAGCCCCGGAATCACGCGCGCCTGCGGCGCGTTGTAGACATTGTCCAGCGCCAGCATCTGGAACATCAGCGCGCGCTCGTTTTGCGTCTTGCTCAGCGTGTAGAGCGAGCTCAGCGACTGCGCATCGAATAGCTTGCTCGACACCAGCATATTGCCGTGGCAGACGCCGTGCTCCTGCAACTGCCGCGCCAACGGTGACCCGGTTTCGATCATCGCCAGCAGGGGGTGGATCAGCGCCTCTGGAATCTCGAAATCCATGTACCGCACTCCCGTTGAATGGCGTGGCCGCGCCGGCCAGCGGCCGGGGTTTCACTGCAGGAAGAAATCGATCGCGCGCTCGACCACGGGCGGATGGATGACATGCAGGCCATCGAACTCGACGTACTGCACGTCGTAGCCCGCGGCCTTCAGCCTGGTCGCATGGGCGCGGCCGCTGGTGACAACCGGCAATTGCTCGTCAGCCAGCCCGTGCGCGACAAACACCCTGGGAGCGCCCTCCTGCATGAACACCGACATGAAGCCGCCGGAGAACGCAATCACATGGCTGGCAATGTCGCCGTTGGTGATGCCGATCGACAGCGCGTAGCTGGCCCCGTCCGAGAAGCCCGCAAAGGCCAGCCGGCCCGCGTCGACCCGGTAGCGCGATGTCACCGCGATCAGCGCCTGGCGCAGCCGCTCCAGGTCGGGGCCGTTGCCGCCGATCACGATGTCCCAGGTCGGGTAGAGCGAATGCGGCGCCAGCACCAGGAACTTGTGGCGCCGCGCATGCGGCTCGATATGCGGCAGCACCTTTTCCGGAAACCCGCCCGCGCCGTGGAACATCACCAGCAGCGGCACCGGCCCGCTCTCCGGCAGGCCGTCCGGAACGAACAGCACGGCATCGCGCTCCGGGGCCACGCCCAGCGGGTTACGCCCGGGTGGCAGCGGGCCGTCGACGGGATCCGCGTAGGTGAATGACAGGCGACCGAACAGCGAGGGATCAAGCATGGCGGCAGGAGGCGTTATGCACACGTAATATATTGTATATCACATATCTAAGTATAGACCATGAACCCGGAGACCGACGGCGGCCTCCCTCCTCCGCAAGCAAACCTGCACCAGTCCTATTCCTGGTTCTCCAGCAGCGAGAAATACCGCCCGCGCAGGATGCCCTGCATCAGGTCCGCCAGCGGCATCTGCCCCCTGCGCCTCCCGTCGAGGCGCCGACCGGATTACCCGCGTCGGCTCGAAGCGCATATTTCCATAATCATATTTTTATGCCTAAACTATATGGACAAGAAGGAGCGTGGCGACGATCGCGCAGAGATTCCCTGGCGGTCGGCCAACAGGGCAGCCCGGCCGCCTTCTTGGCGCGCGCAGGAAGTTTAGGTATAAAGTAACTGATTGCGCGGGCTTCCTTCGCTTCGCAGGCGAGCCAGGCACGCTGCAATCCTGCAGGAGTGAGACGATGCAGACCGCCCCCCAGTCACCCGCCGACATCCCGTCTTCTCCGGCGCGTGACCACAACTGCGCGCCGCAAGGCATGCTGGCGAACTACCCCTCATTCCGCTCCGAGGATGTGAAGGAGGCCCAGGGCAAGATCGCTTCGGTATTTTGCCCGCATGAACTGCGAGTGGTCGGTGCACTGCAGCAATTGCATGTCCAGCACAACCTGGTACGACTGCATGAGACCGCACTCAACTTCCTTGCCTATGGCGCCCATGTAGAGATCGACCCTGGCTGCCTAGAGCACTTCTATCTCGCCCAGATCCCGGTTGCGGGCCATGCCGAAATCAAGTGTGGCTCGCAGGAGATACTTTCCGACGTCCGCACCGCCAGCTTGCTGAGTCCAGACACCCCAACCCGAATGCACTGGCATGAGGATTGTGCGCAAGTCTTGCTCTGGATTCAGAAGGAAGCCATCGAGCAACGTTTCGCATTGCTGACCGGGCGCGATCCCAGCGGGCCCCTTTCATTCGATCCGGGGCTGCCCCAGCACGCATGGAGCCAGTCCGTACTCGACCTTACCAGGAATATCGACCAGCACGGCACCAACTGGCTCCAGTTCCCGGCCGCGGTGGCGTCGATGGAGGACTACCTGCTGCGGACGCTGCTGCCGCTTCAACCGCACACCCACACCTATCTCCTTGCGCGCAGCGCCGAGCCCGCCAGGCCACGTCATATGCAGCGGGTGATAGATTATGTCCGCGCGAATGCCGACACACCGCTGACCGTCGCCGACCTGGCGCAAGTCGCCTGCGTGAGTATCCGGGCGCTGGAAGAAGGCTTTCGCCGCCATCTCAATACGACGCCGTTAGCCTATCTGCGGGATGCGAGACTGGACTGCGTCCGACAAGCGTTGATTGCTGCCGCCGGAGCGGAGCAGGCCTCCATCACGGATCTTGCATATCGCTTTGGCTTTACACATCTCGGCCGGTTTGCGGCCTATTACAAGAAGCGCTTCGGCGTTTCTCCGTCGGCGACCCTGCGCAGGGGTGCAGCGGAGCGCCATGTCAGCGATGCCGGGCGTTGATAATCAGCGGGCTCTTTAGACCTCGCAATACCCCTGCGGCATCGACCCGTTTCACTGACTTGCAGTCGTTGATACAACAACGCCAGGCCGCGCTCGCGCGTGAACGGATACCTGCACGCCCGGCCATCCGGCAAGGCTGCCGCCCCACCTTTTCCTGACTCCACCGCCTCCTTTTCCCGGTCCGCCAGCGACGGCTCGTTATCTGGATATTGGCCGGCGGATTGTGGATAGCAGCGTCATCACCGCCACACCAAACTACGTTGCACATGGCTACATGCGAGCCAATACAACAAGTGGAGACGGACATGCAAGGAATCGAAGGCAAGACGGCGATTGTCACCGGTGGCGCGACCATGATTGGCGAGGCCGTGGTATCGGCCCTGGTCTCGGCTGGCGCCAACGTCGTTGTCGTCGACATCGACCAGCAAGGCGGCCGCAATGTTGCCGAGCGGCATCCGGAGCGCTGCCGCTATGTGGCCGTGGACGTGACCAGCGATGCCGACATCGCTGCCTGCATCGCCGACACCATGGAGACCTTCCGCGGCATCGACCTGCTCGTCAACTGCGCCTGCACCTACGTGGATAACGGTGCCGATTCCACACGCGAGCAGTGGCTGGAGTCCTACAACGTCAATGTAGTCGGCGCGGCGATGATGCTGAAGGCGTGCGTGCCGGAGATGAAAAAGCGCGGCGGCGGAGCGGTCGTCAACTTTGCCTCGATCTCCGCGGGCGTGGCGCAGTCGGGGCGCTGGCTGTACCCGATTACCAAGGCAGCGATGCAGCAATTCACACGTAGCGCCGCATTGGATCTAGCCCCGGACAACATTCGAGTCAACTCCGTCTCGCCGGGCTGGACGTGGTCCTCCGTCATCAGCGCGCTGAGCGGCGGCGACAAGGCGAAAGCCGACGGTATCGCCGCAGATTTTCACCCACTCGGCCGGCTCGGCAAGCCAGAAGAAGTCGCGCAAGTGGTTCGCTTCCTCCTGTCAGATGCTTCCGCCTTTGTTACCGGCGCCGACTATGCATGTGACGGCGGATACGGCGCCCTCGGCCCCGAGGGTCGGCAAGCAGCCATCAACCGGCTGACGGCATAAACCGGCCGGTGATTCCGGGCGACCTCGGTTCGCCCGGCACGAAGTGAATTGCACACAAGACAATCCCACAGGAGAGACACATGATCCCCCATTCCATCGACAAGATCACGCCACGCAAGATTGCGATTGTTGGCGCGGGTCAGGCAGGACTATTGCTCGGGTGCGGCCTGCTGGATCAAGGCTATGAGGTCACGCTAGTGACAAACCGCACCGCTGACGAGGTATGGGGCGGCAAAGTGATGTCGTCCCAGTGCATCTTCGACCAAGCACTCCAGATCGAGCGCAATTTCCGGATGAATCAATGGGAAAGGCAGTGCCCCACGGTGGACGGCATCGGCCTGACCATCCCCACCGACGACGGCAAGGGCGAAGTTGCCATCCACTGGCGCGCCCGCCTGAATTCCTACGCCCAGTCTGTTGATCAACGTGTAAAGATGCCAGGCTGGATGGCGGAGTTCGAAAGCCGTGGCGGCATTCTACGTATCGAAAATGTCGAGATTCCCCAGCTTGAAGCCTTGGTCGAATCTCATGATCTTGTTCTCCTGGCCGGTGGCAAGGGAGAGATCGTCAATCTGCTGACACGCAATGATGCACGCTCGCCTGTTCGTCATCCCCAACGCCAGTTGGCACTTGCTTACGTGACGGGCATGCAGCGCAGTGGTCCGTTTGAGTGCGTCAACTTTAATCTGATTCCCGGCATCGGCGAGTACTTTGTCTTCCCGGCCCTCACCACCCAGGGCAGTTGCGAAACGCAAGCCTGCGACATCATGGTCTTCGAAGCCATTCCTGGCGGCCCGATGGACCGCTGGGCAGACATCAAGTCCGCCGACCAGCATCTGGATGTCTGCCTGGGCATCCTGCGCGACTACCTGCCGTGGGAAAGCGAGCGCTGTGCCAATGTACGACTCACCGATGCCAATGGGATCCTGAGCGGACGCGTCAC
Source organism: Cupriavidus sp. FW305-F7 (assembly GCF_058782875.1). Classification (NCBI taxonomy): domain Bacteria; kingdom Pseudomonadati; phylum Pseudomonadota; class Betaproteobacteria; order Burkholderiales; family Burkholderiaceae; genus Cupriavidus; species Cupriavidus sp. FW305-F7. The sequence continues at coordinate 19,580 of NZ_JBYSYC010000003.1, read as the reverse complement.
CCCGACCGTGCGCAACCCTACTCTTTCCCTGCCTTCCGGCCGGCATGTAATGGGGCTCGGCGACGCGGTCATGGTCAACGATCCGATCACCGGCCAGGGCTCGAACAACGCCACCAAGGGCGCTCTGCACTATTTCGAGGCCATCCTGCGCCATGGGGACAAGCCCTTCGATAAGGCATGGATGCAGCAGACCTTCGACGGCCTTTACGAAGGCTATGCCGAACCGGTCATCCGTTGGACAAATTCCCTGCTTTTCCCGCCGCCAGACCACATCGTCAAACTGCTGGCCACAGCGCAGCACGCGCCGCGCATCGCCCAGCGCATCGCCAACGGATTCAACGATCCGCGCGACTATGGCAGCTACTGGTTCAACGAGGAAGCCACCGAGGCCTGGATCGCTGAAGAGTCGCAGTCCAAGGCCGCCTGAGGCAAAAAGATCACCCACACGAAAGCAAGCAGCCTGCTCACCGTGCAACGGTTGAGCAGGCGACAGGAGACAGCCATGACCGACGCTCGCGAATTTCGGAATGCCCTCGGCCGCTTTGCCACGGGCGTAACCATCGTCACAACGCGCACCCCCGACGGAGAACCCTGGGGCGTGACCGTGAATAGTTTCAGCTCGGTATCGCTGGAGCCTCGCCTGGTGCTGTGGAGCCTCGCCAAGAAGTCCTACAGCCTCGAGGCATTCCAGAAGACCGGGAGTTTCGTGATCCACGTCCTGGCAGCCGACCAGGAACATGTCTCCAACCGCTTCGCACGAGGCGCGGAAGGCAAGTTTTCGGGCGTCCCCTGCACGGATGGCATCGATGGCTCGCCTGTCCTGTCAGGTTGCGCAGCGGTATTCCAATGCCGAAACACGCATCAGTATGACGGCGGCGATCACATCATCTTCCTGGGCGAGGTCCGGCACTTTGACACATCGGATCGGGAATCCCTGCTCTTCTACAAGGGAAACTACGCGCGTACCGCTAACGCTCTTACGGAGCTGTCAGAGCTGATCCGCACCGAATACGTCGCCGCGACCTGATTCCGGTACCGCACGCGGCAATTCGTCTAAAGGAAGCTGGCCAACGCCGCGACCGAACGTATTTGCCCGCCTCTCTTATCCTTGCCCCCGGGATAATCCAATGAGTACGTATGACGCCGTCATTGTCGGCAGTGGTATCAATTCGCTCGTCTGCGCTGCCGTCCTAGCCAGACGCGGCAAGCGTGTCTGCGTGCTGGAACGCAATAGCACGCTGGGCGGATGCATTCGCACGGAGGCCCTGAATGCACCGGGCTATCTCCACGACACGTTGTCCACGGCACATCCGCTGTTTGTCACGTCGCCAGGCTACGCGGAGCTGAAGGATGAACTTCATCAGGCAGGGCTCAGCTACCGCAATAACAGTACACCCACTGGCGTACTGTTACCCGATAACCGTTCGCTGGTTCTGAGCACGTCCCGTGAGCGCAATGTCAGCACATTCAATACGCTGGCAAGCGGCGACGGTGATGCCTTTCAGGCCGCCATGCAAGAGGTCGAGCAAAACGCCGGCCTGGTGTTCTCGCTGCTTGGCAACGAACTGTGGAGTGCCGGTGTTGCAAAGACCGTGGCCGGCCGCCTGTGGAAACAAGGCGTGCATGACACCGTCGCCTTCTTTTCCCCTGCACTGATGAGTTGCCGCAGCTGGCTGGAGACCCGGGTCAAATCCGACCTGGTCCAGGCGCTGCTCGCGCCGTGGGTACTGCATACAGGCCTTGGCCCGGAAAGCGCCATGTCTGCATTGATGGGAAAAGTCGTCGCCTTCACGCTGGAGGCGGTTGGCCTGCCTATCGTCCAAGGAGGCAATGCCCGTACCGTCGACGCCTTCCGCAGAATCATCGAGAGCAGGGGTGGTGCTTTCCACGTCAATGCCGACGTCGAGGACATCCTGGTCGAGGGCGGCTCGGCGCGCGGCGTTAGGACGCGGGACAACCGCGTTTTCATGGGCAAGGAGATCATCTGCAACGTCACGCCCGGCCAGCTTTACGGAAAGCTGCTGGCCGCCAAGCACGTTCCCCCTGGCCTACGTCAGCAGGCGGCCGAGTACCGCTACGGCAAGGGGAACATGCAGATCCATTTGGCGCTGTCCGCCCCTCCGGACTGGCCCCAAGAACATCTGCGCGACGTCATCTACCTGCACCTTACCTCGGGTCTGGACGGTGTCTCCAGGGCAGTCAGCGAAGCAGAGCGAGGCCTGCTTCCAGCCGAAGGCACGATTTGCGTTGCCCAGCCTTGCGCTGTTGACCCTTCCAGAAGCCCGGCCGGAGGCTGGGTGCTCTGGATTCAGGTTCCGGAGTGTCCGCGTCAAGTCAAAGGCGATGCGCTTGGAGAGATCGCTGTTCCCGCGGATGGTCGCTGGACCGCCGAACTCCGTGAGCGCTACGCCGACCGGATTATCGACCGCATTGCTCGCCAGGTTCCAAATCTCAAGGCGAGCGTCGTCGGGCGTACGGTCCTCTCCCCGGCGGATCTTGAGTCGATGAACGTCAACCTCGTCGGCGGTGATCCCTATTCCGGCGAATGCAGCATCGACCAGTTCATGTTCTGGCGTCCGGTCCCTGGCGTCAAGGATCACGCTACCCCGGTTAAACATCTGCACCACATCGGCGCCTCGACCCATCCAGGCCCCGGTCTTGGCGGTACCTCCGGTTACCACGTCGCAAACGCGCTCGCAAAGAAACGGGCGAAATCTAACTCATAAGTGAAGCAACCACAGGAGACAACAACCATGAGCAACAGCCTCGCCCACTTTGCAGCAGAGTTGCTGTCCGGCCGCATCCGCGTGGTGGATCTGACGCAGACCTTGAGTTCTGAATTTCCGACCATCTCGCTGCCTCCGGAGATGGGCCAGACCTGGCCCTTCCGGCAAGAAACCATCTCGCGCTACGACGATCGCGGACCGAACTGGTACTGGAATAACTTCTCCTGCGGCGAACATACCGGGACCCACTTCGACGCACCAGTCCATTGGATCTCTGGTAAGGACTTGCCGGACAATACGACCGACACCATCCCTGCCGAAAAATTCTTCGCCACCGCCTGCGTCATCGACTGCTCGAGGGAGGCCGCGGAAGACCCGGACTACTTGCTCACTGTCGACGCCGTCAAAGCCTGGGAAGCACGGCATGGCCGCATCCCTCCGCGCTCCTGGGTCCTGATGCGCACCGACTGGTCCAAGCGCAATAGTCCCGAGGCGTACCTGAATGCGCGTGACGACGGCATGCACACACCCGGCCCTGACCTGGGCGTCGTCCAGTGGATGATTGAACAGCGCGATGTCCATGGATTTGGCGTCGAAGCAATTGGCACCGACGCGGGCCAGTCCTATGGCTGGGAGTTACCGTTCCCGTGCCATTACCTCATGCATGGCAACAACCGCTACGGTCTGCAATGCCTGACCAATCTCGACCAACTCCCGCCGCAGGGTGCATTGATTGTCGCCGCCCCGCTGAAGATCAAGGACGGTTCAGGCAGCCCGCTTCGCGTCCTGGCTCTTATTCCCGGCTGATATTCCGCTAACCCGCCCATCACCACAAAAAGGAGGAGAACGAAGTGAAGAAACGAGCAATCTCGGCCGTACTGGCCGGTTCGCTTGCGCTAGTCGGCAATCAGGCGCTCGCAAAGGAGGGCGCAGACCAGTATCCCAATGGAGCTGAAAGCTGGATGTCGGGAGCATTGCCCCCGCCCGGCACCTATCTCCTCAACTACACCGGCTATTACGGCGGTAAGCTCAAAGACGGCAACGGCGACAACGCAAACATCGCCGGCAATCCTGCAAAGGTTGACGCCTGGTTCGACGCGTTGCGGGTGGTGAAGGTCACCAACATCACGCTTCTTGGCGCGAGCTGGGGCATGCAGGCCATCGTTCCGCTCGTCTACCAGTCCATGAATTTGCCCCAGATGGGCGGCCGTCGCAACGCCACCGGCTTGGGTGACATCACGATCGACCCGATAGTGCTCGGCTGGCATGGTGCGAACTGGCATGTCACGACGGGTCTGGACATCTACGCGCCCACGGGCCGCTACGACCAGAATGATCCCAGGGCCAGCATCGGCGCGAACTACTGGGCCTTCGAGCCAGTTGCGGCATTCACCTGGCTGAACCAGAGTGGCTGGGAAATCTCTGCCAAGTTCATGTACAACATTAAGGGGAAGAACAAGGACTCCAACTTCGGCGGCATGACAGGAAGCTACCAGTCCGGACAGGAATTGCACGTCGATTACGCCCTGGGCAAGCACATCGGCCCGTGGACTGTCGGCTTGAGCGGGTACTACCTGAAACAGGTCACGGACGACAAGTTCAATGGCGCCGTGGTGCCAGAAGTGCCTGGGGTGTGGAGCCGTGGCCGTCGCGGCGAGGTGCTGGCTATCGGCCCCAGCGTCTCCTACACCAACGCCAAGGGAACTAGTTTCATCACCCAATGGCAGCATGAAGCGTATGCCAGGAACCGGTTTGGCGGCGACAAATTCTGGGTCAAGGTGGTCACCGCTTTCTGACGGAATGGGCCCGCGAGGCCCTGTGCTGTGCTTCTGTAGCCATGCGAGAAGACGGCGCTGATTTTCGCCTCGGTGCGAACGGCAACGTGGCCTGCCGGTCAGGGCGTGCCGCGCCGTTGCAGATATGCTCCAATAGCAAAAGCCCTGCCGTCGAAAGCCAGCCCGTCAGGCTGACTCCTGTATGAATTTGCGGCGGAGCGGAAGAGGTGAAGCATGGCCCTTATTAGCCGCCAGCTGTTCTCGGCCAGCCCGCAAATTCAGGTGCGAGATGTAACGCTTTCCGCACACGACGACTTCCAAACCCAGCGAGCCAAGCTTGCAAGCATCATGCTGGACGCAATGTACCAGTTCGTCGGCCTGCTAGACGTCGACGGCAAGATGCTCGAGATCAATCGCGCAGCGCTCGAGGGAATCGGCATTCAAATGGATGACATTCGCGGAATGCCATTCTGGGAGGCCAGATGGTGGGTCATCTCTCCGGAGACCCAGCGCGTCTTGCGAGAGCTGATCCGGCGCGCAGGCCAAGGCGAGTTCGTCCGCGGTGACTTCGAGGTATACGGCCAAAAGATGGGCGAGGAGACGATCATTGTCGACTTCTCGCTATTACCTATTAGAGATTCGGATGGCGAGGTGGTGTTCCTGCTGCCTGAAGGGCGCAACATCACGGAAAAGAAGCGCACCGAAGCAGCGCTTGCGCGGAAAAACGAGGAGCTTCAAGCCAGCTGGGATCTAATCTGCCGTCAGCGCGATGAACTTCAGAGTCTTTACGATCGACTCATGGTCGAACAGACGCTTTCGGAGCGGCTGCTTTTGAACCTGCTGCCCTCTCCGATAGCTGAACGACTGAAAGCACGTCCGGAAATCGTAGCCAACAGCATTCCTGAAGTCATAGCCGACAGCTTCCCGGAAGTGACGGTCTTGTTTGCGGACATCGTGGCATTCACCCGTTTCTCGGTGGGCATGAGCGCCGAGCGCCTGGTCGCAGTGCTCAATGAGATCTTCACCGAATTCGACACAATCGCGGATCGTCGCGGACTTGAGAAGATCAAGACAATCGGGGACGCTTACATGGCAGCAGCTGGGCTACCGGAACCAGTTTCTGACCATGCTGTCCGCGCTGCCGACATGGCACTGGACATGATAGACGCGCTCAGACTGTTCAATCGACGCACCGGCTATAACCTCCGAATGCGAATTGGCATCAATAGTGGATCGGTCGTGGCCGGCGTTATCGGTAAGCGCAAGTTCATTTACGACTTATGGGGCGATGCCGTCAACACTGCCAGTCGGATGGAATCCCATAGTCTGGCTGGACGGATTCAAGTTACCGACGCAACTCGCAATCGATTGGGAGAATCCTTTCAGTTCGAAGAACGCGGCATCATCGTGGCAAAGGGGGTCGGTGCAGTGCATACCTGGTTCCTGACTGGCCGCCGCGAGGCGCTATAGCGATAGTTGTTTCCCCCTGACCAGATCCCCCGAGCCATCTTCGCTTCCACGTTTTTCGACTGCGCGTCACGACGCTGCAAGCCCCGCATTTATCAGCAGCTGTTGCAGATCACTATTCCGGCTAATGGCAGCCACTATTTCACCGAAGGCCGGCCATTCAATTGGCTCTCGTCGCATCCCTTATCTCCCCACTCCGGAGCCTCTTCGAAGTCTGGCTCGGCGGCGCAGAACAATCGTGTTAAGTCCAGACATGTCGCCAAGCCTGACTCAGCGAATGTCCGAGGTCAACGACCCGCCCATCTCCTATACTCCGCATGACACATTTCATCCGGAGCCAAACCATGGATTACACGCCCGGCATCAGCCACCTCGCCGGTCTGCTCGCCGATCCCGGCCGCGCGGCCATGCTGTGGGCCCTGATGGACGGCAGCGCCCGGCCCGCCGGCGAGCTGGCGCTGATCGCGGGGCTGTCGGCCTCTTCCACCAGCGGCCACCTGGCCCGGCTGACCGAAGGCGGGCTGCTGGTGGCCGAGACGCGCGGGCGCAACCGCTACTACCGCCTGGCCGCGCCGGAGATCGGCGTGGCGATCGAGGCGCTGGCTTCGGCGTCGCTGGCCAGCCAGCCGCCGCGGCTGCGCGACGTGCCGGTATCGCGCACCGCTCCACCGGCGCTGCGCCAGGCGCGTACGTGCTATGACCACCTTGCGGGAGAACTCGCGGTGGGCCTGTTCGAGCGGATGACGCATTCAGGCTGGCTGATGCTGGACGGACAGCGCGTAGACCTGAGCGGCGACGGCGCGCAGGCGCTGGCAGGGTTGGGCGTGGATGTGGAGGCCGCCCGGCGCAAGCGGCGCCAGTTTGCCTGCACCTGCCCGGACTGGAGTGAGCGCAAGCCGCATCTGGGCGGCGCGCTCGGCGCGGCGCTGTTGGGCAGCCTGCTGGCGCGCGGCTGGGTCGAGCCTACGCGCACCTCGCGCGCGTTGCGCGTGACACCGGCCGGCCAACGCGAGATCATGCGCATCGCGGCCTAGAAGACCGCAGCAACAGGAGAAAGTAGATGGCCAGACCACTGGACGACGACACGCAGGACGCGATTGCGCGTTTCTTCGCCCTGATCAACCTTGGCGACAGCGCGCAGACCTCGGCGCAGCTGTCGATGTTTGAAGATGCCCTGCTCGATGCCGAGGACGATGACACCGATGGCCAGGAACTGCTGTGGGTGATCCGCGAGGTCATCGACTGGCAGTCCGGGTTCTTTGTCGACTGGAAGGATGCCCAGTCCTTTATCGGCTGCCTGAACCAGCTGTGCGAACGGATCGACCTGGAGATCAACTGGGGCAGCGATGACCCCGAGGAAGAAGCCTTCCTGGAGACCACCAGCGTGCCCGAACTGATGGAGCTGGCGCACAACCAGTTGCGCGTGGCCGGCTATACGCTGTGGAACTGGGATACGGGCGGCGATGCCTACGGCGGCTGGATCACGCGCAGCGAGGATGATGAGGAGATGCTGGATCTTGCCGAAGTGCTGCACTTTGATGTGCGGCCGGCCGAGCAGCCTTATTGACCGATGCCTGCGAGCGGAGGCCGCGGCAGCTAAGCGTTCTCCCTCCGCTTGCCGGCCGGGCGCCGCGCCTCCGGCACCCCCAGCGTCTGCTCCAGCACGTCCAGCAGCAGCCGCACGCTGGCCGGCATGAGCTTGCGCGCCGGCATCAGCACGTAGACCTTCAGCGGCGATGAGGCATAGCCCGGCAGCACGCGCACCAGTTGCCCCTGTCCGACCGCATCCTGCACGAAGCGCGGCGACAGCCGCGTCACGCCCAGCCCGTCGAGCGCCGCCTTGAGCCGCAGCTCGGCGTTATGGGTGCAGATGCGCGGCTCGACATCCAGGCGTGCAATCTCCACGCCGTCGCGCAGGAACTCCCAGTGCCGGTCGTCGGCGTTGCCCAGCGTCGGCCAGCCCTGCAGGTCCTGCGGCGTGCGCGGCAGCCCGCGCGCCTTGATCAGTGCCGGCGCGGCATAGAAAGCGCGTTCAATCAGCACCACGCGCTTGCTGGCGAACGAGGTGTCGTGCAGCGCGGTGTCGGTCATCACGAACGCAAGGTCGTAGCCGTGCCGGATCAGGTCGGGCTGGTCCCAGCTGACATCGACTTGCACGCGCAGGCCCGGGTGGGCGCGCAGCACGCGCGTCAGGCTTTCGGACAAATGCTGGGAGCCGACTTCATAAGGGGTGGAGATGCGCAGCAGGCCGCTGACTTCGGCGCTGTCCGAGGTGGCCTCGGCACTGATGTCATGGAGTTCGGCGAACAGCGGCGCCACGCGCTCATACAGGCGCTGGCCGCGTTCGGTCACGCGCACGCGGCGCGTGGTGCGCTCGAACAGGCGGATGCCAAGCTGGCTTTCCAGCCGCGCCACCGCGGCGCTGGCGGAAGATTTGGGTACCTCGGCCAGCTCGGCTCCCTGGGTGAAGCCGCCGCCTTCCACCACGCGGCAAAAAATCTCCCAGTCCTTCCATTCGATTGTCTTCATGCGGCGCCTCGTCATTGCGGTGCGCCGCGATTGTCCCACAGCGCGAACAATGGCGCTGTGGGCGGCGACCCTAAATCGAACAGGATCACCGAACGCACCAGCTTGCCGCGGCGCAGTTCGTCGAAGGCATTGTTGATGCGCGCCAGCTACAGTTCTTCCTTGATCGGGAGCACGCGCAGCACGCCGATGCCCAGATGCTGCAGCGGGCCCATGCCGGGTTCGCTGTCGTAGACCATGAGCTGCCCCTTCTCGCGCGTGGTCCAGGTCAGGCGCCGGTTGCCGCCGTCGCCATCGGTCTGCATCCCGACGCGGTAGGTCATGTCGAGCAGCGCGTTCTCGGTGGACTTGATCATGCGCTCGGCCAGCGCGGGGCTGTCCAGCACGATGCCCATCTCGGTATTGAGCTTGGCCGAGCGCGGGTCCATGTTGAGCGAGCCGATGAATACCAGGCGCCGGTCGACGATGTAGTTCTTGGCGTGCAGGCTGGCGCGGCTGGACGACAGCCAAGAGCGCGAGCGTGAACCGCGCGCGGCCTTGCCGCTGCTTGCCAGTTCGGCGTAGGCGCTGGGCTTGAGCTCGTACAGCTCTACGCCCGCGGCCACCAGGGCCAGCCGGTGCGGGGCGTAGCCGGCATGCACCGGGCTGACATCGGTGGCGGCAAACGAGTTGGTCAGGATGCGCACGCGGATGCCGCGCTTTGCCAGCGCGATAAGCCAGGCCTCGCCGTCGTCGTCCGGCACGAAGTACGGCGAGATCAGCAGCACTTCCTTCTGCGCGCCGTTGATCATTTTCTCGAGCCGGGCGGTGGCGTAGCCGGGATCGTCATCGGTCTGGTGCGTGATCTTGGCGGCCGAATCGGAGACCACGACTGCGTTGCCGCTGTAAGCAGGCATATGGCCGCTCTCGATGCTCTTGGCCAGGCCCGACTCCAGCAATTCCTTCACGTAGGGACTGGCGATGGCCTGGTCGCCGCGTGCCTCCAAACCTTTGCGCAGGCTGCGCATCTCAACCGGCGCTTCCTTGCCTGCCGGGATCAGCGCCACCACCGGATATGAGGACTGGTCGTTCCAGTATTCGTCGAACACGGCCGACACCTGCGGCACCGCCGGTCCGGCAATCAGCACATCGAGGTCGCTGAAGTCCATGTCGGTGCGCGCGGAGAAGTAGGCATCGCCGATATTGCGCCCTCCCACCAGCGACATCTGGTTGTCCACCGTCATCGACTTGTTGTGCATGCGCCGGTCCAGCCGCTTGAAGCCGGCCAGCATTTCCAGCCAGCGCACGCTGCGGTTGGCAAAGGGATTGAACAGGCGCACTTCGATATTGGGATGCGAATCGATGGCCGACAGGATCTGGTCCATGCCGCCGGTATGCAGGTCGTCGAGCAGCATGCGCACGCGCACGCCGCGGTCGGCCGCGTCGAGGATGTCGCCCAGCACGGCGGCGCCGGTGCCGGTGGTCTCGAAGATATAGGTCTGCAGGTCCAGGCTGCGCTGCGCCGCACGCGCCATCGCCAGCCGCGCAGCGAGCGCGTCGGGCCCGGACGACAGCGGATAGAACAGCGACTCGCCGGGGCGCTGCGCCAGGCGCGGCGCCAGCACCTTGCCCAGCGGGGTATCGGCGGTACTGGCCGGAGCGCTCGAGGGGGTGCGCTGCGCCGAGGCCGGCAGGCTGGCGCACCCTGCCAGCACCCCGGCCGCCAGCGCGGACACCAGCATCAGCGCCGTCATCCGGCGCAGGCCCCGGCAGCGGCTGGCGCCCGCATGCCCCGCGGCACTGAGTGGCCGGGCATCGAACGGGACATGGCAGAGCGTCTGGAACATCCGTGAGGTCCCCCTGCGGCGGGATGGGATGGGGCTGGCTCCGCGCACCGGCCGGCATGCAGCGCCTGCTACTTCGCACGATATACCGTGCGCCGTGGCCGCAACAGCGGTGCCATTCCTGTTCCACGCCGGGTGTTTGTCCTACACCTCATGGACAAACAAGGCACCACGCGGCGAATGCCGCACATATGACGGCGCACGGCCCGCGCAGCGGCTTTCCCTGCACAGCGATTTCTCTTATGATGCCGCCCAATATACCGGCCGGTAGAACCGGGAGGTGGCACTGGCGGCGGGCCGCCGGGACCCATGCGGCTGGCGCTTTGGCGCAGCTTGCCGCCTCTTGGCGATGCCGGCATAGTTGCGCCCCCTTCGCGCCTTTAGTCCTGACGCGCGCCCAGACCGGATCCTGATGTCAAGCCAACCTTCCCAGCCCATCTCTTCCGGCGCCCCCGCGCCGACGCTGCGCCGCACCCTGCGGGCACGCCATCTCACCATGATCGCCATCGGCGGCTCGATCGGCACGGGGCTGTTCGTGGCCTCGGGTGCCACCATCGCGCAGGCCGGCCCCGGCGGCGCGCTGGCCGCCTATATCCTGATCGGAGCGATGGTCTATTTCCTGATGACCAGCCTTGGCGAGCTGGCGGCCTACATGCCGGTGTCGGGCTCGTTCGCCACCTATGGCGCGCGCTATGTCGATGAAGGCTTCGGCTTCGCGCTCGGCTGGAACTACTGGTACAACTGGGCGGTGACCATCGCGGTGGAGCTGGCCGCGGCCCAGCTGGTGATGCAGTACTGGTTCCCCGACACGCCCGGCGTGCTGTGGAGCGCGCTCTTCCTGGGCCTGATGTTCCTGCTCAACGCGATCTCGGTGCGCGGCTTCGGCGAGGCCGAGTACTGGTGCGCGCTGGTCAAGGTGGTGACAGTGATCGCCTTTATCGGCATCGGCACGCTGATGATCTTCGGCATCCTGCGCGGCGATGTATCGGCCACGCACGGGCTGGCCAACCTGACCATCGGGGATGCGCCCTTTGTCGGCGGCCTGCCGGCGCTGATCGGCGTGGCCATAATCGCCGGCTTCTCGTTCCAGGGCACCGAGCTGATCGGTGTCGCCGCCGGCGAATCGGCCGATCCCGCCACAAACATCCCGCGCGCGGTGCGCCAGGTGTTCTGGCGCATCCTGCTGTTCTATGTGCTGGCGATCCTGATCATCGGCATCCTGGTCCCCTACACCGACCCGAACCTGCTCAAGAACGACGTGCAGACCGTGGGCGTAAGCCCGTTCACGCTGGTGTTCCGCCATGCGGGCCTGGCCTTTGCGGCAGGCGTGATGAACGCGGTGATCCTGACCGCGGTGCTGTCGGCCGGTAACTCGGGCATGTATGCCTCCACCCGCATGCTGTACAACCTGGCCACCGAAGGCCGCGCGCCGCGCATTTTTGCGCAGCTGACGCGCAACGGGGTGCCGCTGATGGCGCTGCTGGCCACCACCGCGGTGGGCGCGCTGTGCTTCCTCACCTCGCTGTTCGAAAGCCGGTCGGTCTACCTGTGGCTGCTGAACCTGTCCGGCATGACCGGATTTATCGCCTGGCTGGGCATTGCGGTCAGCCATTACCGCTTCCGCAAGGGCTTTGTCGCGCAGGGGCTGGACCTGGACCGGCTGCCTTACCGCTCGCCGTTCTTCCCCTACGGGCCGGTCTTCGCATTTGCGCTGTGCCTGATCGTCACGTTGGGCCAGAACTACCAGGCCTTCACCAGCGGCAAGATCGACTGGGTCAGCGTGGCCGCCACCTATATCGGCATCCCGATCTTCCTCCTGATCTGGCTGGGCTACCGCATTGCGCGCAAGACGCGCTTCGTGTCCTATGCCGAGATGCATTTCCCCGCCCTGCCGGCCAGACGCGATGCCGCCCCGGCGCGCGCCGCCGTACCGGCAACCGGTGAATAAGCGCCATTCCCGGGCGCTCACAAGCAGCAGTACATAAAAGCAAGAAAGCACAACAACAAGGAGCATCGCTTTGAAGAGAGCAATCCGCATGAGCATGCTGGCGCTTGGCGCCGGCATGGCACTGAGCCTGTCCGCGCATGCCGCGCCGACACTGGTGGAATCGGTGCAGGGCTACACCCTGAAGCAGGACAAGATCACCAGCTTCACCGGCCTGGTGTTCGACCAGGGCAAGGTGCTGGCCACCGGCGACGCCGCCGCGCTGCGCGCGCAGTACCCCGATGCCAGACGCATCGACGGCCAGGGCAAGACCCTGCTGCCGGGCCTGATCGACGCCCACGGCCATGTGTTCCGCCTGGGCTTCAAGACCACCGAGATCTCGCTGTCCGGCACCAGGACCCTGGCCGAGGCGCAAGGCATGATCCGCGCCTACGGCGACAAGAACCCGCAGCGCAAGTGGCTGCTGGGCTATGGCTGGAACCAGGTGAACTGGAAGCTGGGCCGCTTCCCGACAGCGGCCGAGCTGGACGCGGCGGTGTCGGACCGCCCGGTGCGGCTGGTGCGCGTGGACGGCCACGCCGCGTGGCTCAACACCAAGGCGCTGCAGGCCGCCGGCATCACCCGCGACACCAGGGACCCGGCCGGCGGGCGAATCGAGCGCGACGCCGACGGCAACCCCACCGGCGTGCTGGTCGACAAGGCCATGGCGCTGGTCAACAGCGTGATCCCGCCGTACAGCGACGACGACCGCCGCGCCGCACTGGCCGCCTCGCTGGCGCACATGAACGCGCTCGGCCTGACCGCCGCGGGCGACGCCGGCGTGACCGTTGCCGAAGACAAGATCTACCGCGAGTTCGCCGACCAGGGCAAGCTGACCACGCGCATCTATGGCATGATCCGCGACACCGGCGACGACTTCAAGGCGCTTTCGGCCAAGGGGCCGCTGGTGGGCTATGGCAACGACCGCTACTACCTGCGCGCGGTCAAGCTGTACGGCGACGGCGCCCTGGGCAGCCGCGGCGCCGCGCTGATGGCGCCGTATTCGGACGACCACGTGCACAGCGGCCTGCTCTTCATGAGCGACGCAGCCATGCAGGCCGCCGTCAAGACCGCGATCAAGTCCGGCTACCAGGTCAATATCCACGCCATCGGCGATGCCACCAACCACCAGGTGCTGGATGCCATGGAAGCGGCCTACAAGGATGTGGGCGGGCGCCAGTTGCGCAACCGCGTCGAGCACGCGCAGGTGATCGCGCTGCCGGACATCCCGCGCTTCAAGACGCTGGACCTGATCGCCTCGATGCAGCCCACGCACGCCACCAGCGACATGAACATGGCCGAGGACCGCGTCGGCAAGGACCGCATCAAGGGCGCTTATGCCTGGCAGACGCTGCTCAAGCAAGGCACCGTGATCGCGGGCGGCTCGGACTTCCCGGTGGAATCGGCCAACCCGTTCTACGGCCTGCACGCCGCGGTGACCCGCACCGACCATGAGGGCCGCCCGATCCGCGGCTGGCATCCGGAAGAGGCCATGACCCTGCCGCAGGCATTCCGCGCCTTCACGCTGGATGCGGCCTATGCCGAGCACCAGGAGAAGACGCTGGGCTCGCTCGAAGCCGGCAAGTGGGCCGACTTCATCCTGGTCGACCAGGATCTGTTCAAGGCCAAGCCTGCCGACATCTGGAAGACCCAGGTGCTGGAGACCTGGGTGGCGGGTGAGCGGGTGTACGTGAAGGACGGCAAGCGCTGAGCGTTTCCCTGACATCCCGCGCGCACGCGGCGAATTTCACCAGCTAGCCATGGCTAGCACTCCTCTCTCCCGCACGCGGGAGAGAGGAGCTAACTGACCGCATCAGTCGCCTGCACGACAGAGATCGGCCCTTAGATCGTCCAGCGACTCGAACCTGCGCAACCCGCCGGCCCGCGCTTCCCTCAGCGCACCAATAGTCGCCGCATTTGGCGTCATCAACGCCAAAGGAAGTGCCTTGTCTGTCGCTATGCGCTTCAGCAGCATGCGCACTGCATCGGACACCGGCAGGCCCATTGCTTCCAGCACGGCAGAAGCCTCTTCCTTGGTTCGCAGGTCAATCGGACACGAATGTTCGACATGACCATGGCAGGCTCCAGCAATCGATAGGGGAGCAGGGAGGCTAGCGCGAACCGGCTACGCCAGCCACCGTTGCTTTCATCGCAACACCCCCTCCCACACCTTGACCACCGCAACGAGCGTAGGCATCATTCGGCTTTTCGCAAATGCGAATAAGTCGCATTTGTATTTACATACAGGCCCGCCTGCCTCCTGTTGTCCCTCATGAGCCGCCAAGTCATTCGCGCCGCGCGCCTGCGCGCACCCAAACCCTGCCACCTCGCCGCGCTGGCACAACTGGCCGTCCTGGCCGGCTTTCCGGCAACCGCCGCGCTGGCACAGCAAGCCGCGGCGCCAGCGGATGCGCAATCACTACCTGCAGTGACCGTCAGCGCCTCGGCGGTCGACGATTTCGGCCTGCAGCTTGAGAAAAAGGCCTGCACCGGCGCGCTGGGCTCGCGCACGCAGCTCGACACCCCGTACTCCACCACCATCGTCACCGGCGAAGACCTGGCCGACCGCCAGGTGGCCAAGCTGGGCGATGTGTTTGCGATGGATGCGTCGGTCAGCGACAACGGCAATGGCTACAACAGCTGGTCCAGCTACCTGAGCGTGCGCGGCCTGCAGATCGACTGGCAGAACGGCTTCAAGATCAACGGGCTGCCGTTCGTGGCCTACGGCATCACGCTGCCCTACGAGCACATGGAGCAGGTGGAACTGCTCAAGGGGCTGCCGGGCTTCATGTACGGCTTTGCCACCCCGGGCGGCATCGTCAACTACGTCACCAAGAAGCCGACCGACACCTTCACCGCCTCGTTCGAACTGGGCTACCGCGCCGCCAATGTCTGGAGCGAGCACGTCGACCTGGGCGGGCGCGCCGGCCCGAGCAATATGTTCGGCTACCGCCTGAACGTGACGCACGAGGAAGGCACGCCCTACAACGCGCGCAATATCCAGCGCGACAGCGTCTCGCTGGGCCTGGATGCGCGCCTGACCAGGGACCTGACGTGGACCTTCGACTCGATCTACCAGGACCGCCGCGCCACTGGCCAGATGCCGTCGTTCAGCCTGTGGAGCTACGGCGACACGGCCCTGCCGGCCGCGGTGTCCGGCCGCATCCGCAACTTCGCCGGTGCCGACCAGCACCTGAACACCAACCTGCAGCTGTACAGCACCGGCCTGCGCTACCAGATCAATCCGGACTGGGCGGTCAGCACCAAGTACAGCTTCACCAAGGTCAACCGCAGCCGCAACGAAAGCACCTACAACCTGCTGAACCAGGCCGGCGACTACAACGACCAGCGCTACGACACCGCGCAGAACCAGCAGGTGGGGCAATGGCAGGCGATGCTGGAAGGCAAGTTCCGCACCGGGCCGTTCGGGCACCAGTTGGTAGCGGGCCTGTCGTGGCAGAAGCAGATCGACCGCTATGACAACAACGGCTTCGGCGCCGTCATCGGCACCGGCAACATCTTCGAGCCCAATACCAACACGTACTACAGCTCGACCGCCTTCAACAAGGTGCGCAACAGCGACATTACGCAGAAGTCGGTGTTCGCCAGCGACACCGTGCAGCTGAGCGAGCGCTGGTCGGTGCTGGCCGGCCTGCGCGTGACCAACTTCGAGCAGAACGGCTACGTGCCGGTGACCTCCAGCTACAGCAAGAACGGCGTGGTCACGCCCACGCTGGCGCTGATGTTCAAGCCGGTGCCCACGGCCACGGTCTACGCCAGCTACGTGGAAGCGCTGGAGCCCGGCTCGATCGTGCCGGATGGCTACACCAATGCACGCCAGTTGCTCAGCCCGATCCGCAGCAAGCAGTATGAAATCGGCGTCAAGGCCGACCAGGCCGCCTGGAGCGCCACCGCCGCCGCCTTCCGCATCGAGCGCGGCGCCGAGTACGACAACATCAACGGCGGCGTGCCGACGCGCCAGCAGGACGGCACCTCGATCTACCAGGGGCTGGAGCTGGCTGGCGTGTACCGGCTGGGCTCGCAGTGGGAATTCGGCGCGAGCGCGATGTACCTGGACTCGTACTACGACAAGGGCATGGCCAACAACGGCAAGCGCGTCGCCGGTGCGCCTGACCTGGTGCTGGCCGGACGCATCAGCTACCGCGTGCCGTTCGTACCGGGCCTGCGCCTTGGTGTCGATGGCAAGTACACCGGCAATACCAAGCTGAACGCGGGCAATACGCTGGAGGCCGGCGGCTACACGGTGTTCAATCTCGGCGCGAGCTACAACACCCGCGTCGCCGGCAAGGACCTGACGCTGCGCGCCGCGCTGAACAACGTGACCAACAAGCGCTACTGGGGCTTCCAGTATGAGAACTACATCCAGCCGGCCGATCCGCGCAGCGTGAGCCTGACGGCCAGGATTGCGTATTGAGGTTCACCCGAACGCAACGATGCCTCGCAGAACCCCGCTCTCCGGAGCGGGGTTCTTTTTTGGTCCAGCGAAAACTGGCTTCCCGCCCCCGGGGCGACTTCAGGGAAATCGAATGTTGACAATCACCAATCCGTGATCTACAACATCGTCTACACACTTAATAACTTTTGTAGACAATTTAGTAGACAGCAGAAACCAGCTTCCCATCGGCGCACACCAAAGAGCCCAACGGCCGCACGTCGCCTATCGTCAAGACACACATCTGCCAGGAGACTCAGATGATGCAAACGACCGCAACGACCGCAGACGCACCGCAGGTGCAGGCGGGGGGTGCCGCACACGGCAACGCCCTGATCAAGCCGAGCTATGACGAACGCCTTACCAACGAGGACCTGGCGCCGCTGCGCAAGCAGACCTGGGGCACCTACAACATCTTTGCCTTCTGGATGTCGGACGTGCACAGCGTGGGCGGCTACATCACCGCCGGCAGCCTGTTCGCGCTGGGGCTGACCAGTTGGCAGGTGCTGGTGTCGCTGCTGGTCGGCATCCTGATCGTGCAGTTCTTCTGCAACCTGGTGGCCAAGCCCAGCCAGGTGACCGGCACGCCCTATCCGGTGATCTGCCGGGCCTCGTTCGGCGTGCTCGGCGCCAATATCCCGGCGGTGATCCGCGGGCTGATCGCAGTGGCGTGGTACGGCATCCAGACCTACCTGGCTTCCAGCGCCTTCCTGGTGCTGGCGCTGCACTTCTTCCCCGCGCTGGCGCCGTATGCCGACGTGAAGCTGCACGGCTTTGCCGGGCTCTCCACGCTGGGCTGGGCCGCATTCATGGTGCTGTGGGTGCTGCAAGCGCTGGTGTTCTGGACCGGCATGGAGACCATCCGCAAGTTCATCGACTGGGCTGGCCCGGCGGTGTATGTGGTGATGATCGCGCTGGCGATCTGGCTGGTGAACAAGGCCGGCTGGGAGAACGTCAATTTCACGCTGAGCTTTGTCAAGTACACCGGCTGGGAAGCGGTGCCGGTAATGCTGAGCGCAATTGCGCTGGTGGTGTCGTATTTCTCCGGCCCGATGCTGAACTTCGGCGACTTCTCGCGCTATGCCAAAGACTTCGAGTCGGTCAAGCGTGGCAACTTCTGGGGCCTGCCGGTCAACTTCCTGGGTTTCTCGCTGCTGACCGTGATCACGACCTCGGCCACGCTGCCGGTGTTCGGCAAGCTGATCACCGACCCGGTGGAAACCGTCAGCCATATCGACAGCACCTTCGCCATGCTGCTGGGCGCGTTCACCTTCATGACCGCCACCATCGGCATCAATATCGTCGCCAACTTTGTTTCGCCGGCATTCGACTTCTCCAACGTCTCGCCCAAGCACATCAGCTGGCGCACCGGCGGCATGATCGCGGCCGTGGCTTCGATCTTCATCACGCCGTGGAACCTGTACAACAACCCGGCGGTGATCCACTACACGCTGGACGTGCTGGGCGCCTTCATCGGGCCGCTGTTCGGCATCCTGATTGCCGACTACTACCTGGTGCGCCGCCAGCATATCGACGTCGACGACCTGTACACGCTGAACCCGCGCGGCCGCTACTGGTACCGCAACGGCTTCAACCCGGCGGCGGTGACCACCATGATCCCGGCGGCCATCATCCCGATCCTGTGCGTGGTGGTGCCGGCGTGGCAGCCCGCGGCCAACTACAGCTGGTTTATCGGCATGGGCATCGCGCTGGTGCTGTACCGGCAACTGGCGCTGCGCATGATGCCCGGCCACTTCGGCAGCCGCGCCGCCAGCCAGGCCTGATCCCCGAACCATTCTTTCGACTGCACGATTTCGACCGCACCTAGCAAAGCCGCGCCCATGAAGCTGAAGATCATCAACCCCAATACCACCCAGAGCATGACCGACAAGATCAGGCAGTGCGCCGTCGCCGTGGCGGCACCGGGCACGCGCATCAGCGCGGTCAGCCCGCGCATGGGACCGGCTTCCATCGAAAGCCACTATGACGAGGCGCTGTCCGTGCCCGGCATCCTCGACGAGATCCTGGCCGGCGAGCAGGAAGGCGTGGACGGCTACGTCATTGCCTGCTTCGGTGACCCCGGCCTGTACGCGGCGCGCGAGGTGGCGCGCGGGCCGGTGATCGGCATTGCCGAGGCCGCCATGCATATGGCCAGCGTGGTCGGCAGCAGCTTCAGCGTGGTGACCACGCTTGCGCGCACCTGCAATATCGCCTGGCACCTGGCCGAGCGCTACGGCATGAAGCGCTTCTGCAACAACGTGCGCGCCTGCGACCTGGCGGTGCTGGAACTGGAGCGCCCGGGCTCGGACGCGCGCCGCATCATCACCGAGGCCTGCCGCCAGGCGCTGGTTGAAGACCGCAGCGAATGCATCGTGCTGGGCTGCGCCGGCATGACCGACTTGTGCGACGAGATCGCCGACGCCATCGGCGCGCCGGTGATCGACGGCGTGGTGTGCGCGGTCAAGATGGCCGAGGCGCTGGTCTCGGTGCGACTGGGCACCAGCAAGCGCGGCGACTGGGCGCGGCCGCTGCCCAAGGCGTATGCGGGCATGCTGGCCCCTTATGCGTTGAACTGAACCGTATGACTTCCCGATCCATTTCCGACTCCACCGCCATGCTCCAGTCCCGCTATCCACGCGATCTCATCGGTTACGGCGCCCGGCCGCCGCACGCCCGCTGGCCGGGCGGCGCGCGCGTTGCGGTGCAGTTCGTCCTCAACTACGAAGAAGGCGGCGAAAACTGCGTGCTGCACGGCGACGCCGCCTCCGAGCAGTTCCTCTCCGAGATCGTCGGCGCCGCGGCCTACCCCGACCGCCACATGAGCAT